>NZ_CAMHZR010000001.1:310995-621990 GCF_946190325.1 Streptococcus mitis | reverse complement strand
CAAACCGCAAACTTTATCGGGAATATCGTAGGAGGTTATGCGGTCTCCTCAGCAGCCAGCAAGTTTAGTCTCAATAATGTGAAAAATAACGTATCTGAACAAAATTTTGCTAACTACAGAGAGTTTTCAACTACAAAGATTGATGACTTCAAGACAAATTTCAAAGATGTCGAGACTAGGATAACCGTTGAGACACGTAATGTAGCAGATGAAATTCAACGTATCCAATTAAAAGCTGTCGGTGTAGATGAAACTGGAAAAATTCGCATTCAAGATTACACGACTGCAAAAGATGGTTTATCCATTAAACGCCAAGATATTCTGGATAATCTATCAAAATATGGCGGTACTATCGTAGGTGAAGGAAAAGGTCGCTTTACAGGTGGCACTAAAATTGAACCAGGGACTCGGATTGATGTGATTTCCAAACCAACAGACAGTTTTACAATTGAGAAAGTATCAAGCTTTGACAAGGTGAAGCAGTATACCAGTGAATTATACAAAACTGACTTAAGTTTAGAAGAAAAGGTTCAAAAACTTCAAAAGTATTTTACTGAGCTTGATGATAAAGTAGATATCAATGTTCCTTCTGATGCACAATATGTTAAATCAATTGAAGATGGTTGGATTTCATATGATTGGCCAGAAAGATTAGGATTTAAAAAAGGAACTGTACATCCTATAACGAGAACTTCTGGTTTACCAGAGCGATGGGACCGGTTTGGACATATGGGAGGAGGTAACTTCTCGGATATTCCTAGCGAAGGACCATATACGTACAGTCAACGTTCAATTCCATATGTTGAAAATCTTAAAGCTTACCATAACGGTAACTTTAAAACCGATAGTTATTTTGATAAAATTGATGCTATCAGTGAAGGTGATATCAAGATTTTTAATAGGATTTTGAGAGAAGAAGGAATTGAAGGGGTGTCACAAGACCAATTTTTAGAGCTGTCGGATAAGTATCGAAAATATATATCCGATACATCTACTTCTTTGAGTATGTCTAGTGATGATATTAAGTATGGTGTTCATGGGAAAGCGGCAGAATGGGGTGATATGTCAGGTGGCGCTGAACAGATTGTAACACCTTTTGGAGGAATTGATATGCTGAATATGGGGATGATGGAGGAATTTAAATGACGAGACAAGAACTAGTAAATTTCGTTAATAAACACAGAGATAAGATAGGGATATTTCATATTGCGTTTGATGAACGATTTGAAGGTCAATTTACCTTGGGATACTATTACGATGAGAAATCTAGTCAATATAAAGTATATGAGGTTAATGAGCGCCAAGATATCTGGATAAGAGACGAATTTAAAAATGAAAGTGATGCAATAAATCGACTTTATCGTTTGATAAAAACAAAATTTTGGATAAAAGAAACTCCAATTCAGTTAGATGTTTCAGAAATTGATGCAATCGGAGCGAGTGATACAGACTTGGAACTTTTATTAATAGATGGCAATCTTTGGCTTCCAGATACCGAAGAAGAGCATCTCTTGAAACTTCAAGAAAAACTCAATAACTACATCTACTTCCTCGAAAGTAAGCAATATGTAGAGCGATATGGCGATAGCTTTGATAAAAAAGTCATCCATATCACATTCCAATATTCTCCATCTGATAATGGACTAGCCTTTCTTGCAGCAGTTCAGAAGGTATTACAACCGACGGATATGAGCTTGAAGGTAGAATTACCGGAGTAATAAAGGGAGCGAAAGATGCTCTCTTTTTGTGGTATAATTGGACTAGGTTACGAAGGATTTTGTTAAATAGGTAAAAATAGCGAACTATTTATGCCGACAATTGACATGCAGAACATTCATACGACGATTTTTTATACTCTATTAAGAAACAGGGAGATTGTGAGATAAAAGATCTATGTGTATGAACTGGACTGTACCCCGAAAGTTAGGCATAAAGGATATAACACTTGGGGAATTTCATAATTTAGTTTAATAAAGATGAGGTAACTTAGCAATTTGAGAAAAAATTTAGGCCTTGAGTACAGTAAATGAGAATACTTTCACTCTTGTCTATGGTAGAATGATGGTAGCTCATAAAACTTTTTTTGGTAACTAGTTCGTTCAATTCTATTTTACTAGAAAATTTTATGAGTTTTTATTGTGCAATTAGATTGTATAATCAAGATAGAAAAAGTCATTAGAGCAAAAGATGGAAAGAAATGATAGATTATGGTATAATAAAATGATACAAAAAAGGAGTATTTATGGACATTTCAGTAATTCGTCAGAAAATTGACGCAAATCGTGAAAAATTAGCTTCTTTCAGGGGGTCTCTTTGACCTCGAAGGTTTAGAGGAAGAGATTGCTATCTTGGAAAACAAGATGACAGAACCTGATTTTTGGAACGATAATATCGCGGCCCAAAAAACGTCGCAAGAATTAAATGAATTAAAAAACACTTACAATACTTTCCATAAGATGGAAGAGTTGCAGGATGAAGTTGAAATTTTATTAGACTTTTTAGCTGAAGATGAGTCGGTACATGAAGAATTGGTTGAACAGTTGTCAGAACTTGATAAGATGATGACCAGTTACGAGATGACCTTGCTCTTGTCAGAACCTTATGACCATAATAATGCCATCTTGGAAATCCATCCAGGATCCGGTGGTACTGAGGCTCAGGACTGGGGTGATATGTTGCTTCGTATGTACACTCGCTATGGAAATGCTAAAGGCTTTAAAGTGGAAGTATTGGATTACCAAGCAGGAGATGAAGCTGGTATCAAGTCAGTAACCTTATCATTTGAAGGACCTAATGCCTATGGTCTTCTCAAGTCAGAAATGGGGGTACACCGTTTGGTGCGAATCTCGCCATTTGACTCTGCCAAACGTCGCCATACCTCTTTCACATCTGTAGAAGTGATGCCAGAATTGGATGATACTATTGAAGTAGAAATCCGTGAAGATGATATCAAGATGGATACTTTCCGTTCAGGTGGTGCTGGTGGACAAAACGTCAACAAGGTTTCCACAGGTGTGCGTTTGACACACATTCCTACGGGAACTGTCGTTCAGTCAACAGTCGATCGTACCCAGTATGGAAATAGAGATCGTGCCATGAAGATGTTGCAGGCTAAGCTCTATCAAATGGAGCAGGAGAAGAAAGCTGCGGAAGTCGATTCCCTCAAGGGTGAGAAAAAGGAAATCACATGGGGAAGTCAAATTCGTTCTTATGTTTTCACGCCATATACTATGGTAAAAGACCATCGAACTAACTTTGAAGTTGCACAAGTAGATAAGGTTATGGATGGAGACCTAGATGGTTTTATTGATGCCTATCTCAAGTGGAGAATCAGCTAAGATAGAAAGGAACTCACATGTCAATTATTGAAATGAGAGATGTCGTCAAAAAATACGACAACGGAACGACTGCCCTACGTGGTGTTTCGGTAAGCGTTCAACCAGGGGAATTTGTTTACATCGTAGGACCTTCAGGAGCTGGGAAATCAACCTTTATTCGTTCTTTGTATCGCGAAGTAAAAATCGAAAAAGGAAGCTTATCTGTTGCTGGTTTTAATCTGGTTAAAATTAAAAAGAAAGATGTTCCTCTCCTACGTCGTAGTGTTGGGGTTGTCTTCCAAGATTATAAACTGTTACCAAAGAAAACCGTTTATGAAAATATTGCTTATGCAATGGAGGTAATTGGAGAAAGTCGCCGTAATATCAAAAAACGTGTTATGGAAGTCTTAGACTTGGTTGGATTGAAGCATAAGGTTCGTTCTTTCCCAAATGAACTTTCAGGGGGAGAACAGCAACGGATTGCAATTGCACGTGCCATTGTAAACAATCCAAAAGTATTGATTGCGGACGAACCAACAGGAAACTTGGACCCAGATAATTCATGGGAAATTATGAACTTGCTGGAACGCATCAATCTCCAAGGTACAACTGTCTTGATGGCTACCCACAACAGTCAGATTGTAAATACCTTGCGCCACCGTGTCATTGCCATTGAAAATGGCCGTGTCGTTCGTGACGAAGCTAAAGGAGAATATGGATACGATGATTAGTAGATTTTTTCGTCATTTATTTGAATCGTTAAAAAGTTTGAAACGAAATGGCTGGATGACAGTAGCTGCTGTTAGTTCAGTTATGATTACTTTGACCTTGGTTGCAATATTTGCATCTGTTATCTTTAATACGGCTAAACTAGCTACAGATATCGAAAATAATGTCCGAGTAATGGTATACATTCGTAAGGACGTAGCTGATAATAGTGAGACGATTGAAAAAGAAGGTCAAACTGTTACAAATAACGACTACCATAAGGTATATGATGCTTTGAAAGGTATGTCAACCGTTAAAAGTGTTACGTTTTCAAGTAAAGAAGAACAATATGAAAAGTTGACAGAAACAATGGGGGACAACTGGAAAATCTTTGAAGGCGATGCCAATCCACTCTATGATGCATATATCGTTGATACAAATACACCAAGTGATGTAAAGACAGTAGCAGAAGAGGCTAAAAAAATCGAAGGTGTATCAGAAGTTCAAGATGGTGGTGCTAATACAGAACGCTTGTTTAAGTTAGCCTCATTTATTCGTGTTTGGGGACTAGTTATCGCTGGATTATTGATTTTCATTGCGGTGTTCTTGATTTCTAATACTATACGTATCACCATTATTTCACGAAGCCGTGAAATTCAAATCATGCGTTTAGTAGGTGCTAAGAATGGCTATATCCGCGGACCTTTCTTGCTTGAAGGTGCCTTCATTGGTTTGCTTGGAGCAACACTTCCATCAGTTCTGGTATTTATTGTCTATAAAATGGTTTACCAATCTGTTAATAAGTCATTGGTTGGTCAGAACCTTTCAATGATATCACCAGAAGTATTCAGTCCACTGATGATTGCCTTATTATTTGTGATTGGAATTTTTATCGGTTCAATCGGATCAGGAATTTCAATGCGCCGATTCCTGAAAATCTAAAATAGAAGTATATTTGAGGAGATTTTAATATCTCCTTTTTTACTACAAAAATTTTAGAAAAAAGTCTACTTTTTTTTATAAAAGCCTTTACAAAAAAAATTAAAGTGGTATAATTGAATTATAGAAAGTGCAAACGTTTTCGTAAAACGTTTGCCTAAATAAAAATAAAGGAGATTTGAATGATGAAAGATACATTCAAAAATGTCTTGTCTTTCGAGTTTTGGCAAAAATTCGGTAAGGCTTTGATGGTGGTTATCGCGGTTATGCCGGCTGCTGGTTTGATGATTTCAATCGGTAAGTCTATCGTAATGATTAACCCAACTTTTGCACCACTTGTAGTTACAGGTGGAATTCTTGAGCAAATTGGTTGGGGGGTTATCGGTAACCTTCACATTTTGTTTGCCCTAGCAATTGGAGGAAGCTGGGCTAAAGAACGTGCTGGTGGTGCTTTCGCCGCTGGTCTTGCCTTCATCTTGATTAACCGTATCACTGGTACAATCTTTGGTGTATCAGGAGATATGTTGAAAAATCCAGATGCTATGGTCACAACTCTCTTTGGTGGTTCAATCAAAGTTGCTGATTACTTCATTAGTGTTCTTGAAGCTCCAGCATTGAACATGGGTGTGTTTGTAGGGATTATCTCAGGTTTTGTAGGGGCAACTGCTTACAATAAATACTACAACTTCCGTAAACTTCCTGATGCACTTTCATTCTTCAACGGGAAACGTTTCGTACCATTTGTAGTTATTCTTCGTTCAGCAATCGCTGCAATTCTACTTGCTGCCTTCTGGCCAGTAGTTCAAACAGGTATCAATAGCTTTGGTATCTGGATTGCCAACTCACAAGAAACTGCTCCAATCCTTGCACCATTCTTGTATGGTACTTTGGAACGTTTGCTCTTGCCATTTGGTCTTCACCATATGTTGACTATCCCAATGAACTACACAGCTCTTGGTGGTACTTATGACATTTTAACTGGTGCAGCTAAAGGTACTCAAGTATTTGGTCAAGACCCACTATGGCTTGCATGGGTAACAGACCTTGTTAACCTTAAAGGTACAGATGCAAGTCACTACCAACAATTGTTAGATACTGTTCACCCAGCTCGTTTCAAAGTTGGACAAATGATCGGTTCATTCGGTATCTTGATGGGTATGATCGTTGCTATCTACCGTAATGTCGATGCTGATAAGAAACATCAATATAAAGGTATGATGATTGCGACAGCTCTTGCAACATTCTTGACAGGGGTTACTGAACCAATCGAATACATGTTCATGTTTGTAGCAACACCTATGTATCTTGTTTACTCACTTGTTCAAGGTGCTGCCTTCGCTATGGCTGACGTAGTAAACCTACGTGTCCACTCATTCGGTTCAATTGAATTCTTGACTCGTACACCACTAGCAATTAATGCTGGTATTGGTATGGATATCGTTAACTTTATCTGGGTAACTGTTCTCTTTGCCGTAATCATGTACTTTATCGCAAACTTCATGATTCAAAAATTCAACTACGCAACTCCAGGACGTAACGGAAATTACGAAACTGCTGAAGGTTCAGAAGAAGCTAGTAGCGAAGTGAAAGTTGCAGCAGGCTCTCAAGCTGTAAACATTATTAACCTTCTTGGTGGACGTGCAAACATCGTTGATGTTGATGCATGTATGACTCGTCTTCGTGTAACTGTAAAAGATGCTGACAAAGTCGGTGATGCAGAACAATGGAAAGCAGAAGGAGCTATGGGTCTTGTCATGAAAGGACAAGGAGTTCAAGCTATCTACGGTCCAAAAGCAGACGTATTGAAATCTGATATCCAAGATATCCTTGATTCAGGTGAAATCATTCCTGAAACTCTTCCAAGCCAAATGACTGAAGCACAACAAAACACTGTTCACTTCAAAGGTCTTACTGAGGAAGTATACTCAGTAGCTGACGGTCAAGTTGTTGCTTTGGAACAAGTAAAAGATCCAGTATTTGCTCAAAAAATGATGGGTGATGGATTTGCTGTAGAACCTGCAAATGGAAACATTGTATCTCCAGTTTCAGGTACTGTATCAAGCATCTTCCCTACAAAACATGCTCTTGGTCTTGTGACTGAAGCAGGTCTTGAAGTACTTGTTCACATTGGTTTGGACACAGTAAGTCTTGAAGGAAAACCATTTACAGTTCATGTTGCTGAAGGACAAAAAGTTGCAGCAGGAGATCTCCTTGTCACAGCTGACTTGGATGCTATCCGTGCAGCAGGACGTGAAACTTCAACAGTGGTTGTCTTCACAAATGGTGATGTTATTAAATCAGTTAAATTAGAAAAAACAGGTTCTCTTGCAGCTAAAACAGCAGTTGCTAAAGTAGAATTGTAATATACTTGAGGTTGGAAGCTGTATTCCAACCTCTTATTTTGGGAGAAAAGAATGAAATTTTTAACACTCAATACTCACAGTTGGATGGAAAAAGAAGCTGAGGAAAAATTCCAGATTTTGCTTGAGGATATTCTTGAAAAAGACTATGATTTGATTTGTTTCCAAGAAATCAATCAGGAGATCACTTCGCCAGAGGTGGAGGTTAATGATCTCTATCAAGCTTTGCCAGCAGCTGAGCCTATTCATCAAGACCACTATGTTAGACTCTTGGTTGAAAAGTTGTCAGAGCAAGGAAAAAATTATTATTGGACCTGGGCCTATAATCATATCGGTTATGACCGCTACCATGAAGGTGTGGCTATTTTATCTAAAACACCTATTAAAGCCAGAGAAATTTTGGTTTCAGATGTGGATGATCCAACAGACTATCATACTCGTCGTGTCGCCCTGGCTGAAACTGTAGTCGATGGTAATGAACTTGCAGTTGCCAGTGTCCACCTTTCTTGGTGGGATAAAGGTTTCCAAGAAGAATGGGCACGATTTGAGGCTGTCTTGAAAGAATTGAACAAGCCACTTTTGCTTGCTGGAGATTTCAACAACCCAGCTGGTCAGGAAGGTTACCAAGCTATTTTAGCTAGTTCATTAGGCTTACAAGACGCATTTGAAGTTGCTCAAGATAAAAGTGGTAGCTATACTGTTCCACCAGAAATTGATGGCTGGAAGGGGAACACTGAACCCCTTCGAATCGACTATGTTTTTACTACCAAGGAGTTAGAGGTGGAAAAATTACATGTCGTATTTGATGGTAACAAGAGTCCACAAGTGAGTGATCACTATGGCTTGAATGCTACTTTAAACTGGAAATAATGACTGAAAAGAGGTTGGAATCATGAAGTTCCAGCCTTTTTCTTATTAGAGAAGCTACTGGAAATAGCCTAAATAAGTGAGACTACTGAAATGGAATAAAATGTGGTATAATTGAACAGATAGATAGAATCGAGGATATTATGTCATTTACGAAATTTCAATTTAAAAACTATATTAAAGAAGCCTTGGAGGAGTTGAAATTTACAACTCCTACAGAGGTGCAAGATAAGTTGATTCCGATTGTTTTGGCAGGTCGTGACCTAGTCGGTGAATCAAAAACAGGTTCAGGTAAGACTCATACTTTCTTGTTACCAATTTTCCAGCAATTAGATGAATCTAGTGATAGTGTACAGGCAGTGATTACGGCACCGAGTCGTGAGTTGGCTACTCAGATTTATCAAGCAGCTCGTCAGATTGCAGCCCACTCAGAAGTGGAAGTTCGTGTGGTTAATTATGTGGGGGGGACAGATAAGGCTCGCCAAATTGAAAAATTGGCAAGCAACCAACCTCATATTGTTATCGGAACGCCAGGTCGTATCTATGACTTGGTTAAATCTGGTAATTTAGCTATTCACAAGACCAAGACCTTTGTGGTCGATGAGGCAGATATGACCTTGGATATGGGATTCTTAGAAACTGTTGATAAGATTGCTGGCAGTCTTCCAAAAGACTTGCAATTCATGGTCTTCTCAGCAACTATCCCACAAAAACTGCAACCATTCTTGAAAAAATACTTGTCAAATCCTGTTATGGAAAAAATCAAGACCAAAACGGTCATTTCTGATACCATTGATAATTGGTTGATTTCTACTAAGGGACGTGACAAGAATGATCAAATTTACCAGCTGACTCAGTTGATGCAACCTTATTTGGCAATGATTTTTGTTAACACTAAAACACGGGCTGATGAATTGCATGCTTACTTGACTGCGCAAGGTTTGAAGGTGGCAAAAATCCATGGAGATATTGCCCCTCGTGAGCGCAAGCGTATCATGAATCAGGTGAAAAATCTGGATTTTGAGTATATTGTTGCAACGGATTTGGCAGCGCGTGGAATTGACATCGAAGGTGTCAGCCATGTTATCAATGATGCTATTCCACAAGATTTATCTTTCTTTGTGCACCGTGTTGGTCGTACTGGACGAAACGGTCTACCAGGTACAGCTATTACCCTCTATCAGCCAAGTGATGACTCGGATATTCGTGAGTTGGAGAAATTGGGAATCAAGTTTACTCCTAAGATGGTCAAAGACGGAGAATTTCAAGATACCTATGACCGTGATCGTCGTGCTAATCGTGAGAAAAAGCAAGACAAGCTTGATATCGAAATGATTGGTTTGGTTAAAAAGAAAAAGAAAAAAGTCAAACCGGGTTATAAGAAAAAAATTCAATGGGCGGTTGATGAAAAGCGCCGCAAAACCAAGCGCGCTGAAAATCGCGCACGTGGACGTGCAGAGCGTAAAGCAAAACGTCAAACATTTTAATAGAAATTGTTGGAGTACTGAGCTCCAACTTTTTTTATTTATGAGAACGAACTATCTAAACAGAAACACTACAATAAAGACTGCAAATTGCGCTAAAAAATGGTATAATGATAAAGTTATATAGTCCCGATAAGATGGTAGGTATTTATCACTAAGAGTTTTCCTATCAGTACTTTGTAACTCGCAAAGAATGACGGCTCCAAAGTCGCTCATCATTCTACGGATGCCGCTATAGGGCGGTCATCCTATGCGCCTTACTAGCTTTAGAAATAAAAAAGTATCGTTTTTATTTCTTACGCGTTGTAACTCTTAGAAAATGAAAATACCTATCAGTACTTTGTAACTCTATAACACTATTTTTAAGGGGGGACATTTTTATGTCAGAACGTAAATTATTCACGTCTGAATCTGTATCTGAGGGGCATCCAGATAAGATTGCAGACCAAATTTCAGATGCGATTTTGGATGCTATTTTAGCTAAGGATCCAGAGGCGCACGTTGCTGCTGAGACAGCTGTATACACTGGATCTGTCCACGTTTTTGGTGAAATTTCTACAAATGCCTATGTAGATATTAACCGTGTGGTTCGAGATACCATTGCAGAGATTGGCTACACCAATACAGAATATGGTTTTTCTGCTGAGACTGTAGGAGTACATCCATCTTTGGTGGAACAATCTCCTGACATTGCTCAAGGTGTTAACGAAGCCTTGGAGGTTCGTGGAAATGCAGACCAAGATCCACTTGATTTGATTGGTGCTGGAGACCAAGGGCTCATGTTTGGATTTGCAGTGGATGAAACAGAAGAGCTCATGCCTTTGCCAATTTCACTCAGTCATAAATTGGTTCGTCGTTTGGCAGAACTTCGTAAGTCTGGGGAAATCAGCTATCTTCGCCCAGATGCTAAATCACAAGTTACAGTTGAGTATGATGAAAATGATCGTCCAGTACGTGTGGACACAGTCGTGATTTCAACTCAGCACGATCCAGAAGTTAGCAACGAACAAATTCACAATGATGTCATTAACAAGGTTATCAAAGAGGTTATTCCAGCCTCTTACTTGGATGAGCAAACAAAATTCTTCATCAATCCTACTGGTCGTTTTGTAATCGGTGGACCTCAAGGGGACTCAGGTTTGACTGGTCGTAAGATTATCGTAGATACTTATGGGGGCTACTCTCGTCATGGTGGTGGTGCCTTCTCTGGTAAGGATGCGACTAAGGTGGACCGTTCTGCGTCATATGCGGCTCGATATATTGCAAAGAATATCGTTGCAGCGGGTCTTGCTAAGAAGGCAGAAGTGCAATTGGCCTATGCTATCGGTGTTGCGCAACCTGTCTCTGTTCGTATCGATACCTTTGGTACAGGAACAGTAGCTGAAAGTAAGCTTGAAAAAGCAGCCCGTCAAATCTTTGACCTTCGCCCTGCAGGAATTATCCAAATGCTGGACCTCAAGCGTCCAATTTACCGTCAAACAGCGGCTTATGGACACATGGGACGTACAGATATTGACCTTCCATGGGAACGTTTGGACAAGGTAGATGCTTTGAAAGAAGCAGTAAAATAGATAAGAAAACCAACGTTTTGAACGTTGGTTTTTGTAAATATGAGCTATCCTTTTTAATAGGTCAGTAAATTGCTAGCCTGTTATAATTTATTCATTGTTTTTAAAAATGCCCAGTTACCAATTGATTTTGAACCGTATTCTAGATCTATAAAGTCTAGTAGTCCATAATCGTTTTTTTCGTAGAATGAGGCATTTCTAGCTGTATTAGTTATGAGACCCAAGTTCTTACAGCCTTTTGATTTGACATAAGGTTCAATCCCTTGTGTCAGAAAAGTACTGCCTATTCCCTGCCCCTTACTTTCTATATTGACAGCTAAGGCCATCAAATACCAATCAAACTCTCCAGATTTTTCTAAATGCTTTTTGGAACGTTTTACAAAGTCAAAGTATTTAAGGAGATTTTGTGGTCGAATGTAGCGAAAAATGTTTGTTCCTCCATTTCGTAGATAGGATAGTATACAGAAATCTTTTTGTTGCAAAAGGGCGACTGCAAGTAAGTCTCCATCCTGTTCCGCAATTAAACAGTTTCCCTTCTTAATATAGACTCTAGTAAGCAGAATTTGCAACGTTTCTACAAAAGCAGGATAGGAGTCAGGTTTCTTCAAATCATCAGTTATAATCGTTAAAAAGGGATAGTCAAGAAAGGAATTGGCTAATAATTTTCCAATTTTTTCGCTTTCTTCAATTCTTGCCTCTCTATATATGATGTCTCCCATGTTTGTCTCCTTAATTATCTACAAAATCTTGTATGACAAGATTTTATAGATAAAAAATTGGAGATGATTTAAAAAGCTAAATAAACCTAATTTTGTTCCATAAGGTTCAAAGCACTTTCTAATCTCTCCAAGATTTTATTTGGTTGGAATCGAAATTCCAATTAATTTTTCTGAATAGAGGGTTTTGATATTGGCCTCATCAATAGAGTCCTTATCAATTTTACGTTTCAAGAAAAATTCTTGAATAGCTTCGATTTCAGGTTCACGAATAGCGCGGTGTTTATTTGAGATGAGGATTTCATAGTGAAGCGGAGCTTGAGTAAAAATAACATCTGTATTCCCTGCAGAATAGACCTCAACAAGGGTTGCATCTGTACTTTCTAGCTGGCTTTTAACAAGTTGCGAGTGTGAGTTTGTCGTATTGATTAGCTTCATAACATTTCCTCCGATTTTCTAATTCTATTATAGCACTTTTTGAATAAAGTAGCTTAATTTAGTCAATCTTATGTTGTTTTTTCCAAGATTCAATAGCCCATTTATGGCTACCACGTTTGAGATTTTCAATAGCCTCGTCAATAGGGAACCAGGCAATATGATTAAAGTCCTCTAGTGGTTTTTGCACTTCTTTGAAAGAAGTTGCTTCATAGAGGTAGGCTGGATTGTAGTAGTAGGTGTCACGGTGACGAGAATAGAAATATTCGTCAGCTTGTCCGTAATAGGTACCAATTTCAGCTGTAAAGCCAAGCTCTTCAATCAATTCACGTTTTAGGGCTTCCTGATGGTTCTCACCAGCTTCAATTTCGCCACCTGGTAGGAACCAAGCGCCATTGGGTGCTTGAACAAGAACAATTTGTTTTTGTTCAGCATCAGGTATAACTGCATATACGCCATAGCGTGAAACATAGTCTGTATTCGCTTTTTTTTCTCCGAAAGTTGGGTTTGCCATTGCATTTTCCTCATTATCTATTATCTTTATTATTATCTTAATGGACAAAGGCCTAGCTGTCAAGAATTTATAGTTATTTTAGTAAAAAGGAGCAGAAAATTTTCATTTTCTACTCCTTTTCTATAGGATTTATACTTCTTTTTCAGAAGTCTTTACTTCAGCTTTTTTGGCAGATTTGATTTGAATGTTACCCTTGCTGGTCATCACTGCCTTGAGGTCTTTTTCGCTTGGATTTTCAAGGTAGTAGTCAGTGATTGCGTCCTCAATATAGTCTTGAATAGTACGACGAAGTGGGCGTGCTCCCATTTTTGGATCATAACCAAGGTCAACCAATTTTTCCTTGACCTTGTCGGTTACATCCAAATGAATGTTGTTGCTAGAAAGACGTTTGTTAACATCTGCAAGCATAAGCTCGACAATCTGAAGGAGGTTATCTTTGCTGAGAGCCTTAAATTCGATAATACCATCAAAACGGTTCATAAACTCTGGGCTAAAGAAGTTACCGAGTTCACCAAGAACAGAGTTGGTACGTCCTTCTCTAGCAGCACCAAATCCAACGCTAGCTTCTGCCTTACCTGTACCTGCATTTGAAGTCATGATGATGATGGCGTCCTTGAAGCTAACGGTACGTCCTTGTCCATCTGTTAAACGACCATCGTCCAAGACCTGGAGGAACATATGCATGACATCTGGATGGGCTTTCTCTACTTCATCCAAGAGAATAAGAGAGTAGGGATTGCGGCGGACTTTTTCAGTTAATTGCCCAGCCTCGTCATAGCCGACATAACCTGGAGGGGCACCGACTAATTTCGCCACACTGTGTTTTTCCATATATTCACTCATATCAAAGCGAATCATGCTGTCAGCAGAACCAAAGAGTTCGATAGCTAATTGTTTGGAAAGTTCTGTCTTACCGACTCCAGTTGGCCCAACGAAAAGGAAACTTCCGATTGGGCGGTTAGGGGTACCGAGACCGACACGATTACGGCGAATAGCCTTGGCAATCTTATCGACAGCATCATCTTGTCCAATAACATGAGACTTGAGGTCTTCGGCTAGATGGATGAGTTGAGATTGTTCTTTCTCTTTTAAATCACCAACAGGAATATTGGTTTTCTGCTCGATAATGTGCTCAATGGTTTTCTCACTAATGATAGGAGTATCTTGGTCTGTGACCTTTTTCTTTTGCATTTCCTTATACTTGGCAATCTGGTCACGGAAGTAGGCGGCCTTCTCAAAATCTTCTTCTCGTGTAGCTTGAGATTTAAGATTTTCAGCCTCAATCAAGCGCTGATCGATTACTTTAGGATCCACAAAATTCAAGGTCAAGTTCATCTTAGAACCAGCTTCATCTAGGAGGTCAATGGCCTTGTCAGGCAAGAAGCGATCTTGGATGTAGCGATTGGACAGAGTTGCAGCTGCTTCAATTGCAGCATCGGTATACTGAACGTGGTGGTAGTCTTCGTATTTCTTTTGAATGCCTTTGAGGATAGTAATTGTTTCCTCCACTGTTGGTTCATCCACTTTAACAGGTTGCATACGACGCTCTAGGGCTGCATCTTTTTCAATGATACGGTATTCATTGAGGGTAGTAGCACCGACCAATTGCAGCTCTCCACGAGCAAGGGCGGGCTTGAGGATATTTCCTGCATCCATATTGCCATCGCCCGCAGAACCAGCACCGACAATTTCATGGATTTCATCGATAAAGAGGATGATGTCCTCACGTTTGCGAATTTCTTCCATGAGTTTTTGCATGCGTTCTTCAAATTGTCCACGGATACCCGTTCCTTGAACTAAGCTAACCACATCCAGACGGATGACTTGTTTTCCTTGTAGTTTATGGGGAACATCTCCATCAACTATTTTCTGAGCTAGACCTTCGACAACGGCAGTTTTTCCGACACCTGGTTCACCGATAAGAACAGGATTATTCTTGGTTCTGCGATTGAGAATTTCTATGACACGGATAATCTCATCGTCGCGCCCAATAACGGGGTCAATATCTCCACGACGGGCAATTTCAGTTACGTTGATACCAAATTCTTCCAGTAGGCCTTTTTCTTGGCTTGGTGGAGGAGTTTGAGCAGGTCCACGATTTTGGGAACCATAACCGCCATTTCCACCGTAACCTCCACCTGATTGGGTTGGGGGAGTCGGAGGAGTATTGTTAGAAGGCCTGAAATTGTTTAGGTCATTGAAGAAATCACCAAAGGGATCAAAGTCACGATTGTTCAGATCCGTAATACCTTTAAAGAGGCTATTGTTAGGATCTGTCTTGATAATCTTATAGCAGTTTTGACAGAGGTCAATTTGTTTTTGCTTTCCATTGAGATTGGTATAAAGATGAATCGTTGAGTCATTGATTTTACAGTTTTGACAAAGCATACATCTACCTCATTTCTTTATTTAGCCTGACCTGTTTAAAGGTCAAAAATAGTCAAATTTCTATACTTTCATTATAACAGGATTGGGGTGTAAAGCAAGTAAAAAGATTGCAGCTTTGAGAAGTTGCTACAATGAAGATCTTTGTGGATTTGGACTATAAAAAAATCCTATTTGTGAGACAAAAAGGATTTTGGTTAGACATGCAGGGTGTAATCCCAGCTTGTTTTGTATTAGTAAAGGAGTTCGTAAATCTCCATTGCAATCAAGTCAATGCTGTCAAACGTATAAGTTTCGCGAGCTTCGACATCACGAAGGGTAAAGATTGAGCCGTTTTCTTCGTCGTGGCTGTATGCAACTTCTGCAACAACAACTCCTTCGCGTTCAAAATTACGTTTTAAATTTCCGCCGTCTTTAGCCATTGCTTCAAGGCGGTTGATGATTCTAACCAAATGTGATTCCATTTTGATTCTCCTTCATTTCTTATCGTTACTATTTTACCATAAAGGAGCTCAACTTGCCTAGAAAAAACTAAGATTTCTCGCTAATTCTACCATCTTAAAGTTTTTTTGAATAAATTAGACAAAAGATTTGAATTTTAATTCAATTCATGTTATAATCATACAGTATTCTATTTTAGAAAGCAGTGTGACTATGAATTTTTCTTTTTTACCTAAGTATTTACCTTATTTTAACTATGGGGCTGTCGTGACGGTTCTCATTTCTATCTGTGTTGTATTTTTGGGAACTATTTTGGGGGTTGTCTTGGCTTTTGGGCAACGTTCAAAGTTTAAACCGCTTGTTTGGCTTGCCAACTTATACGTTTGGATTTTCCGCGGGACACCGATGATGGTTCAGATTATGATTGCCTTTGCTCTTATGCATATCAATGCTCCGACTATTCAGGTTGGGATTTTGGGTGTTGATCTTTCTCGTCTGATTCCAGGGATTTTGATTATCTCAATGAACAGTGGTGCTTATGTTTCTGAGACTGTTCGTGCCGGAATTAATGCGGTTCCTAAGGGGCAGTTAGAGGCGGCCTATTCTTTAGGGATTCGTCCTAAAAATGCGATGCGCTATGTGATTTTGCCACAAGCTATCAAAAATATTTTGCCAGCATTGGGGAACGAATTTATCACTATTATCAAGGATAGTTCCCTCTTATCAGCTATCGGTGTCATGGAGTTGTGGAATGGGGCTACAACAGTTTCTACAACAACCTATCTACCTTTAACACCACTTTTATTTGCAGCCTTTTATTACTTGATTATGACTTCTATTTTGACAGTAGCCTTGAAAGCTTTTGAAAAACGTATGGGACAAGGAGATAAAAAATAATGACAGAAACCTTGATAAAAATTGAAAATTTACATAAATCCTTTGGAAAGAATGAAGTATTGAAGGGCATCAACCTCGAGATTAAAAGAGGTGAAGTTGTTGTTATTATCGGTCCTTCAGGAAGCGGGAAATCTACCTTGCTTCGTTCTATGAATTTGTTGGAAGAAGCGACCAAGGGGAAGGTTATCTTTGAAGGAGTCGATATTACGGACAAGAAGAATGATCTATTTGCCATGCGTGAGAAGATGGGTATGGTTTTCCAACAATTTAATCTCTTTCCTAATATGACTGTGATGGAAAATATCACCTTGTCACCTATCAAGACCAAAGGTGAAAGTAAGGCAGTGGCTGAGAAGAGAGCCCAAGAGCTTTTGGAAAAAGTTGGTTTGCCAGATAAGGCAACTGCTTATCCACAGAGTTTGTCAGGTGGCCAGCAACAGCGGATTGCCATTGCGCGTGGTTTAGCTATGGAACCTGATGTTTTGCTCTTTGACGAGCCAACTTCCGCTCTGGATCCTGAAATGGTAGGTGAGGTGCTGGCGGTTATGCAAGACCTAGCCAAGTCAGGAATGACCATGGTTATCGTAACTCATGAAATGGGATTTGCCCGTGAGGTGGCAGACCGTGTCATCTTTATGGCAGACGGTGTGGTTGTTGAAGATGGAACACCTGAACAGATTTTTGAACAAACCCAAGAACAGCGGACTAAAGACTTCTTGAGTAAGGTTTTATAATCTATTTTAAAATTTCAAGACAAGATTAGTGAAAAGCTAGGCTCAATACCAGTCAAGTTGAACTTACTTTGAGAAGTTCCCCCCTTTATTAATAACATCCATAAATTGGATATTAGGATTTTTTATATAAAGTAGTTTTGTGTTAAAATATAATTGTTCCATATGATTCTCTCTAATGATGGTTTGGTCGCTTTTCATTATGGGTCATATGGAACTTTTTTCTACAAGAAAATAGGTTTCATAGTATTTATAATAGATTTACCCACTACAAATAATATAGAGCATTTTTTATGTGCAAAACTCAAGGAAATCATCGCTTTTTTCACAAAAAAATGCTATAATGAAGGGTATGAAATATCACGATTATATCTGGGATTTAGGTGGAACTTTACTGGATAATTACGAAACTTCAACAGCTGCCTTTGTTGAAACATTGGCACTGTATGGTATCACACAAGACCACGACAGTGTCTACCAAGCTTTAAAGGTTTCTACTGATTTTGCGATTGAGATATTCGCTCCCAACTTAGAGAATTTTTTAGAAAAGTACAAGGAAAATGAAGCCAGAGAGCTAGAACATCCGATTTTATTTGATGGAGTTTCTGGTTTATTGGAAGACATTTCAAATCAAGGTGGCCGTCATTTTTTGGTTTCTCATCGAAATGATCAGGTCTTGGAAATTTTAGAAAAAACCTCTATAGCAGCTTATTTTACAGAAGTGGTGACTTCTAACTCAGGCTTTAAGAGAAAACCAGATCCTGAGTCCATGATTTATTTAAGAGACAAGTATCAAATTAACTCTGGTCTTGTCATCGGTGATCGGCCGATTGATATCGAAGCAGGGCAAGCTGCTGGACTCGATACCCACTTGTTTACCAGTATCGTGAATTTAAGACAAGTATTAGACATGTAAGAAAAAGGAATAAGATGACAGAAGAAATTAAAAATCTGCAGGCACAAGATTATGATGCCAGTCAAATTCAAGTTTTAGAGGGCTTAGAGGCTGTTCGTATGCGTCCAGGAATGTATATCGGATCGACCTCAAAAGAAGGTCTTCACCATCTAGTCTGGGAAATTGTTGATAACTCAATTGATGAGGCCTTGGCAGGATTTGCTAGCCAAATTCAAGTCTTTATTGAGCCAGATGATTCGATTACTGTTGTCGATGATGGGCGTGGTATCCCCGTCGATATTCAGGAAAAAACAGGTCGACCTGCCGTTGAGACTGTCTTTACTGTTCTTCACGCTGGAGGAAAGTTTGGCGGTGGCGGATATAAGGTCTCAGGTGGTCTTCACGGAGTGGGGTCCTCAGTTGTTAACGCCCTTTCAACTCAATTAGACGTTCATGTCCACAAAAATGGTAAGATTCATTACCAAGAATACCGTCGTGGTCATGTTGTCGCAGACCTTGAGGTGGTTGGAGATACGGATAAAACGGGAACAACAGTTCACTTTACACCGGACCCAGAAATCTTTACGGAAACAACAACCTTTGATTTTGATAAATTAAATAAACGGATTCAAGAGTTGGCCTTTCTAAATCGCGGTCTTCAAATCTCCATCACAGATAAGCGCGAAGGTTTGGAACAAACCAAGCATTACCATTATGAAGGTGGGATTGCTAGTTACGTTGAATATATTAACGAGAACAAGGATGTTATCTTTGATACACCAATCTATACTGACGGTGAGATGGAGGATATCACAGTTGAAGTAGCCATGCAGTACACAACGGGCTACCATGAAAATGTCATGAGTTTTGCCAATAATATCCACACCCATGAAGGTGGAACGCATGAACAAGGTTTCCGTACAGCCTTGACACGTGTTATCAACGATTATGCTCGTAAAAATAAGTTACTGAAAGACAATGAAGACAACTTAACAGGGGAAGATGTCCGCGAAGGATTAACTGCAGTTATCTCGGTTAAACACCCAAATCCACAGTTTGAAGGACAGACCAAGACAAAACTGGGGAATAGCGAAGTGGTCAAGATTACCAATCGTCTCTTCAGCGATGCCTTCTCTGATTTCCTCATGGAAAATCCGCAGATTGCCAAACGTATCGTGGAAAAAGGGATTTTGGCTGCGAAGGCTCGTGTGGCTGCCAAGCGTGCGCGTGAAGTTACCCGTAAAAAATCTGGTTTGGAAATTTCTAACCTTCCAGGAAAACTGGCGGACTGTTCTTCTAACAATCCTGCAGAAACAGAACTCTTCATCGTCGAAGGAGACTCAGCTGGTGGGTCAGCCAAATCTGGTCGTAACCGTGAATTTCAGGCAATCCTTCCGATTCGTGGTAAGATTTTGAACGTTGAAAAGGCAAGTATGGATAAGATTCTAGCTAACGAAGAAATTCGTAGTCTTTTTACAGCGATGGGAACAGGATTCGGTGCAGAATTTGATGTTTCAAAAGCCCGTTACCAAAAACTCGTTTTGATGACCGATGCCGATGTCGATGGTGCTCACATTCGTACCCTTCTTTTAACCTTGATTTATCGTTATATGAAACCAATACTAGAAGCTGGTTATGTTTATATTGCCCAACCTCCAATCTATGGTGTCAAGGTTGGAAGCGAGATTAAAGAATATATCCAGCCAGGAGCGGATCAAGAAATTAAACTCCAAGAAGCCTTGGCCCGCCATAGTGAAGGACGTGCCAAACCAACCATTCAGCGTTATAAAGGTTTGGGTGAAATGGATGATCACCAGTTGTGGGAAACAACCATGGATCCCGAACATCGCTTAATGGCAAGAGTTTCTGTGGACGATGCTGCAGAAGCAGATAAAATCTTTGATATGTTGATGGGGGATCGAGTAGAGCCTCGTCGTGAATTTATCGAAGAAAATGCCGTCTATAGTACACTTGATGTCTAAAAAATCGGGAGAAGTAGTTCCCTTGGTCTAAAAAATATGATATAATCATTACGATTGTTTCAAGTTAAAAAGGAGTTTAATATGTCTGGTAGTCTAGTAGTATATCTTATAATTGCAATTGCAATTATATTGCTGATTTCATATGCTATAGCAATTTATGTACGGAAACGCAATGAAAGTAAATTAGCAATTTTAGAAGAGAAAAAAGAAGAGCTGTACAATCTTCCAGTTAATGATGAAGTTGAAGCTGTAAAAAATATGCACTTGATTGGACAAAGTCAAGTGACTTTCCGTGAATGGAACCAAAAATGGGTTGACCTATCTCTTAACTCTTTTGCAGATATCGAAAATAATCTTTTTGAGGCAGAAGGCTATAACAACTCATTCCGTTTTTTCAAGGCCAGTCATCAAATAGACCAAATCGAGAGTCAAATTACCTTGATTGAAGAAGATATTGCGGCAATTCGCAATGCTTTGGCAGATTTGGAGAAACAAGAGTCTAAAAATAGTGGACGTGTTCTTCATACTTTGGACTTGTTTGAAGAGTTGCAACACCGAGTGGCTGATCATTCTGAAGAATATGGCCAAGGTTTATCTGAAATCGAAAAACAATTGGAAAATATCCAATCAGAGTTTTCTCAGTTTGTTACTTTGAACACTTCAGGTGACCCAGTAGAAGCTGCTGTGATTTTGGATAATGCTGAAAATCATATCTTGGCTTTGAGTCACATTGTTGACCGCCTGCCAGCGATTGTAAAAACATTATCTAAAGAGCTACCTGATCAATTGGAAGATTTGGAGGATGGTTACCGTAAGCTTTTAGATGCTAACTATCATTTTGCTGAAACGGATATTGAATCTCGCTTCCAATTGCTTTATGAAGCTTTGAAGAAAAACCACGAAAATATTGCACAATTAGAGTTGGATAATGCTGAGTATGAAAATACTCAAGTTCAAGAAGAAATCAATGCACTCTATGATATCTTTACACGAGAAATCGCTGCTCAAAAAGTAGTAGAAGGCTTAGTTGCAACACTTCCCACATATTTGAAACACATGAAAGATAGTAATGCTGTTTTAGTGGAAGATATTCAACGATTGAGTAACAATTACCTACTATCTGAAACGGATGTTAGTCATGTTCACAGATTACAAGCTGAGTTAGAATCTTTGGAAGAGTCAGTATTGGAATTAACTTCTGAACAGGAGGAACATTCTGAGCCGTATTCATTACTTGAAGAACGTTTAGAAAACTTACAAGCTACTTTGAAAGAAATTGAAGATGAACAAGTTGCGGTTAGTCAACGTCTTGCTCAGATTGAAAAAGATGATATCAATGCTCGCCAGAAGGCAAATGTTTATGTTAATCGTCTTCACACAATTAAGAGATATATGGAAAAACGCAATCTTCCAGGTATTCCTCAGAATTTCTTACAGTTGTTCTTTACAGCAAGTAACCATACTGAAGAGTTGATGGCTGAACTAGAAGAAGCTCGGGTCAATATTGAAGCTGTGAACCGTATGCTTGAAATTACAACAAATGATATGGACGCACTTGAAGAAGAAACCTATAATATTGTTCAATATGCAACATTGACAGAACAGTTGCTACAGTATTCGAACCGTTACCGCTCATTTGATGAACGAATTCAAGAAGCCTTTAATGAATCATTAGAAATTTTTGAAAAAGAATTTGATTATCATGCTTCATTTGATAAGATTTCGCAAGCTTTGGAAGTTGCAGAACCAGGTGTAACCAACCGTTTTGTTACTTCATACGAAAAAACACGTGAGACGATTCGTTTCTAACATAATAAAAGGCTCTATAATATTTGTAGTGGGTAAATCCCCCTATAGATATTATGGAGCCTATTTTTTTGTTCAAAACGAGTAATAGTACTTATTTCTCATTGAAATTATAGCCTGAATTTGATATGATATTTCTATGGATAAAAGTAGAGCAAATCGTGTTGAGCACGATAAAAAGAGAATCGGTTTAATAGCCCTAGTAGCTATCTTTTCAGTAAGTATTTGTGTCCTTGGTTCAATGATTGGATACAAAATATATACAAAGCAAAGTTTTGAACAAAGGATTGAATCTCTTAAAAAAGAGAAAGATGCTCAATTGAGTGAGGGAAATCAGAAAGATCATTTTCGTAAGGGACAAGCCGAAGTAATTGCCTATTATCCTCTCCAAGGGGAGCAAGTGATTTCATCTGTAAAAGAAATTATGATACAGGATATTAAGGAAAATCTGGAAGACAAGGAAAATCTGGTTTTTTATTATACGGAGAAACAGGATTCGACTTTAAAAGGGATTGTCAACCGAAGTGTGATGAAACAAGTCTATGATTTAACTTCGTCAAAAGTTGAAGAAACTGAAAAAACTAGTCTGGCAAAAGTACATTTGACAGAAGATGGTAAACCGTTTGCACTTGATCAATTATTTTCAGATCCTAGTAAAGCCAAAGAGCAGTTGTTAAAAGAAATCACCTCTTTCTTACAGGATAAGAAATTGGAGCAAGAAAAGATCGATCAGCTTGTTAAAGGCTTCTCTGACCAAGACTTGTCTGCATGGAATTTTGATTACAAGGATAGTCAGATTATCCTTTATCCAAGTCAGTCAGTGGAAAATCTAGATGAGATTGCCTTGCCAGTATCTAGTTTCTTTGAAGTTATTCAGTCCTCTTATCTATTAGATAAGGATGCAGAGCTATATAAGGCTTATTATGAAAAGAAAAATCGTAAAGTAGTAGCCTTGACTTTTGATGATGGACCAAATCCTGCAACGACAAATCAAGCCTTAGATACTCTCTCTAAGTATGGAATTAAAGCAACTTTCTTCGTTCTGGGTAAGAACGTTTCTGGAAATGAAGAGATTTTGAAACGCATGAAAGCAGATGGTCATGTCATTGGGAACCATAGTTGGAGCCATCCAGTTCTTTCAAAACTTTCACTTGACGAAGCTAAAAAACAAATTACTGATACTGAGGATGCGCTAACCAAAGTTCTGGGTTCTAGTTCCAAACTTATGCGTCCGCCTTATGGAGCCATTACAGACGACATTCGCAATAGCTTAGATTTGAGCTTTATTATGTGGGATGTAGATAGTCTGGATTGGAAGAGTAAAAATGAAACAGCTATCCTGACAGAGATTCAGCGTCAAGTTAAGAATGGTTCAATTATTCTTATGCATGATATCCATTCTGAAACAGTCAATGCTTTACCGAAGGTCATTGACTATTTGAAAGGTCAAGGTTATGACTTTGTAACCATACCAGATTTGTTAGACTCTCGTCTTAAAGCTCACCAACTCTATTATGACCGTGATCAATAATAAACAAAATCTAAAGAGAAAAGTTTTCCTTGAAAATTTGGCTCTTTGGATTTTCTTCTCATAGAAAGGAAAAATAATGAAATCTTATACTTTAAATAATGGTGTTACGATTCCAGTACTGGGATTTGGAACCTGGAAAGCTGAAAATGGAGAGATTGCCTATCAAGCTGTACTAGAGGCTTTAAAGGCTGGTTATCGTCATATCGATACGGCAGCTATTTATAAAAATGAAGAAAGCGTTGGTCGTGCCATTCAAGATAGTGGCGTTCCGCGTGAGGAAATTTTTGTAACCAGCAAACTCTGGAATACAAATCACAACTATGAGCAAGCTCGTCAGGCTTTTGAAGAGTCTTTAGAGAAGCTGGGCTTGGAATATTTGGATTTGTATTTGATTCATTGGCCAAATCCAAAACCTCTCAGAGAAAATAACCACTGGAAAATCCGAAATTCAGAAGTTTGGAGGGCTATGGAAGACCTCTATCAAGAAGGCAAAATCCGTGCCATTGGAGTTAGTAATTTCCTTCCCCATCATTTGAATGCCTTGCTTGAAACAGCAACTATCGTTCCAGCGGTTAATCAAGTTCGTTTGGCTCCAGGTGTCTATCAAGAGGAAGTCGTAGATTACTGTCGAGAAAAAGAAATTTTATTGGAAGCTTGGGGACCTTTTGGTCAAGGAGAGCTATTTGATAGCAAGCAAGTGCAAGAAATCGCGGCAAATCACGGAAAGTCTGTTGCTCAGATAGCCTTGGCATGGAGCTTGGCAGAAGGATTTTTACCGCTTCCGAAATCTGTTACAGCATCTCGTATTCAGGCTAATCTTGATTGTTTCGGAATTGAGCTGAATCATGAGGAACGTGAAACCTTAAAAACAATTGTTGTTCAGTCTGGTGCTCCACGAGTTGATGATATGGATTTCTAGAAAATCATAAAAAGAATTGTACATTGTTCTAATTTTTGATATAATAGTCTGCAGGAAAGAAAGTCTTATGGCGTTCTTCAAGCGAGCTTGGGATAGTGGGAGCCAAGTAGTGCAAAATAAGGAACTGGCGCTTTCTGTAGTATTTTCAAAAACAATGAAGTAATAAATTAGGGTGGAACCGCGTTTCTGACGCCCCTAGTCGCAAGGCTTGGGTGTTGAAATTCGGTTCTTTTTGAATTCGTCTAATGCCTAAGTAGAAAGGAGCATAATGCTTAAAGGATCTTGTTTATGTAAAGCAGTGACCTACACTCTAGATGAGGAATTATCGGAATTAGTTTTTTGTCATTGCTCATTTTGTAGGAAAGCAACTGCGTCTGCCTATACAGTTAATGCTAAAGTTAGCAGTGAAAAGCTAGTATTGCATGGAAAAGAAAAGCTTGTTTCCTATAGTTCTTCTCCAGGAAAACAGCGTTATTACTGCCAGAACTGTCATAGTCAAATTTTCACTGTTCAAGAAAATATACCAGAAGTCTGTGCTTTGAAATTAGGTACAATAGATGAATGCGATCAGAATTTACAAACTGTTCCCAAACGTCATATTTTTCAGGACCCAGCCTTTTCTTGGTTGCTTGAAAAATAAATCTAAGAAGATAATATAAATTAAAGGAGTAAACAATGTCTAAGAAATTAACATTTCAAGAAATTATTTTGACTTTGCAACAATTTTGGAATGACCAAGGTTGTATGCTTATGCAGGCTTATGATAATGAAAAAGGTGCGGGGACAATGAGTCCTTACACTTTCCTTCGTGCTATCGGACCTGAGCCATGGAATGCAGCGTATGTAGAGCCATCACGTCGTCCTGCTGACGGTCGTTACGGAGAAAATCCTAACCGTCTCTACCAACACCACCAATTCCAGGTTGTCATGAAGCCATCTCCATCAAACATCCAAGAACTTTATCTTAAGTCTTTGGAAAAATTGGGTATCAATCCTTTGGAACATGATATTCGTTTTGTTGAGGACAACTGGGAAAATCCATCAACTGGTTCAGCTGGTCTTGGTTGGGAAGTTTGGCTTGACGGTATGGAAATCACTCAGTTCACTTATTTCCAACAAGTTGGTGGATTGGCAACTGGCCCTGTGACTGCGGAAGTTACCTATGGTTTGGAGCGTTTGGCTTCTTACATCCAGGAAGTAGACTCTGTCTATGATATCGAGTGGGCTGATGGTGTAAAATACGGAGAAATCTTCATCCAGCCTGAGTACGAGCACTCAAAATATTCATTTGAAATTTCTGATCAAGAAATGTTGCTGGAAAACTTTGATAAGTTTGAAAAAGAAGCTGGTCGTGCCTTGGAAGAAGGTTTGGTTCACCCTGCCTATGACTATGTTCTCAAATGTTCACATACCTTTAACCTACTTGATGCGCGTGGTGCGGTATCTGTAACAGAGCGTGCAGGCTATATTGCTCGTATCCGTAACTTGGCCCGTGTCGTAGCCAAAACCTTTGTCGCAGAACGCAAACGTCTAGGCTACCCACTTTTAGATGAAGCAACACGAGCTAAACTCTTAGCAGAAGACGCAGAATAAAGAGAGTGACAAATTACGAAAATGGGCGAACAGAGTGAGCCCTGAGCCAGTTGCCGCAGTGATGAAGGTATCCTTAGTGAAGCTAAGGATACTAGGCAAAATTGGAGACTTTTGGCTCCAATTTTAGCAATGAAACAACGAAGTTGGTTGCTTGCGTGCCAATCACATAAGGCAAACTGGAAAATAAAAAGATACTTTTCGGAGAAAAAACATGACAAAAAACTTATTAGTAGAACTCGGTCTTGAAGAATTACCAGCCTATGTTGTCACACCAAGTGAAAAACAACTAGGCGAAAAAATGGCAGCCTTCCTCAAGGAGAACCGCCTGTCTTTTGAAGCTATTCAGACCTTCTCAACACCACGTCGTTTGGCTGTTCGTGTAACTGGTCTTACAGACAAACAGGCTGATTTGACAGAAGATTTTAAGGGGCCAGCAAAGAAAATTGCCTTGGATAGTGATGGAAACTTCACAAAAGCAGCTCAAGGATTTGTCCGTGGAAAAGGATTGACTGTTGAAGATATTGAATTCCGTGAAATCAAGGGTGAAGAATATGTCTATGTTACCAAGGAAGAAATTGGTCAAGCAGTTGAAGCCATTGTTCCTGGTGTTGTAGATGTCTTGAAGTCCTTGACTTTCCCTGTCAGCATGCACTGGGCTAACAACACCTTTGAATACATCCGCCCTGTTCACACTTTAACTGTTCTTTTAGATGAAGAAGAGTTTGATTTGGATTTCCTTGATATCAAGGGAGATCGTGTCAGCCGTGGTCATCGTTTCTTGGGGAAAGAAACCAAAATTCAGTCAGCATTGAGCTACGAAGAAGACCTTCGTAAGCAGTTTGTAATCGCGGATCCTCGTGAACGTGAGCAAATGATTGTTGATCAAATCAAGGCAATCGAAGCTGAGCATGGTGTACGTATCGAAATTGATGCGGACTTGCTTAATGAAGTCTTGAACTTGGTTGAATACCCAACTGCCTTTATGGGAAGTTTTGATGCCAAATATCTTGAAGTTCCAGAAGAAGTTTTGGTGACTTCAATGAAAGAACACCAACGTTACTTTGTTGTTCGTGATCAAGACGGTAAACTATTGCCAAACTTCATTTCTGTTCGTAACGGAAACGCAGAGTATTTGGAAAATGTCATTAAAGGAAATGAAAAAGTCTTAGTAGCTCGCTTAGAAGACGGTGAATTCTTCTGGCGTGAAGACCAAAAATTGGTGATTTCAGATCTTGTTGAAAAATTAAACAATGTCACCTTCCATGAGAAGATTGGTTCCCTTCGTGAACACATGATTCGTACGGGGCAGATTGCTATTCTCTTGGCAGAAAAAGCTGGTTTGTCAGCGGATGAAACGATTGACTTAGCTCGTGCAGCAGCCATTTACAAGTTTGACTTGTTGACAGGTATGGTTGGTGAGTTTGACGAGCTCCAAGGAATTATGGGTGAAAAATATGCCCTTCTTGCTGGGGAAACTCCAGCGGTAGCAGCTGCTATTCGTGAACACTACATGCCTACATCAGCCGAAGGAGAACTTCCAGAGAGCAAGGTTGGAGCCATTCTAGCCATTGCAGACAAATTGGATACGATTTTGAGTTTCTTCTCAGTAGGATTGATTCCATCAGGTTCTAATGACCCTTATGCCCTACGCCGTGCAACTCAAGGTGTGGTTCGTATCTTGGATGCCTTTGGTTGGCACATTGCTATGGATGAGCTGATTGATAGCCTTTATAATCTAACATTTGACAGCTTGACTTATGAAAATAAAGCAGAAGTTATGGACTTTATCAAGGCTCGTGTTGATAAGATGATGGGGTATACTCCAAAAGATATCAAGGAAGCTGTTCTTGCAGGATCAAACTTTGTCGTGGCAGATATGTTGGAAGCAGCAAGTGCTCTCGTAGAAGCAAGTAAGGAAGAAGGCTTCAAACCTTCTGTTGAATCACTTTCTCGTGCCTTTAACTTGGCTGAGAAGGCAGAAGGAGTTGCTACAGTTGATTCAGCACTTTTTGAAAATGACCAAGAAAAAGCTTTGGCGGAAGCAGTAGAATCACTTATTTTATCAGGATCTGCAAGTCAGCAATTGAAACAACTCTTTGCGCTTAGCCCAGTTATTGATGCATTCTTTGAGAATACCATGGTTATGGCTGAAAATGAAGCAGTCCGTCAAAATCGTTTGGCAATCTTGTCTCATTTAACTCAAAAAGCAGCTAAACTTGCACGTTTTAACCAAATCAATACCAAATAAAAATCTGTTAAACGGATTAAATCTTATCATAAAGGAGAGAAACATGGATCCTAAAAAAATTGATCGTATTAACGAGCTTGCCAAAAAGAAAAAAACAGAAGGCTTGACCCCAGAAGAAAAAGTAGAACAAGCCAAACTACGTGAGGAGTACATCGAAGGTTATCGTCGCACTGTTCGTCACCACATCGAAGGGATCAAAATTGTGGACGAAGAAGGAAATGATGTTACACCAGAGAAACTACGTCAAGTCCAACGTGAAAAAGGATTACATGGTCGTAGTCTCGATGACCCAAATTCATAATAAATATTCTTTCTTTTAATAAGGATAGATAAAATAATAACCAAAAGACTAGCAGTTTTTGTCTGCTAGTCTTTTGTCACTTAAAAAGGAACCAAAATGGTTCCTAAAAGTATTAGTTACTTGCGCCAGATGTAGCGTCTGCGCCACCTCCGTGACCTCCAGCATCACCTGCATCAGAAGCTCCAGATGTAGCATCTGCATCGCCGTGACCATGTCCGCCAGCAGGAGCTGCAACATTTCCACCGACTAGACGTTGACCAGTCGTATTGAGGTACCAGTCAAGCCATGGTTGGAAATTAAAGATAATCTCATTAATTCCAGCATATGAACCATCTGGGTAATACATTGATTGGTAATTATGGGTATTAATAACGCCTTCTGGTGTTCCTGGTACAATTGTACGGACATATTCTTGATCTCCGTTACGCAATACACCGACAACCCATTCAACGTTTTTCATTCTAGAATCTGGCAATGTACCGTGTACTGTTCCTAATCTATTTCCTGATTGAGCACGGACACGTTTACCAAACATTGTATCTGGGTCTTGGTGTGCGTTATTAAAGTACAAGAATTGATTATTATCATCTGCAAATGTCAATTCAAATGGCATTGCTTTCAAGAACATATCAATTTGGTTAACTGTCAAGATACCGTGGTCTAATTTAACGTAAGTATCTCCAGAAACAGCTCCAACAAGTTCAGCAGCTTTTTCTACCCATTCAGGATCATCTGGATCAACACCTTGGATAGTAGTTGCAATTGAATTTGTACAATATAAATCTTCTGGCTCAATTGGTTTTGGTTTTTTCAATTTTGAAACGACTCCCACATATTTTACAAAGTTGTCCAAGCATGTTTCAAGGAAATTAACAGTTCCTTCATTCGTGATATTTCCATTAACATCAAAAGCTTCTTTAGCTTTACCAAGAAGGAATTCATTTCCTGGAAGAGTGTAGGCATTGACACCTGGAGCGTCAAGAATCTTACGAAGGTGAACTTGGGCACGAGAAGTACCTTGGTCGTAGTAAGAAGCTCCCACAATCATGACTGGCTTGTTTTCAAATGGATGAACCTCGTATGAAAGCCATTCAAGAACTGATTTAAGAGAAGCTGAGATTGTGTGGTTGTGCTCAGGAGTAGCAATAATGACACCATCAGCACGCGTAATTCTGTTATACAAGAGACGCAATTGGAAGCTTTCGTCCCATTTTTCGTCTTGGTTAAACATTGGAACTTCATCAATTTCGAGAACTTCTAATTCAAATTTGAGTTTGAAGTGACGACGGATGAATTCCAAGAGTTTACGGTTATATGATTGATCGTAGTTTGATCCTACAAGTCCAACAAATTTCATTCTTTTTGGTCTCCTATCTTACAAATTTTCCCAGTCAAAGTCTTCAGCATCTTTGCGAAGTAGGGCTTGTGCGTTGCGCAATTTTTCTGTAATTTTTACAAAGATACGGAAGTCGTCAAAAGTGGCATCCAGTTTTTTGATAACATCAAGATCTACTAGGTCTCCACTTGGGGTGAAGGCTTGAAGAGAATGTGAAAGCAAGAATTCATCTGGAAGGACACTTGCTTTGATTTCTGGGGCATTCAAGATTTGGCGAAGTTGTAATTGGGCACGTGATGAACCAAGCGTACCATATGAAGCACCTGTAATCATGATTGGTTTGTTCAAAAGTGGATAGATACCATAAGACAACCAAGCAAGAGCGCTCATCAAAACAGCTGGGATAGAGTGGTCATACTCAGGAGTACCAATAATAACGCCATCTGCCTCTTCAATTTTAGCAGCAATTTCTAGAATTTCAGCAGGTACTTGCTTGTCAGCTGGTTTGTTGAAGACAGGAATGTCTTTAATTTCAACAAGTTCAACTTCAGCTTTTTCAGCAAAGTGTTTTTGCATGTATTGAAGCAATTGGCGGTTTGTAGAACGTTTTGAATTTGTTCCAACAATAGCAATAAGTTTTAACATGAGATTTCCTTTCTCTTTTTACATAATACAATTTTAAAACTCCATTGAAACATTTGTTTCTATAGAGTAGGAATTCCTGAAGAACAGCTTAGGTGACCTTCCTTATCGATGAGGATAGCTTCGATGCCCTCCAAACTTTCGACTTGCCAGAGGATAGAAGCAGGTCTTTCTCCAAATAGACGAGTTGTCCAGATTTCACCATCAACTGATTTATCAGAGATGATTGTTAGACTCGCTAGTTCCGTTTCAACAGGATAACCTGTTTGGCTGTCAAAAATATGATGGTAATCTTTTCCATCGACAGTCAGGTGACGTTCATAAATGCCTGAAGTCACGACAGATTTATTGACAACAGGGATGGTCATTAAGTGATTTCCCCTCGGATTGGCTGGGTCTTGAATCCCAATTTGCCAAGGCTGATCCCCTCTTGCCTGATTTTTTCCAATAGTCAGGATATTCCCTCCCAGATTGATCAAGGCAGATGTCACTCCCTCTTTTCTCAGAAATTGAGCAACTTTATCCGCACTATAACCCTTGGCTAAACAACCTAGGTCTATCTTCATTCCTTTCTGTTTTAGAAACACAGTAGAAGTAGAAGAATCTAACTCGATATAATGAGGATTGATTAAAGGGAGAATTGATTCGATTTCTTGAGGCTGGGCAACTTTGGCATCTGAAAAACCGATACGCCAGGTTTGAATTAAGGGACCAATGCTAATGTTGAGATGGCTAGAGGGCGCTAGGCTATGCTCTAATCCAAGTGAAATCAGTTCGAACAGGTCTGGATGAACCTTGACGGGGGCTATTCCAGCTTGATGATTGATTTCCATCAACTCAGATTCTTGGCTATTGGCATTGAAGCGGTATTCGAGCTCTCTGAGTAAATCAAAGGATTTCTGGATCAAGCTATCGGCTCGCTCATCTACTAATGAAATAGTGATAGTAGTCCCCATTAGCCGTTCGGAATGTGAACTAAGAGGCAAGCTACCAACTCCTTTCTTTTATGAAAAGAAGGCTGAAATATAGTAAATTTATATTAAATTTAACCCCTTACATTTTCTTTTCATGATACTAGCATACCATAAAGTCAGCGTTTTCACAAATAAAATTTGTAAACTTGTCAAGAAATATGCTCAGAAAATAAAGAGTAATTGTAAGAAAGACTGATAAAATACAGATTATTTACATTTTTTTACAAAAAAAACGGGAAAATTAGCTAAACTCTTGTAAACGCTAACAGTAAATGTTATACTAGAAAGGTAAATTTAAAATTGAAGGTAGGAATTTTTCTATGAGTAAAATCGTTGTAGTTGGTGCTAACCACGCTGGTACAGCATGTATTAATACTATGTTGGATAATTTTGGAAATGAGAACGAAATCGTTGTATTTGACCAGAACTCTAACATCTCTTTCCTAGGTTGCGGAATGGCCCTTTGGATTGGAGAACAAATCGACGGTGCTGAAGGCTTGTTCTATTCTGATAAAGAAAAATTGGAAGCTAAAGGTGCTAAAGTTTACATGAACTCACCTGTTCTTTCAATTGACTATGATAACAAAGTAGTTACAGCAGAAGTTGAAGGAAAAGAGCACAAAGAATCATACGAGAAATTGATTTTCGCTACAGGTTCTACACCAATCTTACCACCAATCGAAGGTGTTGAAATTGTCAAAGGAAACCGCGAATTTAAAGCAACTCTTGAAAATGTACAATTCGTTAAATTGTACCAAAACGCTGAAGAAGTGATTCACAAATTGGCTGACAAGAGCCAACACCTTGACCGTATTGCCGTTGTTGGTGGTGGTTACATCGGTGTTGAACTTGCTGAAGCCTTTGAGCGTCTTGGAAAAGAAGTTATCCTTGTTGATATCGTTGATACTGTCTTGAACGGTTACTATGACAAGGACTTCACTCAAATGATGGCGAAGAACTTGGAAGACCACAACATCCGCTTAGCTCTTGGTCAAACTGTTAAAGCAATCGAAGGTGACGGAAAAGTTGAACGCTTGATTACTGATAAAGAAACTTTCGATGTGGATATGGTTGTTCTTGCGGTTGGTTTCCGTCCAAACACAGCCCTTGCTGATGGTAAGATTGAACTCTTCCGCAACGGTGCTTTCCTTGTAGATAAGAAACAAGAAACATCAATTCCGGGTGTTTATGCAGTAGGTGACTGTGCAACTGTTTATGACAATGCTCGTAAAGACACAAGCTACATTGCTCTTGCTTCAAACGCTGTTCGTACTGGTATCGTTGGTGCTTACAACGCTTGTGGACATGAATTGGAAGGAATTGGTGTGCAAGGATCAAACGGTATCTCTATCTACGGTCTTCATATGGTTTCAACTGGTTTGACTCTTGAAAAAGCTAAAGCTGCTGGTTACAATGCAACTGAAACAGGCTTTAACGATCTTCAAAAACCAGAATTCATGAAACATGATAACCATGAAGTAGCCATCAAGATTGTCTTTGACAAAGATAGCCGTGAAATTCTTGGTGCACAAATGGTTTCACGCGATTCTGCAATCAGCATGGGAATCCACATGTTCTCACTTGCTATCCAAGAACATGTGACAATTGATAAATTGGCATTGACAGACCTATTCTTCTTGCCACACTTCAACAAACCATATAACTACATCACAATGGCTGCCCTTACAGCTGAAAAATAAAATTTGATGAACTATCTGGCCTTAAGCTAAGGTCAGATAGTTTTTTTAGCCAATCTGTACCCACACAATTACGTTTTTTTTATCTTGTACTTCATTTTAATCTAACTTAAAATGAAATGGTAGCTACCAATATAAATAATGAGGATAAAATAAATGACTGAAAATCGTTATGAACTAAATAAAAATTTGGCACAGATGCTCAAAGGTGGGGTTATCATGGACGTTCAGAATCCTGAACAGGCCCGCATTGCAGAAGCTGCTGGTGCGGCTGCTGTTATGGCCTTGGAGCGGATTCCAGCTGATATCCGTGCAGCTGGTGGTGTTTCCCGTATGAGTGATCCAAAGATGATTAAGGAAATCCAAGAAGCGGTTAGTATTCCAGTAATGGCCAAGGTCAGAATCGGGCATTTTGTTGAGGCACAGATTTTAGAGGCTATTGAGATTGACTATATTGATGAGAGCGAAGTTTTATCTCCAGCTGACGACCGTTTCCATGTGGATAAGAAAGAATTCCAAGTTCCTTTTGTCTGTGGGGCTAAGGATTTGGGTGAAGCCTTGCGTCGTATCGCTGAAGGTGCTTCTATGATTCGTACCAAAGGAGAACCAGGGACAGGAGACATTGTTCAAGCTGTTCGTCATATGCGTATGATGAATCAGGAAATTCGCCGTATTCAAAACTTACGAGAGGACGAACTTTATGTTGCTGCTAAGGACTTGCAAGTACCTGTAGAATTGGTTCAATACGTCCATGAACATGGAAAATTGCCTGTTGTAAACTTTGCTGCTGGAGGCGTTGCAACGCCAGCAGATGCTGCGCTGATGATGCAATTAGGGGCAGAGGGTGTCTTTGTCGGTTCAGGTATTTTTAAGTCAGGAGATCCTGTTAAACGAGCGAGTGCCATTGTCAAAGCGGTAACTAATTTCCGAAATCCTCAAATTTTAGCTCAAATCTCTGAAGATTTAGGAGAAGCCATGGTTGGTATCAATGAAAATGAGATCCAAATCCTCATGGCTGAGCGAGGAAAATAGATGAAAATCGGAATATTGGCCTTGCAAGGGGCCTTTGCAGAACATGCAAAAGTGCTAGAGAAATTAGGTATCGAGAGTGTTGAAATCAGAAATTTAGAGGATTTTCAGCAAAATCAGAGTGACTTGGCGGGTTTGATACTACCTGGTGGGGAATCTACAACCATGGGCAAGCTCTTACGTGAGCAGGACATGCTGATTCCCATTCGAGAAGCAATTCTATCTGGCTTACCGGTGTTTGGGACCTGTGCGGGTTTAATTTTGCTGGCTAAGGAAATTACTTCTCAGGACGAGAGTCATCTAGGAACTATGGATATGGTAGTCGAGCGCAATGCCTATGGGCGCCAACTAGGAAGTTTCTACACGGAAGCAGAATGTAAGGGAGTCGGTCAGATTCCAATGACCTTTATTCGTGGTCCAATTATCACTAGTGTTGGAGAGGGTGTAGAAATTCTAGCAACAGTTGATAATCAAATCGTTGCAGCCCAAGAAAAAAATATGTTGGTAACTTCTTTTCATCCAGAATTGACTGATGATGTGCGCTTGCACCAGTACTTTATCAATATGTGTAAAGAAAAAAGTTGAGATTGAATTTCTCAACTTTTTTACATGTAATAAACAATGGCAATGTATTGGAGGGCAGACGCAGCTAGGATAAAAAGATGCCAAATCATGTGGAAATAAGGTTTCTTCTTGGCGTAAAATCCAGCTCCAACTGTATAACATAGTCCGCCAGTTACCATGAGACTCCAGAAAATTGGTGTCGTTTGACTGATAATGGCAGGAATGATAGCTAGAACCAACCAGCCCATAATCAGGTAAAGAGCAAGGCTAAATTTCTCATTGACTTTTTTAGCAAAGATTTTATAGAGAATACCAAAGATGGTCGTTCCCCATTGGATGGCAATAATCAGATAGCCAAACCAGTTATTCATTAAGGTCAAGACGACGGGCGTGTATGAGCCAGCAATGGCAACATAAATCATAGAATGGTCGATGATTCGCAAAACATATTTATGGGTCGAACCATAGGCCATAGAGTGGTAAATGGTGGATGATAGAAACATGAGAAAGAGACTAATAACGAAAATGGAAACGCCGATAGATGATAAAAATCCGTGTGCCTCATAACTATAGGTGGATGAAATGGGGAGTAAGATGAGCATGATGACTGCACCTACAGCATGGGTCACACTATTAGCAATCTCCTCTCCAAAACTGAGTTGTTTGCTGAGTTTAAGACTAGTGTTCATTGGATTACCTCCTCTTGAGTATGATGGATTAAGGCTAGAGTTTGATGATAGAGTTTAACGGTTTGGCAGCTGGTTTGGATAATGGGGTTAGCTGGATCAATTCCTTGGTTCATGTAGTTTACAAAAGCATCGTAGAGTTGGTCTGAACTTGCTTGAGTTTGTAGAGTATTAAGTGTCTGTGCTATTTCTTGAATAGAGAATACAGATTTGAGGGTTGTGATAGCAATCAAACGGGCAATCTGTTGGCGTTGGTATTTTTTCTTATCAGGTTTTGTCAGGTAACCATGTTTGACATAGTTATTGACCATGGATGCTGTTAATCCCTTGTCTTTATCTGGAGAGACAGGGGCGCAGACCTGATTGACATAGAGCAAAACCTGGTCCAGATAGAGGTCAATATTTGGGATTTCTGCCCATTTGGGGTAGGAAAAGGTAGTTTTCATTTTCAACTCCTTTTTATCTAGTTTTAATAACTAGATTATAAAATAATAAAAAAAGAAAGTCAAGTTTTAACTGCTTGTAGAAAGACTTAAATTATGCTATGATGGGAGAAACTAGTCAGAAATGAGGAGAAAAGATGGAGATTCGTTTAGCTTTTCCAAACGAAGTAGATGCCATCATGCAGGTGATGGAAGATGCTAAAAAATGTTTAGCAGATGCTGGTAGTGACCAGTGGCAAAATGGCTATCCAAATGCTGATATTATTATTGAAGATATTATCTCGGGTCAAGCCTACGTAGCCTTGGAAGAGGGAGAACTACTAGCTTATGCAGCTGTGACCAAGAGTCCAGAGGCAGTCTATGAAGCCATTTATGAAGGAAAATGGCAAGCTGGAGAGTCAGAGTACATAGTCTTTCACCGTATTGCTGTGGCAGCAGATGTCCAGGGACAAGGAGTTGCTCAAACCTTCTTAGAGGGCTTGATTGAAGGTTTTGACTATCTTGATTTTCGCTCAGATACGCATGCTGAAAACAAAGCTATGCAACATATTTTTGAAAAGCTTGGTTTTAAACAGGTTGGTAAGGTTCCAGTTGATGGCGAACGCTTGGCCTATCAAAAATTGAAGAAATAATGCAAAAGAAGTACGTAAAAATGCTCTACTTTTCGCCAATAGGAACCTTGTCTTTGGTTGCTGACGAGCAATATCTGTATGGCATTTGGGTGCAGGAGCAGAAGCATTTTGAGAGGGGACTAGGAGATGAGACGATAGAAGCAGTTGTTAGTCATCCCATTTTAGACCCAGTTATTACTTGCTTAGATGCTTACTTTAAAGGTAAGTCTCAGGATTTATCCAACTTGCCCTTGGCTCCAATCGGAACGGATTTTGAAAAGCGAGTTTGGTCCTATTTACAGAGAATTCCTTATGGTCAGACAGTGACCTATGGACAAATAGCCCAAGATCTGCAAGTGGCTTCTGCTCAAGCAATTGGCGGAGCGGTAGGACGCAATCCTTGGTCTATCCTAGTACCTTGTCATCGTGTGCTGGGAGCATGCAAGCGTCTGACAGGTTATGCTGCAGGAGTGGAAAAGAAAGCTTGGCTCTTGGAGCATGAAGACGCAGATTTTAAAGATATAAACAATAGAAAGTGAAACACATGTTAGAATTTATCGAATACCCAAAATGTTCAACTTGTAAAAAAGCAAAACAAGAATTAAACCAACTCGGTGTAGACTATAAAGCTGTTCACATCGTGGAAGAAACACCTGGTCAAGAAGTCGTTTTAAACTGGCTAGAGACCTCAGGTTTCGAGTTGAAGCAATTTTTCAACACCAGTGGAATCAAATACCGTGAATTGGGGCTGAAAGATAAGGTAGGAAGTTTATCAAATCAAGAAGCAGCTCAGTTGCTAGCAAGCGACGGTATGTTATTAAAACGACCGATTTTAGTAGAAAATGGAACTGTTAAGCAAATCGGTTATCGAAAAGCTTATGAAGAATTGGGATTGAAATAGTTTTTATCTATCTCTTTGATAGATAAAATATATAACCTCCCTGTTTCAAAGTATGATAAACTAGTAGGTAGACAAAGTCTGTATCTGACCGTAGCAAATAATTTCATTGCCGGCAGAAGTATGGTAGAATGAATCATTATCAGGAGAGGATGTTTTTATGAATGTTACAACGATTTTAGCATCAGATTGGTACCAAAACTTGATGCAATTGATTCCGGATGGCAAGCTGTTTAGCTTGCGTTCGGTCTTTGATGGAATCCCGAGAATTGTCCAACAACTTCCAATAACGATTATGTTGACCATTGGTGGTGCTCTTTTTGGCTTGGTTTTGGCGCTTCTTTTTGCCATTGTGAAGATCAATCGTGTCAAAATTTTATACCCCTTGCAGGCCTTCTTTGTTAGCTTCTTAAAAGGGACACCGATTTTGGTGCAACTCATGTTGACCTACTACGGAATTCCTTTGGCTTTGAAAGCTCTCAATCAGCAATGGGGAACTGGTTTCAATATCAATGCGATTCCAGCCGCTGCTTTTGCAATTGTCGCCTTTGCCTTTAATGAAGCAGCTTATGCTAGTGAAACCATTCGTGCAGCCATTCTCTCAGTCAATCCTGGTGAGATTGAGGCGGCACGCAGTCTGGGGATGACCCGAGCGCAAGTTTATCGTCGCGTGATTATTCCAAATGCGGCCGTTGTGGCGACTCCAACCTTAATCAATTCCCTAATCGGCTTGACCAAAGGAACTTCTCTAGCCTTTAGTGCGGGTGTTGTGGAAGTCTTTGCCCAAGCTCAGATTTTGGGTGGAGCTGATTACCGCTACTTTGAACGCTTTATCTCCGTTGCCCTTGTTTATTGGGTAGTCAATATCGGAATTGAAAGCCTTGGTCGTTTCATCGAGAGAAAAATGGCTATTTCTGCACCCGATACAGTGCAAACAGATGTGAAAGGAGACCTTCGTTAATGATTAAGATTTCGAATTTAAGCAAATCCTTTTCAGGACAGACTGTCTTGGATCATCTGAACTTGGATATTCAAAAAGGGGAAGTTGTAGCCTTGATTGGTTCTTCAGGAGCTGGAAAATCAACCTTCCTTCGTAGTCTCAATTATCTTGAAACACCTGACAGTGGCTCTATTCAGATTGATGATTTCTCAGTTGATTTTTCTAAAATCACTCAAGAAGAAATCCTTGCCCTACGCCGTAAGTTGTCTATGGTTTTCCAACAGTTTAATTTGTTTGAACGCCGAACAGCACTTGATAATGTGAAAGAAGGCTTGGTTGTGGTCAAGAAATTATCTGACCAAGAAGCGACTAAGATTGCCAAGGAAGAGTTGGCTAAGGTTGGGCTTTCTGACCGTGAAAACCATTACCCTCGCCATTTATCAGGTGGACAGAAGCAACGGGTTGCCTTAGCGCGTGCGCTTGCTATGAAACCAGATGTCTTGCTCTTAGACGAACCAACTTCAGCCCTTGACCCAGAATTGGTTGGTGAAGTAGAAAAATCTATTGCAGATGCTGCTAAGTCAGGTCAAACCATGATTTTGGTTAGTCATGACATGTCCTTTGTAGCCCAAGTGGCTGATAAGATTCTCTTCCTAGATAAGGGGAAAATCATTGAGTCTGGAACACCGGATGAGATTATCCACCATCCTAAAGAAGAGCGAACAAAAGAATTCTTCGCTAGTTACAAACGGACTTATATTTGATATAATAGATAAAGGAAAACTCAGTTAGCTGGACTAGCTGAGTTTACTCTTTAAAAAAGATAGAAATGAGAGAAATCATGCTACTGCAACTATTTTCTTTATATTTCGAGAGTTTAATCTTGACTACCATCCTCGTCCTGATTTTTTTAGGGATTTGGATTGGACTGAGAGCCATGTCGGGAGTTGATAAGACAGCTAAGGCTCGCCAAGCCCATCTCTATGATATGATTATGATTGGGGTCTTGGTTGTTCCAGTATTATCCTTTGCGGTTATGAGTTTAATTCTTGTTTTCAAGGCATAATCCTTGCTTGATTGACAAGAAAGAGTTAGAATAAAGGTAGTTACAACAGGAAAGAAGGAATCTATATGTACGATACTATTATTATCGGTGCTGGACCTGCAGGGATGACTGCGGCCTTGTATGCTGCTCGAAGCAATCTAAAAGTAGCCTTGCTTGAAGGTGGTCTGCCAGGTGGTCAGATGAATAATACCTCTGATATCGAAAATTACCCAGGATATGCTAATATTAGTGGACCAGAATTGGCTGAAAAGATGTTTGAACCACTTGAAAATCTTGGTGTTGAGCACATTTATGGTTATGTTGAAAATGTCGAAGACCATGGTGATTTTAAGAAAGTGATTACTGATGACCAAACGTATGAAACACGTACAGTTATCGTAGCGACTGGCTCTAAACACCGTCCTTTGGGAGTACCTGGAGAAGAAGAACTGAACAGTCGTGGTGTTTCTTACTGTGCTGTGTGTGATGGTGCTTTCTTCCGTGACCAAGATTTGTTGGTAGTCGGTGGTGGAGATTCAGCTGTTGAAGAAGCCCTCTTCTTGACTCGTTTTGCTAAGACTGTTACCATTGTTCACCGTCGTGATCAACTTCGCGCCCAAAAAGTTTTACAAGACCGCGCCTTTGCGAATGAGAAAATCAGCTTTATCTGGGATTCTGTAGTCAAGGAAATCAAGGGTGAAAACAGAGTAGAATCTGTCGTATTTGAAAATGTGAAAACAGGTCAAGTGACAGAACAAGCCTTCGGTGGCGTCTTTATCTATGTTGGCTTGGACCCTCTTAGCGATTTTGTTAAAGAATTGAATATCCAAGATAAGGCAGGTTGGATTGTGACAGATAACCACATGAAAACTGCAGTTGATGGTATCTTTGCCGTTGGAGATGTTCGCTTGAAAGACCTTCGCCAAGTAACAACAGCAGTTGGAGATGGAGCTATCGCTGGTCAAGAAGCCTATAAATTTATCACAGAACATAGTTAATACACTTCGAAAATCTCTTCAAACCACCTCAGCTTCGCTTTGCCGTAGGTATGGGTACTGACTTCGTCAGTTCTATCCACAACCTCAAAACAGTGTTTTGAGCTGACTTCGTCAGTCTTATCTACAACCTCAAAGCAGTGCTTTGAGCTGTCTACAGCTAGCTTCCTAGTTTGCTCTTTGATTTTCATTGAGTGTAATCATAAAAAGTTTCCAATCAGATGACTGGAAACTTTTTTATAATCTATTTCGGAAAACTTCGTACATGAGAATAGCTGCAGCAACGCTAGCATTGAGGCTTTGAACATGTCCATTCATAGGAATGGTAATCATTTCATCAACCTGTTTTTTGATGTTGCTAGAGATACCTTTTCCTTCATTTCCGATGATGAGGGCAATTTTCCCTTTTGTATTCCACTTGTGGCAAGGAGTACCATTCATATCCGTTCCAAAGGTCCAGAAGCCTTCATCCTTAAGTTTATCTAAGGTTTGACTGAGATTGGTCACTCGGGCGATTGGAACATGCTCAATAGCACCTGTGGCCGTTTTGGCAACGACAGGAGTAACTCCGACAGCACGGTGCTTGGGAATGATGATACCTGAAACATTGGTCGCATCGGCTGTTCTCAAGATTGAACCCAAATTATGGGGATCAGTTAACCCGTCCAGAATCAATAGCAAAGGATTTTCTTCTTGACGCGTTTTTGCAAGGATATGCTCTAGCTCGCTATAGGCAAATTCAGATACTCGTAGAACAAAACCTTGGTGGACAGCGCCTTCAGTCATCTCAGAGAGGGATTTTTTTGAAGTCCAAGAAATGGACACCTTCTTTTCTGTAGCCAGTTCCTTGACTTTCTCAACGTTCTTACCTCGGAGATCTTCTTGGAGGTAGAGTTTGTTGCCAGTATTTGCAAGGAGGGCTTCGGTAACGGCGTGGACGCCATAGACAATATCATTTGTTTTCATGCCTCTATTATAACACAAAACCCCGTCTTGCAACGGGATTTTCTTTATTCTAGAATTAGTAAACCATCTTTAACTTCAAATGGGTCTTTTTCATTGATGCGATCGTAAAACATGATGCCGTTGATGTGGTCAATTTCATGCTGAACAACGATGGAGTTGTAGCCTTTGAGCTTGATACGGTGTTTTTCTCCATCCTTGTCAAAGTAGTCAACCGTAACGCGAGCATGGCGGACTACATAGCCAGGTACGTTGCGGTCAACAGAGAGGCAACCTTCTCCTTCACCAAGAGCAGCGTCTTGAACAGAGTGAGAGACGATTTTGGGATTGTACATAATGGCTTGCAAGTCGTAGGCTTCCTCTGGAGTTTCGCCTTCTTCGACAATGTTTGGCACCAAAACAGCGATAATGCGTTTTGAGATATCTAACTGGGGAGCAGCAAGTCCAACCCCACCGCGGAGTCCCATCTTTTCAGCCATGACAGGATCTTGGGAATGTTTCAGGAATTGCATCATCTTTTCGCCTAGGATGATTTCCTGGTCAGACAAGGGGAAAGTGACTTCCTCAGCAACTGCGCGTAGAGTAGGATTCCCTTCGCGGATAATATCGTTCATATCAATTAAGTGAGCAGCTTTTGTAATACGTTCTATTGCAGACATTTTCTCTCCTTTCATTACCTCTACATGATATCACAAAATGACAAGGAATGAAAGCATTACAGCCTTTAGGATTTATAGAAAATAGATAGAAGTTCAATTCATACTCAATGAAAATCAAAGAGCAAACTAGGAGGCTAGCCGCAGGCTGTACTTGAGTACGGTAAGGCGACGCTGACGTGGTTTGAATTTGATTTTCGAAGAGTATCAATTGTGAAAGAATTACTTATCTGTGATATAATAAAAAGAAAAGGCTTGCATTAGAAAGTAGGGAGAATGAAGATGCAAAGAAGACAAGATAGACATAAACGTGGACCAGTTTTTCATTTTGTGAGAGGCTTTGTAAACTTTTTTAGGAGTTATCGCAAGTGGAGTAATAAGGGATTTGTGGCGATACTCTTGCTAGCAGTTGCTTTATCAATGGGCTTGGTCTTGCTGTTTGAAAGTTTCCAAGGAATCCCCTTGACCAGTCAAAAAAAGGATGCCATTTCTAAAGAAACAAATAAGACAAATCAAAAATCTAAAGATCAGGAAGAAGAAACAAGTGCTCGTATTATGGCCCATGGAGATTTACTTTACCATGATATTATCTATATGTCAGCTAAAAAGGAAGATGGCAGCTATGATTTTCATGAGAATTTTGAATACGTAACTCCTTGGCTTAAGCAGGCAGATTTGGCAATAGGTGATTTTGAAGGGACCATTAATAAAGATCATTATCTAGCTGGCTATCCTTTATTTAATGCTCCTGGTCAAGTAATGGATGCTATTAAAGATGCTGGGTATCATGTTTTAGATTTAGCCCATAATCATGTTTTAGATTCTCAAATTGAAGGAGTTATTTCAACGGCAGATGCAATTGAAAAGGCAGGAATGACACCTATTGGAGTTTATACGCACGAGTCACGTGATCAAGCTCCGCTCGTTATCAAGGAAGTGAACGGTATCAAGGTTGCACTTTTGGCTTATTCTTATGGATTTAATGGAATTGAGCAAAGTATTTCTCAAGAAGATTATAACCGCTATCTTTCAGACCTAAACGAAGATAAGATGAAGGCTGAAATTGAGCGTGCAGAGAAGGAAGCGGATATTACTGTTATCATGCCTCAGATGGGTGTTGAGTATCGAATAGAACCGACTGAAGAGCAAAAGGCTTTGTACCACAAGATGATTGATTGGGGAGCGGATATTATCTTTGGAGGCCATCCACACGTAGTTGAACCATCAGAGACTATTGAAAAAGATGGAGAGAAAAAACTTATCATTTATTCTATGGGAAACTTTATTTCTAACCAACGTATTGAAACAATGACTGGTGTAGACAATGCGAAGTGGACTGAGCGTGGTGTTCTTATGGATGTAACTGTCAAGAAAAAAGGTGGAAAAACAACTATTGACACAGCTAAAGCTCATCCAACTTGGGTCAATCGAACACCAAAGGGAACCTTTTCACCAGAAGGATATCCCCTATATCATTATCAAACCTATATCTTAGAAGATTTTATCGAGGGTGGCAGTCATCGTGATCAGTTAGATGAAGCGACTAAGGAACGAATTGATACAGCCTATAAAGAAATGAACGAACATGTGGGATTGAAGTGGGACTAACTTGAATCCAGAGGAAAGTAAATGACGATTAAGGTAATTGCGACAGATATGGATGGGACCTTGCTGGATGCTAGAGGCCAGCTTGATCTCCCACGCTTGGAAAAAATTTTAGATCAGTTGGATCAAAGGGGTATTCGTTTTGTCATCGCGACGGGCAATGAAATTCATCGCATGAGGCAACTACTGGAGCACTTGGTCGATCGAGTGGTTCTGGTTGTTGCAAACGGTGCTCGTATTTTTGAAAACAATGAACTGATTCAGGCTCAGACTTGGGATGATGCCATTGTCGATAAGGCTTTGACTCGTTTCAAGGATCGAGCGTGTCAGGACCAGTTTGTTGTAACGGGGATGAAGGGTGGTTTCGTCAAAGAAGGTACGATTTTTACAGATCTTGAAAGTTTTATGACTCCAGAAATGATTGAAAAATTCTACCAACGGATGCAATTTGTGGACGAATTAACCTCTGACCTCTTTGGTGGTGTGCTCAAGATGAGTATGGTTGTTGGTGAGGAACGTTTGAGTTCGGTCTTGGAAGAAATCAATGAACTCTTTGATGGCCGTGTTCGTGCTGTATCGAGTGGCTATGGTTGCATTGATATCCTTCAAGCTGGGATTCATAAAGCATGGGGCTTGGAAGAATTACTCAAGCGTTGGGACTTGAACCCCCAACAAATCATGGCTTTTGGTGACAGTGAAAATGATGTTGAAATGCTTGAAATGGCTGGAATTGCCTATGCAATGGAAAATGCTGATGATAAGGCCAAAGCTGTGGCGACGGCTCTAGCGCCAGCCAACAGCCAAGGCGGAGTTTATCAAGTCTTGGAAAACTGGTTAGAAAAAGGAGAATGAAGTGGCAGTACAGTTATTAGAAAATTGGTTACTAAAGGAACAAGAAAAAATCCAAACCAAGTATCGTCACTTAAATCAGGTTTCTGTTGTAGAACCAGACATTCTTTTTATTGGGGATTCCATTGTCGAATATTATCCTCTGCAGGAACTATTTGGGACTTCGAAGACGATTGTCAATCGAGGCATTCGAGGGTATCAGACAGGGCTGTTATTAGAAAATCTAGATGCGCATCTGTACGGTGGAGCAGTAGATAAAATTGTCCTTTTGATTGGGACAAATGATATCGGAAAAGATGTGCCTGTGAATGAGGCTCTCAATAATCTCGAAGCTATCATACAATCCATTACTCGCGATTATCCATTGACTGAGATTAAATTGCTTTCCATTTTGCCAGTCAATGAGGGAGAGGAGTACAAGCAGACAGTCTATATCCGCACGAATGAAAAAATCCAGAAATGGAATCAAGCCTATCGAGAGCTTGCTTCAGCCTATATGCAGGTAGAATTTGTGCCAGTTTTTGATAGTTTGACAGACCAAGTAGGTCAACTCAAAAAAGAATATACAACTGATGGACTGCATCTCAGTGTTGCTGGTTATCAGATTTTGACAAAATCTTTGAAAGACTATCTTTTGTAGTTAATTGCTTTCCTTTTTGCATTTTTGAGTTAGATAAGGTATAATGGTTTTGTTGTCTTTTGGGGTCGTTACGGATTCGACAGGCATTATGAGGCATATTTTGCGACTCGTGTGGCGACGTAAACGCTCAGTTAAATATAACTGCAAAAAATAACACTTCTTACGCTCTAGCTGCCTAAAAACCAGCAGGCGTGACCCGATTTGGATTGCTCGTGTTCAATGACAGGTCTTATTATTAGCGAGATACGATCAAGTCTTGTCTAGCGGCTTGATAAGAGATTGATAGACTCGCAGTTTCTAGGCTTGAGTTATGTGTCGAGGGACTGTTAAACGAATACATAACCTATGGTTGTAGACAAATATGTTGGCAGGTGTTTGGACGTGGGTTCGACTCCCACCGGCTCCATTATTCTTTTGCATTCCTTTCTAAAACGTTGTACTTACAGCGTTTTTTATTTTGTTCTTTGGTATTCCTTGGTATTCTTTTTTACAAAAAGGATACAATTTTCAGTTGTATCCTAAATATTAAAGCAAGTCCTGAATTTTCTTAAGTTTTTATCATATTTTCTGTTATAATTAAGGTGCCTTAAGAAAAATAATGAAAAAACTAAATGTTTTTCATATAGTTTTCATTTTTTGTGTTATAATTAAGGTGCCTTAAGAAAAATATTAAGGTGCCTTAAGAAAAATATTAAGGTGCCTTAAGAAAAATAATGAAAAAACTAAATGTTTTTCATATAGTTTTCATTGTTTTAATAGTTTAAAGTCAATCTTATTTTTCTCTAATAGAAAATAATGAAAAAGTAGGTTTAGAAAGAGGTAAGTATCTATGTCTTCTCATAAAAAAGTGTCACTCTCTGAGATTAATCAATCTATCGATACTCCAAATAACAATCATTTCTGGCAAAATTTAAATGCCTTTTTAGGTCCGGGTGCTCTTGTCGCAGTTGGTTATATGGATCCAGGAAACTGGATTACCAGTGTAGTCGGTGGTGCTTCCTATAAGTATAGTCTCTTGTTTGTTATCTTGATTTCATCTCTCATTGCCATGCAACTTCAGCAGATGGCAGGAAAGCTTGGTATTGTAACCCAGATGGACCTGGCTCAAGCAACGGCTCATCATTCACCTAAATGGCTTCGTTATAGTCTATGGGTGATTTTAGAATTAGCCTTGATGGCGACAGATCTGGCAGAAGTTCTAGGTTCAGCGATTGCTCTCAATCTTCTCTTTAAGATTCCGATTATGATAGCAATTCTCTTGACCGTGTTGGATGTTTTTCTCTTATTGCTTCTGATGAAATTTGGCTTTAAGAAGATTGAAGCTATTGTGACAACACTGATTTTAACCATTCTAGCAATTTTTACCTATCTGGTAGCTTTGTCACATCCAAGCTTCCAAGGAATCGTTGAGGGTTATCTACCGAATGCAACCTTATTTGAAAGTCCCTTGCCAGGGCATGAAAGTCAATTAACCTTGGCACTAGGGATCGTGGGAGCAACGGTTATGCCCCATAACCTCTATTTGCATTCTTCCTTGTCACAAACTCGGAAAATCAATCACAAGGACAAGAATGATGTTCGAAAAGCCGTGCGCTTTATGACCTGGGATTCAAATCTCCAATTATCCTTGGCCTTTGTGGTTAACTCCCTTCTATTAATTCTCGGGGCGGCTCTCTTTTTCGGCCATGCATCTGAGATTTCTGCCTTCTCTCAAATGTATAATGCCTTGCAGGATTCTACTATTGCAGGAGCTATAGCTAGCTCGACCTTATCAACCTTGTTTGCCTTGGCTTTATTAGCCAGTGGTCAAAATTCGACAATTACGGGTACCTTGACTGGACAAATCGTTATGGAAGGTTTCTTGCATATGAGATTACCTCAATGGTTCATTCGTTTGGCAACTCGTCTCTTTGCCTTGTTGCCTGTCATGATTGTAGCGGTTCTGTTTGGTCATCAGGAAAAAACATTAGATCAGTTATTGGTTTATTCACAAGTCTTTCTTTCGATTGCTCTTCCATTTTCAATCTTCCCACTGATTTATCTAACTTCTAAGAAATCACTGATGGGAGAATTTACCAATGCCAAATGGAATACCATCCTTGGCTATATCGTTTCCATTATCTTAACAATTCTCAATGTGAAATTGTTATTTGATATTTTCTAAGAAATTCACCCGAGTTATAAAACAAGCATATAAGAAAAAAGATACCCAAGATTTCTTGGGTATCTTTTTTAAAATAAACGGAAGACATGGGATTCGAACCCACGCACGCTGTTACACGCCTACCGCGTTTCCAACACGGCCTCTTAAGCCTCTTGAGTAATCTTCCAATACTTACTCAAATAGTCTACCATAAAGGCTCTTATCTTGCAATAAAAATTTTGGAAATAAGAAAAATGATAGATTTTGAAAGAAAATGACAAAAAGCGCTTGACTTTGAAAGAAAGTGTGATAGAATGAATAGTGTAAACGATAACAGGAGGTGATTCAGTGTTAAAAACAGAGCGGAAACAACTGATTTTAGAGGAGTTAAATCAACATCATGTAGTTTCTCTAGAGAAATTAGTTAGTTTGCTAGAAACGTCAGAATCAACGGTTCGAAGAGACTTGGATGAGTTGGAAGCAGAAAACAAGCTTCGTCGCGTACATGGTGGAGCAGAATTGCCCCATTCCTTGCAGGAAGAAGAAACCATTCAAGAAAAATCTGTCAAAAACCTTCAAGAGAAGAAGTTGTTAGCTCAGAAGGCGGCCTCTCTCATCAAGGAACAAGATGTCATCTTTATCGATGCTGGAACAACAACTGCCTTTTTGATTCATGAATTGGGCAATAAGAATGTTACAGTCGTGACCAACTCGATTCACCATGCTGCTCAGTTGGTTGAAAAGCAGATTCCAACTGTCATGGTTGGAGGTAGTGTCAAGATGGCGACAGATGCTAGCATCGGGGGAGTTGCTCTTAACCAGATTAACCAATTGCACTTTGACCGTGCCTTTATCGGGATGAATGGTGTGGACGATGGTTATTATACGACTCCTGATATGGAAGAGGGAGTTGTGAAGCGTGCTATTTTGGAGAATGCTAAACAGACCTACGTCTTAGTGGATTCATCAAAAATTGGACAAACTTGCTTTGCCAAGGTAGCACCACTCAAACGAGCTATTGTTATCACAAGTCAAGGGCATGAGCTCTTGCAGGCTATTAAGGAGAAAACGGAGGTAATAGAAGTATGATTTATACAGTCACACTCAATCCGTCTATTGACTATATTGTGCGTTTGGACCAAGTCCAAGTTGGCAGTGTCAATCGAATGGATAGTGATGATAAGTTTGCTGGTGGGAAAGGAATCAATGTCAGCCGTGTCTTGAAACGTTTGGATATACCAAATACAGCGACGGGATTTATCGGAGGCTTTACTGGTAAATTTATCACAGATACCCTTGCAGAGGAAGAAATCGAGACATGTTTTGTCCAAGTGGCAGAAGATACTCGTATCAATGTTAAAATCAAAGCAGACCAAGAAACAGAAATCAACGGAACCGGTCCAAATGTCGAACCAGCTCAGCTAGAAGAATTGAAAGCTATTTTATCTAGTCTGACAGCAGAAGATACGGTTGTCTTTGCGGGTTCGAGTGCTAAAAACCTAGGAAATGTTATCTACAAGGATTTGATTGCCTTGACACGCAAGACTGGTGCGCAAGTCGTTTGTGACTTTGAAGGACAGACCTTGATTGATAGTTTGGACTATCAGCCACTTTTGGTCAAACCAAATAATCACGAGCTTGGAGCTATCTTTGGAGTGAAACTCGAAAGTTTAGATGAAATCGAGAACTATGCTCGTCAGTTACCGGCCAAAGGAGCTCAAAACGTCATTATCTCCATGGCTGGCGACGGTGCCCTTCTTGTCACATCTGAGGGAGCTTACTTCGCAAAACCTATCAAGGGAACAGTCAAAAATTCAGTTGGTGCTGGTGATTCTATGGTTGCCGGATTCACAGGTGAATTTGTCAAATCAAAAGACGCAGTAGAAGCCTTCAAATGGGGAGTTGCTTGTGGAACGGCAACTACCTTCTCGGATGACTTGGCAACAGCAGAATTTATTAAAGAAACATATGAAAAAGTTGAGGTAGAAAAACGATGAAAATTCAAGACCTATTGAGAAAAGATGTTATGTTGCTGGATTTGCAAGCAACTGAAAAAACAGCTGTCATCGACGAGATGATTAAAAGTTTGACAGACCACGGTTATGTGACAGATTTTGAAACCTTTAAAGAAGGAATTTTGGCGCGTGAAGCTCTCACTTCTACAGGTTTGGGTGATGGTATCGCAATGCCTCACAGCAAAAATGCTGCTGTCAAAGAAGCGACAGTTCTCTTTGCCAAGTCAAACAAGGGTGTTGACTACGAGAGCTTGGATGGACAATCAACTGACCTCTTCTTTATGATTGCAGCTCCAGAAGGTGCCAATGATACTCACTTGGCAGCCTTGGCAGAATTGTCTCAATACTTGATGAAAGACGGTTTTGCTGACAAACTTCGTCAAGTAACATCAGCTGACCAAGTTATCGAACTTTTTGACCAAGCTTCAGAAAAATCTGAGGAGCCAGCTCAAGCTCCTGCAAATGACTCTGATGACTTCATCGTAGCTGTTACAGCTTGTACAACAGGTATTGCCCACACTTACATGGCCCAAGAAGCCCTTCAAAAAGTGGCTGCTGAAATGGGGGTTGGTATCAAGGTCGAAACTAACGGTGCTAGCGGTGTTGGAAACCAACTAACTGCTGAAGACATCCGTAAGGCTAAAGCTGTTATTATCGCAGCAGACAAGGCAGTTGAAATGGATCGTTTCGACGGTAAACCATTAATCAATCGTCCAGTTGCTGACGGTATCCGTAAGACAGAAGAGTTGATTAAGTTGGCTCTTTCAGGAGATGCTGAAGTCTACCGTGCCGCTAATGGAGCCAAAGCTGCAACAGCCTCTAACGAAAAACAAAGCCTTGGTGGTGCCTTCTACAAACACTTGATGAGTGGTGTATCACAAATGTTGCCATTTGTTATTGGCGGTGGTATTATGATTGCCCTTGCCTTCTTGATTGACGGTGCTTTGGGTGTTCCAAATGAAAACCTTGGCAATCTTGGTTCTTACCATGAGTTAGCTTCTATGTTCATGAAAATTGGTGGTGCAGCCTTTGGATTGATGCTCCCAGTCTTTGCAGGTTATGTTGCCTACTCTATCGCTGAAAAACCAGGTTTGGTAGCGGGTTTTGTGGCTGGTGCTATTGCTAAAGAAGGTTTTGCCTTTGGTAAAATCCCTTATGCAGCAGGTGGTGAAGCAACTTCAACTCTTGCAGGTGTCTCATCTGGTTTCCTAGGTGCCCTTGTTGGTGGATTTATCGCAGGTGCTTTAGTTCTTGCTATCAAGAAATACGTTAAAGTTCCTCGTTCACTTGAAGGTGCAAAATCAATCCTTCTCTTGCCACTTCTTGGAACAATCTTGACTGGATTTGTCATGCTAGCTGTTAACATCCCAATGGTAGCAATCAACACTGCTATGAATGACTTCCTAGGCGGTCTTGGAGGCGGTTCAGCTGTCCTTCTTGGTATCGTCCTTGGTGGAATGATGGCTGTTGACATGGGTGGACCAGTTAACAAAGCTGCCTATGTCTTTGGTACAGGTACGCTTGCAGCAACTGTTTCTTCAGGTGGTTCTGTAGCCATGGCAGCAGTTATGGCTGGAGGAATGGTGCCACCACTTGCAATCTTTGTCGCAACTCTTCTCTTTAAAGACAAATTTACTAAGGAAGAACGCAACTCAGGTTTGACAAACATCATCATGGGCTTGTCATTTATCACTGAGGGAGCGATTCCATTTGGTGCAGCTGATCCAGCTCGTGCTATCCCAAGCTTTATCCTTGGTTCAGCATTAGCAGGAGGCCTCGTTGGTCTTACTGGTATCAAACTCATGGCGCCACACGGAGGAATCTTCGTTATCGCCCTTACTTCAAATGCTCTTCTTTACCTCGTTTCTGTATTGGTAGGAGCAATCGTAAGTGGTGTGGTTTATGGTTACCTACGCAAACCACAAGCAGTTAAATAAAAGGGAACTATATACCAGTTTAAACCAACCACAAAATGTAGTATTTCAACAATATCGAAAAAGACGATTTCCGTTTGGAAATCGTCTTCTCACTATTTCAATAGTTCATACTCAAATAATTTACTTTCAAGCTCATTCTCATAGTAATCAGCTAACCTTGTTTTAAGTTCTTTTAGTTTAGTGTTAACTTTTTCATTGTTGAATATCTTTTTATCATTACCATCTTTGTATGATGTATTTATGTCCAATTCAATTTGATAAGTACCATAATTGTATTTTGGATTATATTCTTGAGTATTTTTAGCTAGTTCAAGTAATTCATCAAAGACGCCTAGCAACATTAAGTCAGCTCTATCAAGTTTTCCATATTTTTCTTGTTCGACCAATTCTTTACGAACTAGAGAGTTCTCATCTAGGCACATTTCGTTACTATAAAACTTTCCATCAGAACCATCAAAGCTCAAACAATGATTTTTTTGAGAGATACAAGTCCATAATGTAGCTTTTCTAAGAAAATCTGTATCCTCTGTATACAAATCCCCTTTATCAGCAGTTGTGTAGTAAATATCCCTTTCATACCAGTTTTTTTGAGGGTATTGCTTGGCAACAAATAAAGCAGTTTGCTCTGCGTAATTATTTGTTCTAACTTGACTACCTCGTCCATGATAAATAGCAATTCTAGTCATTCTTATGTCCTGCGGAGTAGTACCAAAACCACTGGCTTCTATAACCGCTAAAATATTGTCATTATAAACAGGTTTTCCATAGCTTTTTAATGGTACTTCTTTACCATCGTAGCCAGTAGCAATTTTAGATAACACATCTGTTTTTAACTTTTTAGAATAGTATTCTCCTAGCGTTTTGTATACTTTTTTTATAGTGACATGCTTCACATCTTTAAGAATAGCATCCTCAGGTACATCAATGACTGCTGCTCCTTTCCCAGTTCCCCATTTTTTATTATCTCTCCATATTTCTTTAGCAGTTACAGTAATACTTTCAGTTTCGTTATCTTGATCGTTTTTCCAAAGTGCTACCAAAACGGAACTTTCTTGTGCTTTAAAGTTCCCTCTGTTTGCTAGAAAACCATTAATAAAGATTTTTTGCATTAGACCAACTGATTTCCAATACTTAACAGGAGCAAATAAAATATAATAGTCGTTTTCATCTCTCATAAAGTATTTTTCAAAAGACCAAACAAATTGATTTAGCAAATCTTTTGCATGGTTACTATCACCCACAAATTCATCGGACATCAATTTCCTTATATAGCTAAATTTATCTATCGATTTAACATTTCCTTCTTGAGCCCGAGCTAATTCGCTAGAATAAGGGGGATTTTCAAAACCAATAATCGCAACATTTTTGTCATCTATGATTTCTTGTAATGTATTATGTTTTCCATCTGTTTCCATTGGAATCGATAAAAACTCTTCTGCTAAAGCATCCCCACCTGTTACTAAGTTCCCCTTGTTTGCTTGTACAATTGAAAGTGGTGGTATGATAGCCCTCACCTTTCCAATATATTTGTTATACAAAACAAGCCATTCTTTTATTTCATAAGTATTCAAGATAACATGGCCTAACTCTTCTTCAGTTAAATAATGCTCTAATGCTCCTGTACCAGCACATCTATCCAAAATAACATAGTCCATATTTTTAGGAAGACTGCTAATAGCTTGACGAACAAGTTTAGTTGCTTCTTTAACATAAGGTAATGGTGTATAAAACGCTCCTAAATCTTTTCTATTTGCAGGGTCATTTAATGCGTCCATCACGGTGTCAAAATCGCTTTCGTCTCCACACCAAGGTAAGATATAGTTTTCGACTATTGAATTAGACGGTTGTTTGAGCATCTCAAACATTTGAGATTTTGTTGTTGTTTTATCGTGACGGTATATGTAGTTCGCCCACCCTAAAATGTTTGGAAAGCCAATTTCAAACTTTTGATACTCGTCTATTTGGAATAATTCACGCAATTCACGATTTTTAGGGCTCTTTGGTTGAAAAACATCAAATTCAATTACTTTTTCAGGATTAGTAGCATCTTTTAAAGTCTTCTGATTTACATTTTTTGATGCACTATTCGTATAATTTTGTAAAATTTCTAAACGATATTTAGTTGCATCATAAACACTAGCACGATTTTTATTAATATCAACTAAAACGATTTTGCTTGGTATAGGAATACCACCTTTAATCCTTAATTTAGACAGATAGTGGATAGCTTGAGTAAGCACAGCATTAAGATCAGCAATGCTATTTTTAAATTCAAACAGAGATCCGTTAACGATACCATCAGTATTTTCGATTAAAATATCTTTTTCATCAAAACCGAAATTTCTCCAGAAAAATAAATTGTCTGCTCTTTCATTTCCAGATTGCCAACTTCTATCAATAGCTAGAGGCGTCATTTTACACCTCCAACAATCAACTCATTGAGTTGAGAAACAACAGAAAAGACCTTCTCACAAAAATGTGAAAAAGTCTGTTTTAGGGCTTGACAAAAAATACGCTTGATTACATAATCAGCGTGAGCTGTGAGCTGTGAGCTGTGAGCTGTGAGCTGTGAGCTGTGAGCTGTGAGCTGTGAGCTGTGAGCTGTGAGCTGTGATTGCGTTCATACCAATCATTCCTTTACTTTTTGATAGTTCTATTATATCAAAATTTCAAAATTTTGCATATCTTCTTTTTTTGATGAACAGTCAGTTGAATCATAAAGGCTATTAAAAAGATGTTCTGAAATTGCTTAGAGAGGGAAACTATGGATAAGAAAATTTTATTTGAATCTCTTAATACTGAACTATCCAAGGAGAATATTGACCTTTTCCGAAATACCTGTGAAATATGGTATAATAGAAGAATGGCAAACAAGAATACAAGTAAAACAAGACGGAGACTGTCTAAAGCAGAACTCGAAAGAAAAGAAGCGATTCAACGAATGTTGATTTCGTTGGGAATCGCGCTTTTATTGATTTTCGCAGCCTTCAAATTAGGGGCTGCAGGTATAACCCTCTACAATTTAATTCGCTTGCTGGTGGGGAGCCTAGCTTATCTGGCAATATTTGGTATCCTGCTCTACCTCTTCTTTTTCAAGTGGATACGAAAACAGGAAGGACTCTTATCTGGCTTTTTCACCATATTTGCAGGTTTGCTCTTGATTTTTGAGGCCTACTTAGTTTGGAAATATGGTTTGGATAAGTCGGTACTAAAAGGGACTATGGCTCAGGTTGTGACGGATTTAACAGGCTTTCGAACGACCAGCTTTGCTGGAGGGGGCTTGATTGGGGTCGCTCTTTATATGCCAACCGCCTTTCTCTTCTCCAATATCGGGACTTACTTTATTGGTTCTATCTTGATTTTAGTGGGTTCTCTCCTAGTCAGCCCTTGGTCTGTTTACGATATTGCTGAATTTTTCAGTAGAGGCTTTGCTAAATGGCAGGAAGGACATGAGCGTCGAAAAGAGGAACGCTTTGTCAAACAAGAAGAAAAAGCTCGTCAAAAAGCTGAGCAAGAGGCTAGATTAGAAAAAGAAGAGGCTGAAAAAGCCTTACTCGATATGCCTCCTGTTGATATGGAAACAGGTGAAATTTTGACAGAAGATGTTGTGCTTGACGTTCCACCTGTTCCGGAAGAAGAGTGGGTAGAACCAGAAATCATCCTGCCTCAAGCTGAACATGAATTCCCTGAACATGAGGAGGTTTTTGATGATGAAGATGTACAAGTTGATTTTTCAGCCAAGGAGGCTCTTGAGTACAAACTTCCAAGCTTACAACTCTTTGCCCCAGATAAACCCAAGGACCAGTCTAAAGAAAAGAAAATCGTCCGAGAAAACATCAAAATCCTAGAAGAAACCTTTGCTAGCTTCGGTATCAAGGTAACAGTTGAACGGGCCGAAATTGGGCCATCAGTGACCAAGTATGAAGTCAAGCCAGCAGTGGGTGTAAGGGTCAACCGCATCTCCAATCTCGCAGATGACCTCGCTCTAGCCTTGGCGGCCAAGGATGTCCGGATTGAAGCACCTATCCCAGGGAAATCCCTAGTCGGAATCGAAGTACCCAACTCTGAGATTGCGACTGTATCTTTCCGCGAACTATGGGAACAATCTCAAACAAAAGCAGAAAATCTCTTGGAAATTCCTTTAGGAAAGGCTGTTAATGGCACCGCAAGAGCTTTTGACCTTTCTAAAATGCCCCACTTGCTAGTCGCAGGTTCAACGGGTTCAGGGAAGTCAGTAGCTGTTAACGGCATTATAGCTAGCATTCTCATGAAGGCAAGACCAGACCAAGTTAAATTTATGATGGTCGATCCCAAGATGGTTGAGTTGTCTGTTTACAATGACATTCCTCATCTCTTGATTCCAGTTGTGACCAATCCACGCAAGGCCAGCAAGGCTCTGCAAAAGGTCGTGGATGAAATGGAAAATCGTTATGAACTCTTTGCCAAGGTGGGAGTTCGGAATATTGCAGGTTTTAATGCCAAGGTAGAAGAGTTCAATGCCCAGTCTGAGTACAAGCAGGTTCCGCTACCGCTCATTGTCGTGATTGTGGATGAGTTGGCTGACCTCATGATGGTAGCCAGCAAGGAAGTGGAAGATGCTATCATTCGTCTCGGACAGAAGGCGCGTGCTGCAGGTATCCACATGATTCTTGCAACCCAGCGTCCATCCGTTGATGTCATCTCTGGTCTGATCAAGGCTAATGTTCCATCTCGTGTAGCATTTGCAGTTTCGTCAGGGACAGACTCTCGTACGATTTTGGATGAAAATGGAGCAGAAAAATTGCTTGGACGAGGAGATATGCTCTTTAAACCAATTGATGAAAATCATCCAGTTCGTCTCCAAGGCTCCTTTATCTCGGATGATGATGTCGAGCGCATCGTAAACTTCATCAAGGCTCAGGCTGATGCGGACTACGATGAGAGTTTTGATCCAGGTGAGGTTTCTGAAAATGAAGGTGAATTTTCAGATGGTGAAACTGGTGGAGATCCGCTTTTTGAAGAAGCCAAAGCTTTGGTCATTGAGACCCAGAAAGCTAGTGCATCCATGATTCAGCGTCGTTTATCAGTTGGATTTAACCGTGCGACCCGCCTCATGGAAGAACTCGAAATGGCAGGTGTCATTGGTCCAGCTGAAGGTACCAAACCAAGAAAAGTATTGCAACAATAAAAAATAGCTTCTTTCCAAGTTTGGAGGGAAGCTATTTTACTGGCTATTGATTGGTATTATTTTCTGAATTTGGAGTATTGGACTGTTTTTCATTTTCAGTGGCAGATTTACTTGGAGCAGGAGTAGTAGAGTCCTGATTTGCCGTTTTCTGTTCTTCTTTTTTCTCTTCCTTGACGCTAGATTTTGGAGTTTCTTCTTGCTGTGTTTTTTCTTGGGTAGTGTTAGTTTCCTTATTGGGACTAGTGTTTTCCTGAGGGGATTCCTTTTGAATTTCTTTGACAATTGTTGTTGTCTGGGTTGTCGTAGGTTCTTTTTTAGTATTTTTGTTATTATCCAAGGCGTTCATGATAGTGATACTAGCAGTAATTAAGCCAAGGATACTACCGATAGTAGCAATGGTTTTTTGAAAGACCGTAAAGCCTTTTTTGATGTGTTCTGTTTTTGGTTTTGAAGTTCTACGATAATTAGACATGCATTCTCTCCTTTAATTAAAATTTATTATACCTCATTTCTTTAAAAAAATCTTAAAAAAAGAGGAATTGCCCTTTCTTGTCGCAAGCTCCGTTTCATGATACAATAGAAGGAGTGATTTTAGAAAGCGTGAGAAAATATGATTTACTTTGATAATTCGGCGACGACCAAGCCTTATCCTGAAGCCCTTGAAACTTATGTGCAGGTCGCTTCAAAAATTTTAGGAAATCCATCTAGTCTCCATCGTTTGGGAGACCAAGCAACACGAATCTTAGATGCTTCTCGCCAACAGATTGCAGATTTAATCGGTAAGAAAAGCGATGAAATCTTCTTTACTTCTGGAGGAACAGAAGGGGATAACTGGGTTATCAAGGGTGTGGCCGTTGAAAAAGCTCAGTTTGGCAAGCACATTATCGTATCAGCAATTGAACATCCAGCAGTTAAGGAATCAGCTCTATGGCTGAAAAGTCAAGGATTTGAAGTGGATTTTACTCCAGTTGATGAGAAAGGATTTGTGGATGTTGAGGCGCTAGCAGATTTGATACGACCTAATACGACCCTCGTTTCCATCATGGCAGTTAACAACGAAATTGGCTCTGTTCAGCCCATTGAGGCTATTTCAGAACTGTTAGCAGACAAGCCGACTATTTCCTTCCACGTTGATGCGGTTCAGGCACTTGCCAAAATTCCGACTGAAAAGTATCTGACAGAACGAGTGGATTTTGCAACTTTCTCTGGTCACAAGTTTCACGGCGTTCGTGGTGTTGGTTTTGTCTATATCAAGTATGGCAAGAAGATTACGCCTCTTTTAACAGGTGGTGGTCAGGAACGTGATTACCGTTCGACAACTGAAAATGTGGCAGGAATTGCAGCGACAGCCAAGGCTCTCCGTTTGTCTATGGAGAAGCTAGATTTCTTTACAAGCAAGACTGGACAGATGAAGGCAGTGATTCGCCAAGCTCTTTTAGATTATCCAGATATATTTGTCTTTTCAGATGAGGAAGACTTTGCCCCTCATATCCTGACTTTTGGAATTAAGGGTGTTCGTGGTGAAGTCATTGTTCACGCCTTTGAAGACTATGATATTTTCATCTCAACGACCTCTGCTTGTTCGTCCAAGGCAGGGAAACCAGCTGGAACCTTGATAGCTATGGGAGTCGACAAGGATAAGGCCCAGTCAGCTGTGCGTCTTAGCCTAGATCTTGAAAATGATATGAGTCAGGTAGAGCAGTTTTTGACCAAGCTAAAATTAATTTACAATCAAACTAGAAAAGTAAGATAGGAGCATTTATGCAGTATTCAGAAATTATGATTCGCTACGGTGAGCTGTCAACCAAGGGTAAAAACCGTATGCGTTTCATCAATAAACTTCGCAATAATATTTCAGACGTTTTGTCTATCTATCCCCAGGTTAAGGTAACTGCAGATCGCGACCGTGCCCATGCTTATCTCAATGGAGCTGATTACACAGCAGTAGCAGAATCGCTTAAGCAAGTCTTTGGAATTCAGAATTTTTCTCCAGTATATAAGGTTGAAAAATCTGTAGAAGTTCTGAAGTCTGCTGTCCAAGAGATTATGCAGGATATCTACAAGGAAGGCATGACCTTTAAAATCTCTAGCAAGCGTAGCGACCACAGCTTTGAGTTGGATAGTCGTGAACTCAATCAAACACTTGGAGGAGCTGTTTTTGAAGCTATTCCAAATGTGCAAGCTCAAATGAAAAGTCCTGACATCAATCTTCAGGTGGAGATCCGTGAAGAAGCAGCCTATCTTTCTTATGAAACCATTCGTGGGGCTGGTGGTTTGCCAGTTGGAACTTCAGGTAAAGGGATGCTTATGTTGTCGGGAGGGATTGATTCACCTGTAGCAGGTTATCTTGCTTTGAAACGTGGAGTGGATATCGAAGCTGTTCATTTTGCCAGCCCACCTTACACGAGTCCTGGTGCTCTAAAAAAAGCCCAAGATTTGACTCGAAAATTGACCAAGTTCGGTGGCAATATCCAGTTTATCGAGGTGCCTTTCACAGAGATTCAAGAGGAAATCAAAGCCAAAGCGCCAGAAGCCTATCTCATGACCTTGACGCGTCGTTTTATGATGCGGATTACTGACCGTATTCGTGAGGTACGAAATGGTTTAGTTATCATCAATGGGGAAAGTCTTGGTCAAGTAGCTAGCCAGACATTGGAAAGCATGCAGGCTATCAATGTCGTCACCAACACTCCCATCATCCGTCCAGTTGTAACCATGGACAAGTTGGAAATTATTGACATCGCCCAGGAAATCGATACCTTTGACATTTCAATCCAACCGTTTGAAGACTGTTGTACGATTTTTGCGCCAGATCGTCCTAAGACCAATCCTAAGATTAAGAATGCAGAGCAGTATGAAGCACGTATGGATGTTGAAGGATTAGTAGAGCGAGCTGTGGCTGGAATTATGATTACTGAGATTACACCTCAAGCTGAAAAAGATGAAGTTGATGACTTGATTGATAATTTGCTCTAATCAGAAAATCCAAAAGAATTTAGAAAAACAAATGAAAAAGTTAGTTTTTAATCCAAAAATGGAAGAAAAACTGACTTTTTTTCTTAAACTGTGATATAATAAAATAAAATTTTGAATATAGAGAGTTTTCTGACAATGAATCAATCCTACTTTTATTTAAAAATGAAAGAACACAAACTCAAGGTTCCTTATATAGGTAAGGAGCGCCGTGTGCGTGTTCTTCTGCCTAAAGATTATGAGAAAGACACGGATCGTTCCTATCCTGTTGTTTACTTTCATGACGGGCAAAATGTTTTTTATAGCAAGGAGTCTTTCATTGGCCATTCATGGAAGATTATCCCAGCTATTAAGCGTAATCCTGATATCAGTCGCATGATTGTCGTTGCCATTGACAATGATGGTATGGGGCGAATGAATGAGTATGCGGCTTGGAAGTTCCAAGAATCTCCTATCCCAGGGCAGCAGTTTGGCGGTAAGGGTGTGGAGTATGCCGAGTTTGTCATGGAGGTGGTCAAGCCTTTTATCGATGAAACTTATCGTACAAAAGCAGACCGCCAGCATACAGCCATGATTGGTTCCTCATTAGGAGGGAATATTACCCAGTTTATCGGTTTGGAATACCAAAATCAAATTGGTTGTCTAGGTGTCTTTTCATCTGCTAACTGGCTCCATCAAGAAGCTTTTAATCGCTATATCGAGCGCAAGAAACTATCGCCTGACCAGCGTATCTTTATCTATGTTGGAACAGAAGAAGCAGATGATACAGACAAGACCCTGATGGCTGGCAATATCAAACAAGCCTATATCGACTCGTCGCTTCGCTATTACCATGATTTGATAGCTGGGGGAGTTCATCTGGATAATCTTGTCTTGAAAGTTCAGTCTGGTGCCATCCATAGCGAGATTCCATGGTCGGAAAATTTACCAGACTGTCTGAGATTTTTTGCAGAGAAATGGTAAGTTAGGAAAGGAGAAAGCTAATGCATATTGAAAACCTTAGCCACTGGAGTGGTCACCTCAACCGTGAAATGTACCTTAACCGTTATGGTCATGCTGGGATTCCAGTTGTGGTCTTTGCTTCATCAGGTGGCAGTCACAATGAATATTATGATTTTGGCATGATTGATGCCTGTGCTTCCTTTATCGAGGAAGGCCGTGTCCAGTTCTTTACCCTATCTAGTGTAGATAGTGAGAGCTGGTTGGCTACTTGGAAGAACGGTCACGACCAAGCAGAGATGCACCGTGCCTACGAACGCTATGTGATTGAGGAGGCCATTCCTTTTATCAAGCATAAGACAGGTTGGTTTGATGGCATGATGACAACAGGTTGTTCGATGGGCGCCTACCATGCACTCAATTTCTTCCTCCAGCATCCAGATGTCTTTACCAAGGTGATTGCTCTCAGTGGTGTTTACGACGCACGTTTCTTTGTCGGCGATTACTACAATGACGATGCTATTTACCAAAACTCGCCAGTAGATTATATCTGGAACCAAAACGACGGCTGGTTTATTGACCGTTATCGTCAGGCAGAGATTGTACTGTGTACGGGTCTTGGAGCCTGGGAACAAGACGGTTTGCCATCCTTCTACAAGCTTAAAGAAGCCTTTGACCAGAAACAAATTCCAGCCTGGTTTGCTGAATGGGGACACGATGTCGCCCACGACTGGGAATGGTGGCGCAAACAAATGCCTTATTTCCTTGGAAATCTCTATTTATAAAAGGAGTTACCTATGAATTACCTTGTTATTTCTCCCTACTATCCTCAAAACTTTCAACAGTTTACCATTGAACTAGCCAATAAAGGCATTACCGTCTTGGGAATTGGTCAAGAGCCTTACGAACAATTGGATGAGCCCTTGCGCAATAGCCTGGCCGAGTATTTCCGTGTTGACAATCTGGAAGACATAGACGAAGTCAAACGTGCAGTTGCTTTTCTCTTTTATAAACATGGCTCAATTGACCGTATCGAGTCTCATAATGAATACTGGCTTGAGCTGGATGCAACACTCAGAGAACAATTCAATGTTTTTGGTGCCAAACCTGAGGATCTCAAAAAGACTAAATTTAAGTCTGAAATGAAGAAACTTTTCAAAAAAGCAGGTGTACCTGTGGTACCTGGAGCTGTTATCAAGACGGAAGCAGATGTTGATCAAGCTGTAAAAGAAATCGGCCTTCCAATGATTGCAAAACCTGATAATGGAGTGGGGGCAGCCGCAACCTTTAAGCTTGAGACAGAAGACGATATCAACCACTTCAAGTCTGAGTGGAACCATTCAACCGTTTATTTCTTTGAAAAATTTGTCACTTCCAGCGAAATTTGCACCTTTGATGGTCTAGTGGATAAGGATGGAAAGATTGTCTTTTCAACGACCTTCGACTACGCCTATACACCGCTTGATCTCATGATTTACAAGATGGACAATTCTTACTATGTTCTCAAGGAGATGGATCCCAAACTACGCAAGTATGGGGAAGCAATTGTCAAAGAATTTGGTATGAAAGAACGTTTTTTCCATATTGAGTTCTTCCGTGAAGGGGATGATTATATTGCCATCGAGTACAATAACCGCCCTGCAGGTGGTTTCACTATTGATGTTTATAACTTTGCCCATTCCTTGGACCTCTATCGTGGCTATGCAGCTATTGTCGCAGGAGAAGAGTTCCCAGCGTCAGACTTTGAAGCTCAATATTGTTTAGCTACATCCCGTCGTGCAAATGCTCACTATGTCTATTCTGAGGAGGAATTACTTGACAAATATAGCCAGCAGTTCAAGGTTAAAAAAGTCATGCCAGCGGCCTTTGCGGAACTTCAAGGGGATTACCTTTATATGCTGACAACTCCGAGTCGACAAGAAATGGAGCAGATGATTGCAGATTTCGGACAACGTCAAGAATAAGACCTCTCGGATTAAGGTAATGTATTACCTTAATCCTTTTGTTTTTTTATAATAAATGAAATCGCTTTCTTATATATTCTTTTAGAAAATCTGTTGCTAAAAGATATAAAAATTGATAGAATAAGGATTGTCTAAAAAATTTTAAGGAGAATCTATCAAATGGATTTCACATGGGCAATTAAATATGCCACTGAATTTTTAGGAACTGCTATTTTAATCATTCTTGGAAATGGTGCAGTTGCTAACGTTGAACTTAAAGGTACGAAAGGTCACCAAAGTGGCTGGATCGTTATCGCTGTTGGTTATGGTATGGGGGTTATGATCCCAGCTTTGATGTTTGGTAACGTATCAGGTAACCACATCAACCCAGCCTTCACTCTCGGACTTGCAATTAGCGGTCTCTTCCCTTGGGCACAAGTAGCGCCTTATATCCTTGCACAAGTGTTAGGAGCTATCTTTGGTCAAGCCTTGGTTGTGGCAACACACCGCCCATACTACTTGAAAACTGAAAATCCAAACAATATCTTGGGTACTTTCTCAACCATTTCAAGTTTGGATAATGGTACAAAAGAATCACATTTCGCAGCAACTGTTAATGGTTTTGTAAACGAGTTTGTTGGATCATTTGTTCTTTTCTTTGCAGCCCTTGGATTGACTAAAAACTTCTTTGGTTCTGAAGTGCTTCAATACATGAAACAAATGGCTAGTCAAGCAGGTCAAAATGTTGACTTTTCTGATTTAGCAATCAAAGCCCAAGTAGCACCACATACTGCTTCAGGACTTTCAGTAGCTCACTTGGCACTTGGATTCCTTGTTATGGCCTTGGTAACATCACTTGGTGGACCTACAGGACCTGCCTTGAACCCTGCCCGTGACTTGGGACCACGTCTCCTTCATGCTTTCCTTCCAAAGTCAGTTCTTGGTGAGCACAAAGGTGATTCAAAATGGTGGTACTCTTGGGTACCAGTAGTAGCACCGATCGCAGCAGCAATTGCGGCAGTAGCTATCTTCAAATTCCTTTACCTATAAGAAATTAAGACCGAGGGAATCCTCGGTTTTTTAGATGAAATTTTACGAAAAATCGGTAAATTTGAGCATAATATCTTGTAAAAAATTCTAAAATCCTTTAAAATAAAAGAGTTGGAGGAATTTATGAATGTAAATCAGATTGTACGGATTATTCCTACTTTAAAAGTTAATAATAGAAAATTAAATGAAACATTTTATATAGAAACCCTTGGCATGAAGGCCTTATTAGAAGAATCAGCCTTTCTGTCACTAGGTGACCAAACAGGCCTTGAAAAGCTAGTTTTAGAAGAATCTCCCAGCATGCGTACTCGTAAGGTAGAGGGAAGAAAAAAACTAGCTAGATTGATTGTCAAGGTAGAAAATCCCTTGGAAATCGAAGGACTCTTATCTAAAACAGATTCGATTCATCGATTATATAAAGGTCAAAATGGATACGCTTTTGAAATTTTCTCACCAGAAGATGATTTGATTTTGATTCACGCGGAAGATGATAGAGCAAGTCTAGTAGAAGTAGGAGAAAAACCTGAATTTCAAACAGATTTGGAATCAATTTCTTTGAGTGAATTTGAGATTTCTATGGAATTACATCTTCCAACTGATATTGAAAGTTTCTTGGGTTCATCTGAAATTGGGGCATCACTTGATTTTATCCCAGCTCAGGGTCAGGATCTGACAGTGGACAATACGGTTACTTGGGACTTATCTATGCTTAAGTTCTTGGTCAATGAACTAGATATAGCAAGTCTTCGTAAGAGATTTGAGTCTACCGAATATTTTATTCCTAAGTCTGAAAAATTCTTCCTTGGTAAAGATAGAAATAATGTTGAATTGTGGTTTGAAGAAGTATGAAGTGGACCAAGATTATTAAAAAAATAGAAGAACAAATCGAGGCAGGGATTTATCCCGGAGCCTCTTTTGCGTATTTTAAGGACAATCAATGGACGGAGTTCTATTTAGGCCAGAGTGACCCAGAGCATGGCTTGCAGACTGAGGCAGAACTAGTTTATGATCTAGCCAGTGTCAGCAAGGTTGTTGGGGTAGGTACTGTTTTCACCTTCTTGTGGGAAAGAGGTCAATTAGATATTGACAGACCAGTAACCGATTTTTTACCTGAAAGTGATTATCCAGATATCACTATTCGTCAGCTCTTAACTCACGCTACAGACCTTGATCCGTTTATTCCCAATCGTGATCTTTTAACAGCACCTGAATTAAAGGAAGCGATGTTTCATCTCAAGAGACGAAATCAGCCAGCCTTTCTTTATTCGGATGTCCATTTTTTGCTGTTGGGTTTTATTTTGGAAAGAATCTTTAATCAAGACTTGGATGTGATTTTACAAGGACAAGTTTGGAATCCTTTGGGAATGGCGGATACCCAGTTTGGGCCTGTTGAGCTTGCTGTTCCAACAGTCAGAGGTGTAGAGGCAGGCATAGTACATGATCCCAAGGCTCGCCTTCTGGGCAGACATGCAGGTAGTGCTGGTTTATTTTCTACTGTAAAGGATTTACAAATCTTTTTAGAGCATTATTTAGCAGATGATTTTGCAAGAGATTTGAGTCAAAATTTTTCTCCTTTGGATGACAAGGAACGTTCTTTGGCATGGAATTTGGAAGGAGATTGGTTAGACCATACGGGCTATACAGGTACCTTTATCATGTGGAATCGCCAGAAGCAAGAAGCGGCTATTTTCCTATCGAATCGTACCTATGAAAAGGATGAGAGGGCTCAATGGATTGTAGACCGCAATCAAGTGATGGACTTGATTCGCAAAGAAGAGTAAGGAGAGACATGTCAAACAGTTTAAAAGGGACTCTATTAACAGTTGTGGCTGGGATTGCTTGGGGCTTGTCAGGAACGAGTGGCCAATACCTGATGGCACATGGAATTTCGTCTCTGGTTTTAACTAACTTACGACTTTTAATCGCCGGTGGGATTCTCATAGTCTTGGCTTATGCTACTGCAAAGGATAGAATGCTGGCCTTTTTAAAGGATAGAAAGAGTTTGCTGTCTCTTCTTATTTTTGCTCTAATTGGTCTCTTCCTCAACCAATTCGCCTATCTAACTGCTATTCAGGAGACCAATGCAGGAACAGCGACTGTGCTTCAGTATGTTTGTCCTGTCGGGATTTTGATTTATAGCTGTATCAAGAATAAGGTGGCACCAACCCTGGCAGAGATTATTTCCATTGTATTAGCTATTGGAGGGACATTCCTGATCGCAACTCATGGGCAGTTGGACCAGTTATCCATGACACCTGCAGGCCTGTTCTGGGGTCTCTTTTCTGCTCTGACTTACGCACTTTATATCATTTTGCCCATATCCTTGATTAAGAAGTGGGGGAGTAGTTTGGTCATTGGTGTGGGAATGGTCATAGCTGGTTTGGTCGCCCTTCCTTTTACAGGAGTTCTACAGACTGTTATCCCAACTAGTCTTGATTTTCTCCTCGCTTTTGCGGGCATTATTCTTATCGGGACTGTTTTTGCCTATACAGCCTTTCTAAAAGGAGCCAGTCTGATAGGACCGGTCAAGTCAAGTTTGTTGGCTTCGATTGAGCCGATTTCGGCAGTTTTCTTTGCCTTCCTGATCATGAATGAACAATTTTATCCCATTGATTTTCTTGGCATGGCAATGATTTTATTTGCAGTAACCCTGATTTCTTTGAAAGATTTATTGTTAGAGAAATAAACAAAAAATGAAAGTAGATGATAACCACTCTTAAAGAGGAGTTATTTTTACTAGTAAAAGTCTTTAAATCTAAATGAATTAATGAAATTTTATAAAAGTTTAAGTCTTTTTTCTTAAAATATTTATATGAGTATAGAATACTTGGAGAAAATATGAATATTTTTAAAAAAATACATCCATCTAAACCTCTAAAATACTTGAGATGGTTTGACATTGTGATTATTACGATCATAATGTTTGGTCAGTTTATAATTCGTTCAACCGAGCTATTTTTAGCAAATACGTTTCCAACGGGTGTATCAAGTACAGTAGGGACAGTTAGACAGGCTGCAAGCGAAGGTGCTGCTTATTTTAGTAATTTTATCCTGCAAGCTATATTACTAACTGTGACCTTACTCTATCTTTTGATTCGAAATTATGATTTTAAACAGCTTCCTATTCGCTGGAATTGGTCCATTATCTTTTGGGTTCCATTTATATTTGCTTTAGTGGGACTGTTTGGAGACTTGGTTACAACTCTCACTGGTAAATATAATTACTTTAATCCAGACCTTTTTGCCTATATAGATTTCACGCAAATAATAGGTAAGTTTTTAGCTCTCAGCCCGATAGTGATTGCCTATGCCTTGCTTAATGGATTTTATGAAGAGTTTTTCTTTCTAGGTTTGTTAACTTCAGTGAAGGCAAAACACAAGTGGTTGATTTTGCTTTATTCTACTAGTATTCGTATTTCCTTCCACACCTATCAAGGATTAGTATGGGCTTTGGTAATCGGTGTAGTTTATGGCTTATTCTATTATTTCTTATACAAATATAAAATTAAAAATCTCCTTCCATTCTTTCTCATGCATGCTTTAGCAGATATGTTTGGTTCTAGCCTGATCTATCTATTGGTTGCTTGGGGGACTTAAAAATTAGAAAAGTCCACTCAGTTGTCTGAGCGGACTTTTTGTGTCAAGACGTTTAGTCTTTATTTTCGTATGGCAAGATTAAGTTCAAGATGATTCCTGTCATGGCTGATAGGGCAGTACCTGAAAGGGTAACTGGACCAAGTTTAAGGATAGCTCCTCCAAGTCCAAGTACCAACATTGCACTTGCAATAATGAGGTTACGCATTTGTCCGAAATCAACACGTTCTTTGATCAAAACTTTCAAACCATTGCTGGCGATAACCCCATAGAGAAGGATTGACATACCACCAAGTACAGCATTTGGAATAGTTGAAATCAAGGCAGTGAATTTACCAAGGAAGCTAAGGGCAATCGCGATAAAGGCTGCGTTACGGATAACTGAGACAGAAGCGATACGAGTCATACCAATAACCCCTGTATTTTCTCCGTAAGTTGTATTGGCTGGTCCACCAAGGAAGGCTGAAACAGAAGTTGCGATACCGTCACCAAGAAGAGTACGGTGAAGACCTGGTTCTTTCAAGAATTGACGACCACAGATTTGACCCAAAACAGTATGGTCTCCGATGTGTTCAGAAATTGTTACGATAGCGATTGGCAAGATAGCGATGGTTTCTGGACCGAAGTAAAGATTGTATTCTTTAAAGGCACCACCTGTGTTAAATGGCAAGTAGAAACCAGGGATTTCAAACCAGTTAGCTTTAAGAACTGGTGTAAAGTCAACCAAACCAAGAGTTAGTGCGAAGAGGTAACCACCAATAATGGCAAAGAGGAATGGAATGATTCGTAGGAAGCCTTTTCCTTTTGTATTGATAAAGGCAGCAATCAAGAAAGTAACAACTGCTACAAGAGCATTTTTCCAATTTCCATCCGCTACAAGACCAGCGTTAGTAACAGCTGAACCTGCAAGTCCAAGACCGATAACAATAATCATGGGACCAATAATGATTGGTGGCAAGAGTTTATCAATCCATTTTGTACCCGCAAAACGAACACTTGCAGCCACAAGGACATAGACTAAACCAGTCAAGATAACCCCTGTTTGAGCAGCAGATACATCACCACCCATTTCTTTCATAGCTAGGGACATAGCTGTGATAAAGGCAAATGAAGAACCTAGATAAACGGGAACTTTAAAACCAGTTGAAATCATATAGATGAGTGTTCCTACACCTGAAGCAAAAAGGGCAACAGATACAGGCATTCCCAAAATCAGTGGTACCAAGATGGTCGCACCAAACATGGCGAAAACGTGTTGGAAGCTAAGGAGAATTCCTTTTCCAGCCGAAGGACGTTGGTCAACGTCTAGTAACAAATCAACAGTTGATTCTTGTTTCATATAAACCTCACTTTTGGGCATCAAAAAAGAGCCCATTATTTTACAGCAATAGGCCCTCAGAGTAAGACTTCTCTAAAATCTAGACTTTAAAGAGTTTCAAGTATTTCTGCGTCTTCGTCACCTCACGGGATGACATTAAAAACCTTTGCTTGTGATAGTATAGCAAAAATTGTAAACTTTGTAAATCATTTTTTAGTAAAAATTTAAAGCGGGCGTTTATTGGGCATGCCAGCCTTACGTGGAAATTTATTTGGTGTTTCTTTTTTCTTTTCTACCACTGTGATGTAGCGCGGATTTCCATTAGGTAGAGCGTAGCTGAGATTGTCTTCGACCTTACTGAAGAGGAGGTTGAGGGCATTCTTGGCTTCTAACAATTCCTCGGGGGCATTGCTGGCTTTGAGTGCTAGTAGTTTCCCGCCAACTTTGAGGTAAGGAATTGTCAATTCAGATAAAACCTGCATGCGGGCAACCGCACGAGCTGTTACAAAATCATATTGAGCACGGAAGTTTTTGTCTTGTGCAAAGTCTTCTGCACGTCCATGGTAGAAATGAACATTGTCCAAATCCAGCTCTTGAGCCAAAAGTTGGAGGAAGTTGATGCGCTTATTGAGTGAATCAATGATGGTTACATCTAACTGAGGATAGAGAATTTTCATCGGCAGACTTGGAAATCCTGCCCCGGCTCCGATATCAAGAAGTTTGATATTCTCATTGGAAATCAAACCTTGAAGAATAGGTGCAATCGAATCGTAAAAATGTTTGAGATAAACTTCTTCTTTGTCCGTAATGGCTGTTAAATTAATCTTTTCATTCCATTCAACCAAGAGCTCAAAATAACGTTCAAATTGTTTTTTTTGCTGGTCCGAAAGTGGAAGATTTTGCTCGGTAAGCAAGTTGTAAAATGTTTCTGGTTTCATAGTTATTTCCTTCTTTAGTATCATCTTATTTTACCACAATCATTAAAAATTTGATATACTGGTACTAATCTAAAAGTAGAAAGGACTTATATAATGACTTGGATTATTCTTGGAGTTTTAGCTCTTATTGTTATTTTTGTGATTGTTAGCTATAATGGTTTGGTTAAGAATCGTATGCAAACAAAGGAGGCTTGGAGTCAGATTGATGTTCAATTGAAACGTCGAAATGACCTCTTGCCAAACTTGATTGAGACTGTAAAAGGTTATGCCAAATATGAAGGTTCTACCCTTGAAAAGGTGGCAGAACTTCGTAACCAAGTGGCTGCAGCGACTTCACCAGCAGAAGCTATGAAAGCTAGTGATGCCCTTACTCGTCAGGTTTCAGGTATTTTTGCAGTTGCAGAAAGTTATCCAGATTTGAAAGCCAGTGCCAACTTTGTTAAATTGCAAGAGGAGTTGACCAATACAGAAAATAAGATTTCTTACTCTCGTCAACTTTACAACAGTGTTGTCAGCAACTACAATGTAAAATTGGAAACTTTCCCAAGCAATATTATCGCTGGAATGTTTGGATTTAAAGCAGCAGATTTCCTTCAAACACCAGAAGAGGAAAAGGCAGTACCTAAAGTTGATTTTAGCGGTTTAGGTGACTAAGATGCTGTTTGATCAAATTGCAAGCAATAAACGAAAAACGTGGATTTTGTTGCTGGTATTTTTCCTACTCTTAGCTCTTGTTGGCTATGCGGTTGGTTACCTCTTTATGCGGTCTGGGCTTGGTGGTTTGATTATCGCACTGATTATTGGCCTTATCTATGCCTTGTCCATGATTTTTCAATCAACAGAGATTGTCATGTCCATGAATGGAGCACGTGAGGTGGATGAGCAAACGGCACCAGACCTCTACCATGTAGTGGAAGATATGGCTATGGTCGCTCAGATTCCTATGCCCCGTGTTTTCATCATTGATGATCCAGCCTTAAATGCCTTTGCGACAGGTTCTAACCCTCAAAATGCGGCGGTTGCTGCGACTTCAGGTCTCTTAGCTATCATGAATCGCGAGGAGCTAGAAGCTGTTATGGGACATGAAGTTAGTCATATTCGTAATTACGATATCCGTATTTCGACTATTGCTGTTGCACTTGCTAGTGCTATCACCATGCTTTCTAGTATGGCAGGTCGTATGATGTGGTGGGGTGGAGCAGGTCGCAGACGAAGTGATGATGACCGAGATGGAAATGGCTTAGAAATCATTATGCTCGTAGTTTCTCTACTAGCTATTGTGCTGGCACCTCTTGCTGCAACCTTGGTACAACTAGCTATTTCTCGTCAGAGGGAATTCCTAGCTGATGCTTCCAGTGTCGAGTTGACTCGTAATCCTCAAGGGATGATTAATGCTCTACGCAAGTTAGACAACAGTAAACCGATGAGTCGTCCTGTCGATGATGCCAGCAGTGCACTTTATATCAATGATCCCAAGAAAGGTGGAGGGTTCCAAAAACTCTTTTATACCCACCCACCTATCTCAGAACGGATTGAACGTTTAAAACATATGTAAAAAAGAATCCAGAGGTCGTCTCTGGATTTTTGCTATGTTGCAAATTTATAAATCTTCTAAATTAACTAGCTCCAAACCGTGTTCTGTTAAGCGATAGATGGTCGAACAGACCTCTTTTAAGAAACGACGGTCATGCGAAACAGTGATGATACCGCCTGGATATGTTGCAAAGAGTTTTCTGATTTCAGGTTGAGAAGTGGGAGAAAAGTTTCGTGTGGGTTCGTCCAGAAGGAGAAAGTTTGGTTTGCGCAAGACTAAATCCAAAAGCAGGAGTTTGCCTTGTTGTCCGCCAGATAAGGAGTGAATTTGATGCTGCATTTCTGGATAACTGAAATTGAGACTGGCTAAGTGAGATTGGATTTTCTGCAGTTCCTCTTTTTCCCCAGTTTTGCTGAGATAGGCGATTGGGGATAAATCCAATTGCAGTTTTTTGTGGTAATCTTGTGGCATAAAACCAAGTGAAATCTCTCTTTTGTCCTTAAGAAGTTGCTGTAATTTGCCTAACAGAGTTGATTTCCCAATACCATTTGGGCCGATGATACCGATTTTTTCTTGTCCACGGACAGTTAGTTGTAGTTCCTGAGACAAAACTCGGTCGCCAATGGATAAATTTTCTTTTTCCAATTGGATTAAGACTTTAGAAGCCGGTAATGGTTGGATGTCTGAGAAGAAAAGTCTGATTTCTTCCTCTTCAAGTGGTTTTTGGGTCATGGACTGAGCTGTCTTTTCAAAGCGTTTTTCTTGAGAGAGGACATTTTTCATCTTTTTAGCCAATAGGCGACCGGCAGTACTGTCTTTGGTAGCTCGAAGCGCAGTTTCTACATTTTGCTTGACTCGCCGATGTTTTTCCATGATTTTATCGTAGGCTCTTTGGTCGTTAGCAGCTTGCTTGCTTTGTTTGGTAAAATTAGCCTTTCTCTGGTCGCTATAGCTATCATAGTCTAAATGCTCTGCTAGCGTTTCTGCTTCTTTACGGTGCTTGACCAGTCGCAAGTGAACAATAGTGTCTGCCGTTTCAGAAAGAAAGTCTTCATCATGGGAAATGAAAATAACGGTTTGCCTCATCTTCTGTATCTGTCTTTTTAGCCAATCAACCGTCTCAAGGTCTAGGTCATTTGAAGGTTCATCTAAAAATAGAATCTCAAAGGGTTTGGCTAACTCATAGATGAGCTGAATTTTCAAAGTTTCGCCACCCGAGAGGCTCCCGATCTCTTGGTCACTAGCGAAACGGTCGCCATCAAAATGCAATTCTTCAGCCAAACGATAGAGGATACTGTAGTCTAAATCAATAGAATCTAAAAAGAAGTAGTCGTGTAGAGTTTTCTTTTTCAGCTCCTCGGGGAGTTTTTGAGGAATGTATGCTAGTGATTGATGGTCAGACTGGATGTCTCCCTTGATAGTGAAATCAGGTAAAGCTTTCCCCATTAAAGTTTTAAGCAAGGTTGATTTGCCATTTCCTTCTTCGCCAATAATAGCTACCTTTTCTCCGTTTTGTATGGTCATGTTTAAGTCAGAGACAAGGTCTCGTAAATCTTTGTTTTGTGTGATGGTCAGGTGATTGATTTTTATCATATGATTACCCTTTCTAGAATGTCAATAGTGCATAACAAAAAGCTCTACTTTACCTAGTAGAGCCAAAGTCTATGTCAAAAAAACTCTATTAATACTCTTCGAAAATCCCTTCAAACCACGTCAGCGTCGCCTTACCGTACTCAAGTACAGCTTGCGGCTAGCTTCCTAGTTTGCTCTTTGATTTTCATTGAGTATAAAATGCCAGAAAAAGAGCATAAAAGAGCACACAAAAAGAGACAAAAACAAGATCTACTAAATAAAGTTTCTTTATTTGATAGACTTAGTTGTTCATGTCTCCCTTACCTCCGAGTATTAGTACCTTTATCCTATACCTTTTAGGAAATTTTGTCAACAGAAAACTAACAAATCTAATCTCTAAAACCCGAAAACAGGTCCATAGAGAGTTAGCACGTGTTTGACATGCTCGTAATGGAACTTGTCATAGTTGCGCCAAGCGGTACGTGCTTGATCGTTTAGTTTTAGGCTACCGAGACCAATCAGAAGACTGGTACGTTGGTAAAATTTCTCAAGATCGATTAAGATACTGTTGTTCAACTTTTCCGTTTTTTTGAGCTCTTGCAGAGTAGTATTTAGCAGCTCTTGCAGTCGAATATCATCTGCCCTACCCTGTTTGCAGCTTTGGAAACTTTTATTTAACTCGGATAGGAGTTGGGTTGCATTAGTAATGAGTTCTTTGTCTTCCATGTGAACATCCTCCTTGCTCTGATGTATTATTGCCTATAGTATAGCACTAAAAAACAAAAATGTCATAGTAAATATGTTAAAAAATCGAAATTTAATTACAAAGTTTGCTGTGCTGATTTGTAGCCTGTTCATGGTATAATCAAGAGAGTAAATCTTTATGGAGGAAGTATGAAATTAAATATTCAAGAAATTCGTAAGCAGTCTGAAGGCTTGCATTTTGAACAAACGTTAGACCTAGCCGCAGACCTGCGTGCACGCAATCAAGAAATTTTAGATGTGAGAGATATCCTTGCGGTTGGGAAAGTACAATACGAAGACCGTATGTATTTCTTAGATTATCAGTTGTCTTATACCATTGTCCTTGCTTCAAGTCGAAGTATGGAACCAGTTGAGTTAGCTGAATCTTATCCAGTCACAGAAGTTTTCATGGAAGGCGCAACCAACCAGCTAGATCAAGAAGTTCTAGATGACGATTTGGTCTTGCCTATTGAAAATGGAGAACTAGACCTTGCTGAGAGCGTGTCAGATAATATTCTGCTTAATATCCCTATCAAGGTTTTGACGGCTGAAGAAGAGGCTGGCCAAGGATTTGTTTCAGGAAATGACTGGCAAATCATGACAGAGGAAGAATACCAAGCTCAACAAGCAGTTAAGAAAGAAGAAAACAGTCCTTTTGCTGGCTTGCAAGGACTATTTGACGGAGACGAATAATGGTCTTGTCAAAAAAACGAGCACGAAAGGTGCTAGAAGAAATCATTGCTCTCTTCCCAGATGCTAAGCCTAGTCTTGATTTCACCAATCATTTTGAGCTACTGGTTGCGGTCATGTTGTCAGCCCAGACGACGGATGCAGCGGTAAATAAGGCCACACCAGGTCTCTTCGCTGCCTTTCCAACCCCACAAGCCATGTCTGTTGCAACAGAGAGTGAGATTGCTTCACACATTTCTCGCTTGGGACTGTATCGAAATAAGGCTAAATTCCTAAAAAAATGTGCCCAACAGTTACTAGACGATTTTGACGGTCAAGTGCCTCAGACTCGTGAAGAATTGGAGAGTTTGGCAGGTGTTGGTCGCAAGACAGCTAATGTTGTCATGAGTGTGGGGTTTGGAATTCCAGCTTTTGCAGTGGATACTCATGTAGAGCGTATATGTAAACACCACGATATCGTCAAAAAGTCAGCGACACCACTTGAGGTGGAAAAGCGGGTCATGGATATCTTACCACCGGAGCAGTGGTTAGCAGCCCATCAGGCCATGATTTATTTTGGACGAGCCATTTGTCATCCTAAAAATCCAGAGTGTGATCAGTACCCACAGTTATATGATTTTAGCAATTTATAAGATGGATCATCAAAAGTTTTTGCTTGATTTTAGGCCCGCTTTGTGCTATAGTAATTGATAATTAAATATTCCTTTAAACCTGTCCCGTGAGGCAGGCAAGGAGCGCGATAAAGTAGAAGGGTGAAGTCTATACTGTTTGCAGTAGGCTCGCTTGGCTATATATTTCAAGTCTCCTTGTTTAAGGAGACTTTTCTTTTTGGAGGTTTGTCATGAAGACAAAAGAAGTTGTAGACGAATTGACCGTCAAACGAGCGATTACGCGTATTACTTATGAGATTATCGAGCGCAACAAAGATTTGAATAAAATCGTCTTGGCTGGTATTAAAACTCGTGGTGTCTTTATCGCCCACCGAATCCAAGAACGTTTGGAGCAGCTAGAAAATCTTTCAGTTCCAGTTGTGGAATTGGATACTAAACCTTTCCGTGATGATGTTAAAAGCGGAGAAGATACTTCTTTAGTTTCTGTTGATGTGACAGACCGTGAAGTTATCTTGGTGGACGATGTACTTTATACAGGCCGTACCATCCGCGCTGCTATTGATAATATTGTAGGTCATGGTCGTCCTGCGCGCGTGAGTTTAGCTGTTCTAGTCGATCGTGGACATAGAGAATTGCCAATCCGTCCAGATTACGTTGGAAAAAACATCCCAACCAGTCGTTCTGAAGAAATCATCGTAGAGATGGCAGAACTTGATGGCCAAGACAGAGTTCTGATTACTGAAGAAGCTTAGAAAGCTAAAGGAGTAGCCATGTCAGAAAATCAACAAGCATTGAACCATGTGGTGTCCATGGAAGACCTCACTGTCGATCAAGTCATGAAATTGATCAAGCGAGGAATTGAGTTTAAAAACGGAGCTCAGCTTCCCTATGAGGATCATCCGATTGTTTCCAATCTTTTCTTTGAGGATTCTACACGGACGCATAAGTCCTTCGAAGTGGCAGAGATTAAACTGGGGCTGGAACGACTTGACTTTGATGTGAAGACTAGTTCGGTTAATAAGGGTGAGACACTTTATGATACCATTTTGACTCTGTCCGCTTTAGGAGTGGACGTCTGTGTGATTCGCCACCCTGAGGTTGACTACTACAGAGAGTTGATTGCTAGTCCGACGATTACGACTTCTATTATCAATGGTGGAGATGGTTCGGGACAACACCCTAGCCAGAGCTTGCTTGATTTGATGACCATTTATGAGGAATTTGGTCACTTTGAGGGTCTCAAGGTTGCTATTGCAGGTGACTTGGACCACTCGCGCGTTGCCAAATCCAATATGCAGATTTTGAAACGCTTAGGAGCTGAACTTTTCTTTGCTGGACCTGAGGAATGGAGAAGTCAAGAGTTTGCAGACTATGGACAGTTTGTAACCATTGATGAAATCATTGATCAGGTGGATGTCATGATGTTTCTTCGTGTGCAACATGAACGACATGAAAGTGGAGCTGTCTTTTCAAAAGAAGACTACCATGCCCAACATGGCTTGACTCAAGAACGTTATGACCGTTTGAAAGAAACAGCGATCCTCATGCACCCAGCCCCAGTGAACCGTGATGTAGAAATAGCAGATCACTTGGTTGAAGCACCAAAATCACGGATTGTCCAACAAATGACCAATGGTGTCTTTGTTCGAATGGCAATCTTAGAATCCGTACTGGCGAGTAGAAACGCCAACTAAAACACAAGACGTTAAAAGACGCCAGTGAGCGTCCACGAGAGGTGAAAATATGACAAAAAGACTTCTAGTACTAGAAGATGGCACAGTTTTTGAAGGTAAGGCCTTCGGAGCAGATATTGATGTAACAGGCGAAATTGTTTTTAATACAGGAATGACTGGTTACCAAGAATCCATTACAGACCAGTCTTATAATGGACAAATCTTGACCTTTACTTATCCTTTGGTAGGAAATTATGGAATTAACCGTGATGATTACGAATCCATTATTCCAACTTGTAAGGGAGTTGTCGTTTTCGAAGAAGCACGTAGAGCAAGCAACTGGCGCAACCAAATGACCTTGGATGAATTTTTGAAAGCCAAGAAAATTCCTGGTATTTCAGGGATTGATACGCGTGCACTTACCAAGATTATTCGTAAGCATGGTACCATGCGTGCAACCTTGACCCATGTTGGGGACAGCATGGATCATGTGACTGACCAGCTCCAAGCAACAGTCTTGCCGACAGATAATATCAAACAGGTTTCTACTAAAACATCCTATCCAGCTCCGGGAGTTGGTTTGAGTGTAGTGCTAGTGGACTTTGGTCTCAAGCACTCAATCTTACGTGAACTTTCTAAACGTAACTGTAACGTGACGGTTGTTCCTTATTCGACAACGGCTGAAGAAATTCTCCATCTCAATCCTGACGGAGTTATGTTGTCAAACGGTCCAGGTAACCCAGAAGATGTTCCACAAGCACTGGATATGATTCGTGGTGTGCAAGGAAAAATTCCAATCTTTGGTATTTGTATGGGACACCAACTCTTTGCTATGGCAAACGGGGCTAAGACTTATAAGATGAAATTTGGTCATCGTGGCTTTAACCATGCAGTACGTGAAATTGCAACAGGACGTGTAGATTTTACCAGCCAGAACCATGGTTATGCAGTTAGTCGTGAAGATTTGCCAGAGCATTTGATTATCACCCACGAAGAAATCAATGACAAGTCAGTTGAAGGTGTACGTCACAGATACCAGCCTGCTTTCTCTGTTCAATACCATCCAGATGCAGCCCCTGGTCCACACGACGCTAGCTACCTATTTGACGAGTTTATCGAGATGATGGAAGCTTTTAAACAATCAAACTAAGAACGAGTAAAAGCTCGTCGGAGAATTTATTTAATGGCAACCCGAGAGTTGCCGAATAGAAAGGAGAAGATACATTGTTCGCGGAAGTGAACACGCCCTAAGAACTGTGTGAAAAAGATAAACATCGTCTTGACGCTGAAGGCGTCTGCATCGAGTTTCCTATTTTCACTGTCTTCTTTACGGGCTTTGTATCATAAACTATGCCTAAACGTACTGATATTCAAAAAATTATGGTGATTGGTTCTGGTCCGATTATTATTGGTCAGGCTGCTGAGTTTGACTACGCTGGGACCCAGGCTTGCTTGTCTTTGAAAGAGGAAGGTTATGAAGTTGTCTTGGTGAACTCAAACCCTGCAACTATTATGACGGACAAGGAAATTGCTGATAAGGTTTATATTGAGCCGATTACACTTGAGTTTGTGACACGTATTCTCCGTAAGGAGCGTCCCGACGCCTTGCTGCCAACCCTTGGTGGACAAACTGGTCTCAATATGGCCATGGAATTGTCTAAAAATGGTATCCTCGATGAGCTTGGGGTTGAACTTCTGGGTACCAAATTATCTGCCATTGACCAAGCGGAGGACCGTGACCTCTTTAAACAATTAATGGAAGAGCTCAACCAACCAATTCCAGAATCTGAAATTGTCAACACAGTCGAAGAAGCTGTTGCCTTTGCAGCAACAATTGGTTACCCAGTCATCGTCCGTCCAGCCTTTACCCTAGGAGGTACTGGTGGTGGTATGTGTGCCAATGAGGAAGAATTGCGTGAAATCGCTGAAAATGGATTAAAATTGTCACCTGTTACCCAATGTTTGATTGAGCGTTCTATTGCAGGTTTCAAGGAAATCGAATACGAAGTGATGCGTGACTCAGCTGACAATGCTTTGGTTGTTTGTAACATGGAAAACTTTGACCCGGTTGGGATTCACACAGGGGATTCCATTGTCTTTGCCCCTGCCCAAACCATGTCAGACTATGAAAACCAAATGCTTCGTGACGCAAGCTTGAGCATTATTCGTGCCCTTAAGATTGAAGGTGGATGTAATGTTCAGCTGGCCCTTGACCCACACAGTTTTAAGTACTATGTTATCGAAGTAAACCCTCGTGTATCGCGTTCTTCAGCCCTTGCCTCTAAAGCGACAGGATATCCGATTGCAAAATTGGCTGCCAAGATTGCAGTTGGCTTGACCTTGGACGAGGTTATCAACCCAGTTACAGGTTCAACCTATGCCATGTTTGAGCCTGCCCTTGACTACGTAGTTGCCAAGATTCCACGTTTCCCATTTGACAAGTTTGAAAAGGGTGAGCGCCGTCTCGGTACTCAAATGAAGGCGACTGGAGAAGTCATGGCGATTGGTCGTAACATCGAGGAATCTCTTCTTAAGGCTTGCCGCTCCCTTGAAATTGGGGTGCACCACAATGAAATGCCTGAACTTGCAGCAGTTTCTGATGATGCCTTGATTGAAAAGGTTGTCAAAGCCCAAGATGACCGTCTCTTCTATGTGTCAGAAGCCATTCGCCGTGGCTACACACCAGAAGAAATTGCTGAATTGACTAAGATTGATATCTTCTATCTTGATAAACTCTTGCACATCTTTGAAATTGAGCAAGAATTGGGCGCTCATCCACAAGATCTAGACGTTTTGAAAACTGCCAAACTTAATGGATTTTCAGACCGTAAGATTGCTGAACTCTGGGAAACAACAGCTGACCAAGTTCGTCAACTTCGTTTGGAAAACAAGATTGTCCCAGTCTACAAGATGGTTGATACCTGTGCGGCAGAGTTTGACTCTGAAACACCATACTTCTATTCAACCTATGGTTGGGAAAATGAGTCTATCAAGTCTGATAAGGAATCCGTTCTAGTTCTGGGTTCTGGTCCAATCCGTATCGGTCAAGGGGTTGAGTTTGACTACGCAACTGTTCACTCGGTTAAGGCTATCCAGGCTGCTGGCTATGAAGCTATCATCATGAACTCAAATCCAGAGACTGTTTCTACAGATTTCTCTGTATCAGATAAACTTTACTTTGAGCCATTGACATTCGAAGATGTTTTGAACGTCATTGACTTGGAGCAACCAAAAGGTGTTATCGTTCAGTTCGGTGGTCAAACAGCCATCAACCTTGCGGAGCCATTGGCAAAAGCAGGTGTGACCATCCTTGGGACACAGGTTGCTGACCTAGACCGTGCCGAAGACCGTGACCTCTTCGAGCAAGCTCTAAAAGACTTGGACATTCCACAGCCACCAGGACAAACGGCTACCAATGAAGAAGAAGCAGTTCTTGCAGCTCGCAAGATTGGCTTCCCAGTCCTTGTTCGCCCATCTTATGTCTTGGGTGGACGTGCCATGGAAATCGTGGAAAATGAGGAAGACCTTCGTTCTTACATGCGAACAGCGGTTAAGGCTAGTCCAGACCACCCAGTTCTTGTTGACTCATACATCGTTGGGCAAGAGTGCGAAGTTGATGCCATTTCAGACGGAGAAAATGTCCTTATCCCTGGTATCATGGAGCATATCGAACGTGCAGGTGTCCACTCAGGTGACTCTATGGCCGTTTATCCACCACAAACCTTGTCGCAAAAGGTGCAAGAAACAATCGCAGACTATACTAAACGCCTAGCAATCGGTCTTAACTGCCTTGGAATGATGAACATCCAGTTTGTTATCAAGGATGAAAAAGTCTATGTTATCGAGGTCAATCCACGTGCCAGCCGTACGGTTCCATTTCTTTCTAAAGTGACCAATATCCCTATGGCTCAAGTAGCAACCAAGCTCATTCTTGGTCAAAAACTTGAAGAACTTGGCTACCAAGATGGACTTTACCCTGAAAGCACCCGTGTTCATATCAAGGCACCTGTCTTCTCCTTTACCAAATTAGCTAAGGTAGACAGCTTACTTGGTCCTGAAATGAAGTCAACAGGGGAAGTTATGGGTTCTGATACGACTTTGGAAAAAGCTCTCTATAAGGCCTTTGAAGCTTCTTACTTACACTTGCCAACTTTTGGTAACGTTGTATTTACCATCGCTGATGATGCCAAAGAAGAAGCCTTGGACTTGGCTCGTCGTTTCCAAAATATTGGCTATGGAATCCTCGCGACGGAAGGGACAGCTGCCTTCTTTGCCAGTCATGGATTACAAGCTCAACCTGTTGGTAAGATTGGTGATGACAATAAGGATATACCAAGTTTTGTTCGCAAAGGAAGAATTCAAGCTATCATTAACACAGTTGGAACCAAACGAACTGCTGATGAAGATGGTGAGCAAATCCGCCGTTCAGCCATTGAACATGGAGTGCCCCTCTTCACAGCCCTAGATACAGCTAATGCCATGCTTAAAGTATTGGAAAGTCGTAGTTTTGTTACAGAAGCAATCTAGTTGAGAAAGAATTTTCACAGTTAAAAAGCCAGCGTCAGAAAACGCTGGCTTTTCCAATACTGGTGTTGCTTATTTCAACTATCATGCTTTCCTTAAGAATCGTTCCAAAATGTGATATAATAAGAATAAATTGGAAATAGGCAAACTATTTTCATTGTATTTTCAAAAACTTCATTAATAAACTAGGTAAAGACAAGATTAGAAAGTGAATATTCCTATGTCATCTTACAAAAAAGTCTCTCTTTCTGAGATCAATCAATCTATTGAAACTCCGGATAATAATCATTTTTGGCAAAATCTAAAAGCATTTTTAGGGCCTGGAGCTCTTGTAGCAGTTGGTTACATGGATCCTGGAAACTGGATTACCAGTGTGGTTGGTGGTGCTTCCTACAAGTATAGTCTCTTATTTGTTATTTTGATTTCATCCATTATTGCCATGCAGTTACAACAAATGGCTGGAAAGCTTGGTATCGTGACTAGGATGGACCTAGCGCAGGCAACATCTCATCATGCTCCCAAGTGGCTCCGCTATAGTCTGTGGGTGATTGTAGAATTAGCTTTAATGGCGACAGACTTGGCTGAGGTTTTGGGTTCAGCGATTGCCTTGAATCTTTTGTTTAAAATACCGATTATGGTGGCTATCCTCCTAACGGTTTTAGATGTGTTTCTTTTGCTTTTGTTGATGAAATTTGGCTTCAAGAAGATTGAAGCTATTGTTACAACCCTTATCTTAACTATATTAGGAATATTTTCTTATCTGGTGGCTTTATCTAATCCAAGTATTCAGGGTATCTTTGGTGGCTATTTACCGACATCAACTTTGTTTGAGAGTCCTTTGCCGGGACATGAGAGTCAACTGACTTTGGCTTTAGGAATTGTAGGAGCGACAGTCATGCCCCATAATCTCTATCTCCATTCATCCCTTTCGCAAACAAGGAAAATCAACCATAAGGATAAAAAGGATGTTCGAAAAGCTGTGCGTTTTATGACCTGGGACTCAAATCTTCAGTTGTCGCTAGCCTTTGTTGTCAATTCCTTGCTTCTCATTTTAGGAGCATCGCTCTTTTTTGGTCATGCGTCTGAAATTTCAGCATTCTCTCAAATGTACAATGCCTTACAGGATTCGACAATAGCAGGAGCAATAGCCAGCTCAACTCTGTCAACTTTATTTGCTCTAGCCCTTTTAGCAAGTGGACAAAATTCTACTATCACAGGCACCTTGACAGGACAGATTGTCATGGAAGGTTTCTTGCATCTGAAATTGCCTCAGTGGATGATTCGTATCGGTACCCGGATTGTTGCCTTGCTCCCTGTGATTATAGTTGCTGTTTTGTTTGGACATCAAGAAAAAACCTTGGATCAGTTGTTGGTCTATTCACAGGTCTTTCTTTCCATCGCTCTTCCGTTTTCAATCTTCCCCTTAATCTATCTGACCTCTAAGAAGTCAGTGATGGGAGAATTTACCAATGCCAAGTGGAATACAATCCTTGGCTACGTAGTTTCAATCATCTTGACCATTCTCAATATCAAGCTGCTTTTCGATATTTTTTAAACTTGTTCAAATCAAGTCTGTGCATCAGCTTGAGGAATGATAAAGTGATAATCGTAGTGCTTGACTCATGAAAAGAAGTAAAAAAGAACAGTCGAAACTGTTCTTTTTTATCATTATTTGAGACCGTATTTTACAAAGATATACTCTATAGTGTTTAAATCCTTATTAAATCAACGTTTCTAAAAGGGATACAGCTGTAAAATATTATATATATACCGTATTGTTAAACCAAGACGGTACCAAAAAGGTACCAAAAATTAAGGTTTCGGAGCTTATAAAATAAAGAAAGATGTCTCAGGTGTTTGAGATTTTTTTTTGACAAGAAAAAACTCTTGAATATAATCCAAGAGTAAAACGAATAGGACCAGTGGTGGAGCGGGTTCTTTACAGCATAAAGCTGAAGGCAGTACCTAACCTGTACCTAAAACAAGTACCTTTGAGCAAACTGTTACCAGTCACCCGACAAACATCCTATCCTTGGTTATAGTTTAGGATAAATAAGAGAAAATGTCAACAATAATTTTTATTAACTTAGGTGTTTGTGATATTTGACTTCTCCTTGATTGATTTATTCCAATTTTACAAAGATATACTCTATAGTGTTTAAATTCTTATTAAATCAACGTTTCTAAAGGGGATAAAGCTGTAAAATATTATATATACCGTATTGTTAAACCAAGACGGTACCAAAAAGGTACCAAAAATTAAGGTTTCGGAGCTTATAAAATAATGAAAGTTGTCTCAATCAGTTGAGCTTTTTTTATTGTCTTTTTGTAGCAAAGTGACATAGTCACTTTTAGTGTGGAATAAGTGAGATAAAAAAACATTGTTTCGTTTTTGATCGATGAAGTAAAGCAAAACATATTGGTCAATAATTTTTCCTCGTGTTGGATACTTGCTGTTAATTTTTATTCCGATTTTCTCATCAGCGTCAAAACCTGCTTCAGGAAAAATTTCTAAACTTTTTAAGCTGTCTAAAATTTTAGCCACAGTATTTTTGGCAGATTGAGGTGATAGAAGTACCGTAGCTATATAGTCGTGTATATTGTCGATAGCTTCCTCGACCTCTTTTGAAGCAATCACTTTATAAGCCATAGCGTACCCTCATATTGTTTAGGGAAGTACCTTCTCCTGCCTCGTATTCTCTCAAGGCACGTTCAGATTGGGCTTGTAATTCCTTAATCAACTGTTCTCTATGTAGATCTTCGGCCGTCTTAATAGGCAAATCTTGCTCCAGGACTATTTGCTCCACAAATAAAGAAATAGCATCTGTCATTGTCATTCCCTTTTCCTTGATAATATTTCGAGCTTGTTCCATAGTAGCTTCATTCAGTTTAAAATTGTATTGTTTTGATAATGTTATAGCCATGATATATCTCCAATCTATACGTTATAGATTGATTATATACTAGATATAGATTTTAATCAAGAAAAAGAGATTGGGACAATAGTCTCTTATCTTCAAAAAAGCAACGGATTTGCCGTTTCTTTTTTGCATGGTTGCGATAGTCTTGGTAAAATAGAATTGCTCAATAAACCATTTAGAAAGGCTATCCCATGCATATTCATTATAACACAAATCAAACAACTTTATCACTAGAAATCAGTTCTTTCTTGCCACAAGACCATCTCGTTTTTACTATTGAAAAAGTAGTGAATACCTTTGAAGATTGTCACTTCTACGCCTTCTAATTGCCTATTCACAAGAGATTTTCTCTGGACGAAAAATTGAAAAAATGATGATTGAAAACCTCGCTATGCAGTACCTAACAGGACAGTTGGTTGTCAGCTGCCGCACTATCAATAGCCCATTATCAGGAAAAATGACTTGAAGAAGATAACTCCTCATGGATTCAGACATACTCATGCTACCTTGATGATTGAAACGGGTGTAGATCCTGTTAATGCAGCCAAAAGGTTAGGTCATGCAAGTAGTCAGATGACCCTGGATACTTATAGCCATTCTACAGTAGCAGGAGAGAAGAAAGCTATCACAAAATTTGTAGATTACCTGGATAGTGCAAAAGGTTAGTTTTCTAAGACGGTACCAAAAACGGTACTAAAAACAAAAAAAGCCAATTCCAATTTCTTGGAAAAGGCTTTGTATCAACGTTTTTAAGCAATAAATGCGGTTGATTATTTGAGACCGTATTTTTTGTTGAAACGATCCACGCGTCCATCTGCTTGAGTGAACTTTTGACGTCCAGTATAGAATGGGTGTGAGTCTGATGAAATTTCCACACGGATCAATGGGTAAGTTTCGCCTTCGAACTCAACTGTTTCGTTAGAGCGTTTTGTTGAACCGCTAAGGAATTGGTAACCAGTAGTTGTGTCCATAAAGACAACTGGGCGATATTCTGGATGGATATCTTTTTTCATTTTGCAATAGTTCCTTTCTGCCATGGTCTCTTTGCGAGCCATAGATTATTACCATACTAGTCTATCAGATTCTGAAAAGTTTGGCAAGTATTTTATCAGTTTTTAAGCAAGTTTTTTAACTTTTGGTAGATGATTTCGTTTTCCTCTAGGCTATAGGAATTAGCACCACTTGCTAGGGGGTGGCCTCCACCATCATGCTCCTTGGCAATTTCATTGATAGGATGGATTTTACTGCGTAAGCGAACACGGTAGTGGCCATCAGCCTGTTCTACAAAAATTCCCCAGAGACTCACACTGTCAATGCGTCCAGGAGCTCCGACAATGGCTGCAGTTTCAGCATCGGTAACATTGAATTGTTTCAAGACTTCTTGACTCAGGATAACGCGAGCTGCACCATTTTCATCCACTTCCAGATGGTCGTAAATGTAGCCTTGAAGTTTTGCAATTTTGTAGCTCATAGTGTCCATTTTGCGGGTGAGAGCCGCAAAGTCAAAGTTATGTTCTCTCAGATAGGCAGCCAGGCGAAGAGTCCGTGCAGTGGTAGAAGGGTAGAGGAATCGACCTGTATCACCAACAATTCCTGCAAAGAGCAACTCAGCAGCGCGATCTGACAAGGCCAGTTGGGTTGTTTTGGCAAATAGGGTAATCATCTCACTAGCGCTACTTGAACTAGTGTCCACCCAAAATAGATCGCCATATACATCATCATTTGGATGGTGGTCAATCTTAATGAGAAAATTACCTTGACTATAGCGCTTATCATCGATACGAGCAGTATTCGCCGTATCACAGACGATAACAAGGGCGCCTTGGTAAGCACTATCTTCAACAAGATCCATCTCAGCCATCCAAGTTAGAGTTGGTTCATCAAAACCAACGGCTTTGATGTTTTTTTCAGGGAAATGATATTCCAGCAAGGCTTTCAAGCCCACTTGACTTCCCAAGGCATCAGGGTCTGGTTTCATATGACGGTGAATGATAATCGTGTTGTATTCTTTAATTTTTTCTAAAATTTGATGGCAAATGTCCATAAATAACCTCAATTCTTTCTCATTTCATTGTAGCACAAGAATTTTTATTTTTAAAATGAAAAAGATGTGATATAATGGAGAAAGATAAATTGAGGAGGACGATATGGCATTAGCAAAAATTGTATTTGCCAGTATGACCGGTAATACCGAAGAAATTGCAGATATTGTAGCAGACAAATTACGTGACTTGGGCTTGGATGTCGATGTTGACGAATGTACAACTGTTGACGCTTCAGACTTCTTGGAAGCAGACATCGCTATCGTTGCGACCTATACTTATGGTGATGGTGAATTGCCAGATGAGATGATGGACTTCTACGAAGACCTAGCAGATCTTAACTTGAATGGTAAAATCTACGGAGTGGTCGGCTCAGGAGATACCTTCTACGATGAATTCTGTAAGGCTGTCGATGACTTTGACCGTGTTTTTGTAGCGACAGGAGCAGAAAAAGGTTCAGAGTGTGTCAAAGTTGATCTCTCTGCTGAGGAAGAAGACATTGAACGCTTGGAACAATTCGCAGAAGAATTGGCTGCTAAAGTAGGATAAGCATAAACGTGCGCTGATGTAATCAATCAGTGCATTTTTCTTATCGAGAGTTGGGATTTTACTAGCCTATTTGGTGGCTTTTTGATACAATAATTCAAATAAAGGAGTAGACTGTATGGATTTAGATATTATTCGTCAAGAAATTGATCAGATCGACGACCAAATTGTCAAACTGTTAGAAGAAAGAATGCATTTAGTTGAAGGGGTTGTCGCTTATAAGAAGGCTTCAGGGAAACCGATTTTAGATACCAAGAGAGAAGCAATTATTTTTGAAAAGGTTAGGAGTCGTGTAGAGGACAAGAGTTATCAGGAGACTATTGTCGCAATATTTTCGGACATACTCAAACGTTCGCGTGATTATCAGGATCAAAACATCAAATGAAAAAAGAACAATTTTATCCGCTAGGAATTTTTCTAGCTGCCATGTTGGGCGGACTTGTGCGCTACCTGGTTTCCACTTGGTTACCAGCCAGTCCAGATTTTCCTTGGGGAACTCTCTTTGTCAACTATCTGGGAATTTTCTGCTTGGTTTATCTGGTAAAAGGCTATCTGGTCTATAAGGGAACTAGTAAGGGATTGGTTTTAGCACTAGGTACAGGTTTTTGCGGAGGTTTAACAACCTTTTCTAGTCTCATGCTTGATGCTGTGAAACTGCTGGATACAGGGCGTTATCTTAGTTTAGTTATGTATTTGCTTTTGAGTATTGGTGGAGGTCTACTCTGGGCTTATTTTCTAGGGAGGAAGAAATGGTAATCGTCTATCTTGCAATTGCTTGTGGTTTCGGAGCTTTAGTGCGCTATTTCTTTTCCCGCTATAATCAAGCTTCTAAATTACCACTCGGAACGCTCATAGCTAATCTTTTAGGTTGCTTTTTGATTGGATTATTCTACAATCATGTAGAATCCAAGGAAGTCTATGCTATCTTAGCTACGGGTTTTTGTGGAGGTTTAACAACCTTTTCTACCTTAAATGACGAACTACAAAGGTTGCTAAGCGATAAGAAGGTCTTTTATTATTACTTGACTTTGACTTACCTAGGTGGTTTGGTTGCGATTTTTTTGGGAATTCTGCTATAAATTTCTTTACTTTTTTGTGGAAATTTGGTAAACTGTATCTTGTGTGTAATGGACGCACAAAAATACAGTTTATCCGCTGAGGAAGGTTCCTCAAGATTGACAAAGATAGGAGAATAAAATGAATCCATTAATCCAAAGCTTGACTGAAGGTCAACTTCGTACAGATATCCCATCATTCCGTCCTGGTGACACTGTTCGTGTACACGCGAAAGTTGTCGAAGGTAACCGTGAACGTATCCAGATTTTTGAAGGTGTTGTTATCGCACGTAAAGGTGCTGGTATCTCAGAAAACTACACAGTTCGTAAAATCTCTAACGGTGTAGGTGTTGAGCGTATCTTCCCAATCCACACTCCACGTGTTGAAAAAATCGAAGTTGTTCGTTACGGTAAAGTACGTCGTGCGAAATTGTACTACTTGCGTGCTCTTCAAGGTAAGGCAGCTCGTATCAAAGAAATCCGTCGTTAATTCGACAAAGAAACTCTGCTCATTCAGCAGAGTTTTTCTCTAGCTCCCTTAGTTCAATGGATATAACAACTCCCTCCTAAGGAGTAGTTGCAGGTTCGATTCCTGCAGGGGGCATATAAATTATTGATTTTTATGTAGAAATCATTCAAGTTAAAATAGAACTCCTAAAGCGTTAGATTACGCTTTTTTGTTTTTTCATGAATGAAGGAGATGGGGGAATTTTTATATAATTATATAATAGTAAAAGATTTTTAGTAATTGCTTATAATGATTTGATTTTTTAGGAAGTAAAGGGTAAAATTTAATTAATATGATAATTAGTTAGGAGTTTGATTATGAACGGTTTAGTTTTAGGTTTGGATATTGGTATTGGATCAGTAGGTGTAGGTATTCTAAATAAAGATACTGGTGAGATTATCCATACGAATTCTCGGATTTTCCCAGCTACAACTGCTGATAATAATGTTGAAAGAAGAAACAGTAGACAGGCTAGACGATTGAATCGCAGAAAAAAACATCGTGGTGCTCGACTTCATGATTTATTTGAAGATTATGATTTACTAACTGATTTTTCCAAGGTGTCCATTAATCTAAATCCTTATCGGCTTCGTGTACAAGGATTGGATAATCCATTAACAACCGAAGAGTTGTTTATTGCATTAAAGAATATAGTTAAGAGACGTGGGATTAGCTATTTAGATGATGCTTCTGAGAATGGTGGTGCAGTATCGTCTGATTACGGTAAGGCAGTTGAGGAAAATAGAAAATTACTTGCTGAACAAACACCTGGTCAAATCCAACTAGAGCGTTTTGAAAAATATGGTCAAGTAAGGGGAGATTTTACTGTTGAAGAAAAAGGCGATAAGCACCGATTAATTAACGTTTTTTCAACATCTGCTTATAGAAAAGAGGCTGAACGAATTCTTAGAAAACAGCAAGAATTTAATAATCAGATCACGGATAAGTTTATAGAAGATTACTTAAAAATCCTTACAGAGAAAAGAAAATACTATCATGGGCCAGGTAATGAAAAATCTCGGACGGATTATGGACGTTTCAGAACAGACGGTACGACGTTAGATAATATTTTTGGTATTTTAATTGGTAAATGTACATTTTATCCGAATGAATACAGGGCTTCAAAAGCTTCCTATACTGCTCAAGAGTTTAATTTGCTAAATGATTTAAATAATTTAACAGTTCCTACAGAGACCAAGAAACTGAGTGAGGAACAAAAGAAAACAATCGTTGAATATGCGAAGTCGGCGAAAACATTAGGGGCTTCAACCTTATTGAAATACATTGCTAAAATGATTGATGCTTCAGTAGATCAGATACGTGGTTATCGTGTTGATGTAAACAATAAACCTGAAATGCACACTTTTGAAGTCTATCGAAAAATGCAGTCGCTAGAAACAATTCCAGTTGGAGAATTTTCTAGAGAAGTTCTAGATGAGCTTGCTCATATTTTAACTCTAAATACTGAACGAGAAGGTATAGAAGAAGCGATTAATACAAAGTTAATGGATGTATTTAGTCAAGACCAAATACTTGAATTGGTTCAATTTAGAAAAAATAATAGTAGTCTATTTAGTAAGGGATGGCATAATTTTTCTCTTAAACTCATGATGGAGTTGATACCAGAACTCTATGAAACTTCAGAAGAGCAGATGGCAATTCTAACACGATTGGGTAAACAAAAATTTAAAGAAACATCAAAAAGAACTAAGTATATTGATGAAAAAGAAGTAACAGAAGAAATCTATAATCCTGTGGTAGCAAAATCTGTCAGACAGGCCATAAAGATAATCAACGAAGCAACTAAAAAATATGGTATCTTTGATAATATTGTTATCGAAATGGCGCGAGAAAATAACGAAGAAGATGCTAAGAAAGATTATATAAAACGTCAAAAGGCAAACCATGATGAGAAAAATGCTGCTATGGAAAAGGCTGCATTCCAATACAATGGGAAAAAAGAGTTACCAGATAGTATTTTTCATGGGCATAAGGAATTGGCTACTAAGATTCGTTTATGGCACCAGCAGGGAGAGAAGTGTCTCTATACTGGGAAGAATATTCCAATTTCAGATTTAATTCACAATCAGTACAAGTACGAAATTGATCATATTTTACCTCTATCTTTATCGTTTGATGATAGTCTATCTAATAAAGTATTGGTTCTAGCTACAGCAAACCAGGAGAAGGGGCAGCGAACACCGTTTCAGGCATTAGACAGTATGGATGATGCTTGGTCATATCGTGAGTTTAAATCATATGTAAAAGATTCTAAATTATTAGGTAATAAAAAGAAAGATTACCTTTTAACGGAAGAAGACATTAGTAAAATTGAAGTGAAGCAGAAGTTTATCGAACGGAATTTAGTTGATACTCGATATTCTTCTCGAGTTGTTCTAAATACTTTACAAGATTTTTATAAAGCGCATAAATTCGATACAACTATTTCGGTAGTACGTGGGCAATTTACCTCTCAGCTAAGAAGAAAGTGGGGACTTGAAAAATCTCGTGAAACATATCACCATCATGCTGTGGATGCTTTAATTATTGCTGCTTCAAGTCAATTAAGGTTATGGAAAAAACAAGCTAATCCCCTAATTTCTTATAAAGAGGATCAATTTGTTGATTCAGAGACAGGCGAAATTATTTCGTTAACTGATGATAAATACAAAGAATTAGTATTTAAAGCACCTTACGCCCATTTTGTTGATACATTAAGTAGCAAGAAATTTGAAGATAGCATCCTATTTTCTTATCAAGTGGATTCAAAATATAATAGAAAAATTTCAGATGCAACCATTTATGCAACCAGAAAAGTGAAATTGGATAAAGATAAGTCTGAAGAAACTTATGTTTTAGGTAAGATTAAAGATATTTATAGCCAAGCAGGGTATGATGCTTTTATTAAAATTTACAATAAAGATAAGAGTAAATTCTTAATGTATCACAAAGATCCTCAGACGTTTGAAAAGGTAATTGAAGAGATTCTAAGAACTTATTCATCAAAAGAATTTAATGAGAAGAATAAAGAAGTTCCTTGCAATCCTTTTGAGAAATATAGACAAGAAAATGGACCAATCCGTAAGTACAGTAAAAAAGGCAATGGACCAGAGATTAAAAGTCTAAAATATTATGATAAAAATATTCCTGAATCATTTATTAACATAACTCCTTCTAATAGTAAAAATAAAGTAATCCTACGTCAATTAAATCCTTGGAGAACAGATGTCTATTTTAATCATCAGACGGAGAAGTATGAGTTGCTTGGATTAAAATATGCAGATTTACAATTTGAAAAGAAGACCGGGACTTATTCTATAACTATTGATAAATATAATGAGATTAAAGAAAAAGAAGGAGTGGGCGAGCAGTCAGAATTCAAATTTACCTTATATAAAAATGACTTGCTTTTAATTAAGGATACGAAAAATAACGAGAAACAGATTTTTAGATTCTTATCTAGAACAATGCCAAATGTGAAACATTATGTAGAACTAAAACCTTATGATAAAGCCAAATTTGATGGTAACCAGCCATTGATAACAATCTTTGGAAATGTTGCAAAAGGAGGACAATGTTTGAAAGGATTAAATAAATCAAATATCTCCATTTTTAAAGTTAAAACAGATGTTTTAGGTAATAAACATTTCATCACAAAAGAGGGTGAAAAACCAAAACTCAAATTTTAAAATTATTTTAAAAAGAGTTGCAAATGCTTTTACAATGTATTATAATAGTAACTGTAAGGGACGCCTTGCACAGTTACTTAAATCTTGCAGAAGCTACAAAGATAAGGCTTCATGCCGAATTCAACACCCTGTCATATATGGCGGGGTGTTTTCGTTTTGTGAAAGAGGAAAATACGATGACTTGGAGAATTGTGCATGTCTGTCAGAGTGAAAAAATGAAATTGAAGTTAGATAATCTTCTAATTAAAAAAATGGGTCAAGAATATGTTATCCCACTTAGTGATATTTCTATTATTGTGGCAGAAGGAGGGGAGACTGTTGTAACTTTAAGATTATTAAGTGCTTTAAGTAAGTATAATATTGCCTTGATTGTCTGTGATAATGAGCATTTGCCTACAGGAATTTACCATTCTCAAAATGGCCATTTTAGAGCCTATAAAAAATTACAGGAGCAATTATTGTGGACGCAGGAGCAAAAAGATAAATTATGGCAAATAGTAACCTATTTTAAAATAAACAATCAGCAAGATGTTCTTGCAATGTTTGAGAAAAATATTGATTGCATTCAATTATTAGCAGACTATAAAGACCATATTGAATATGGAGATAAAACCAATCGTGAAGGCCATGCTGCAAAAGTTTATTTCAATGAATTATTTGGAAAGAAATTCGTACGTCTTACACAACAGGAAACGGATGTTATCAATGCTGGCCTAAATTATGGTTATGCAATCATGAGAGCGCAGATGGCACGTATTATTTCTGGGTATGGGTTAAATCCCTTAATAGGAATTTTTCATAAGAATGAATATAATCAATTTAACTTGGTTGATGATCTAATGGAACCTTTTCGGCAGATTATCGATGTCTGGGTCTATCAAAATTTACGAGATGAAGAGTATTTGAAGTACGAGTTTCGCTTGGCGCTAACAGATACATTAAATGCAAAGATTCGTTACGGTAAAGAAACCTGTTCTGTAACGGTAGCAATGGATAAGTATGTCAAAGGCTTTCTAAAATGTATCTCTGATAAGGATACTAGCAAATTTTACTGTCCAATGGTGTCAAGTGTAGAATGGAGCTAAAGAAATGAGGTATGAAGCATTGAGATTATTGTGTTTTTTTGATCTACCAATGGAAACAAATCAAGAAAAAAGAGTCTATCGTAATTTTCGGAAAGACTTAATCGCAAACGGCTTTGAAATGTTGCAGTTTTCTGTTTATTATAGAACCTGTCCTAATCGAAGTTTTGCTAGTAAATTCTATAAAAAATTAAGTCAGAGTAATTTACCAAGTGGGAATGTCCGTTTGCTAGCTGTGACTGAAAAACAATTTTCTGAAATGGTTTTAATAATTGGTGGAAAAACAAAGCAAGAAGAAGTAGTCAGCGATAATAAGTTGGTAGTTATATGAAAATGAACATTAGTCATCCATACAAGGATAATATTTCATTAAGTTTTGGTCAATTTACTCAAGTTGTGGGACAAGATCAGCAACTAAAGTATTATATTTGGCAGATACTATTATGGTATTTTGGAGGAAAAAAATATAGTGAGGAAGATTTAGTTCTATTTGAACAAAATGAGCCTAAAATACTGATAGATGATACAGTTGTTTCCCGTTCAGAATTTAGTGTTATTCAAATATCCAATATCAATGATTTGATTGAACAAATGGAATATAAAAAAGGGACAGTAGCTTATGGTTATCTAAAGAAAAAAATTACTTCTATTGAGATAATGGAGCAAATTGAAAATATCAATGACAATCTAGATAGGATTTCACTTCAATTGAATCAGAAGTTGAATCTTCAATTAGATGACATTATCTATCATACTGAAGCAAAATATTTTAATACGGATCAATTGATTCAAAAGAATTTTTTACCATACTTTGGAACAAATGATAAAAATATTTCATTTGAATTTGTAGATAATAAGATAAAGTTTTTATTATTTCTTTCCATGTTAGAAGTTATGGCGACAAACAGTTCTGAAAAGTTTTTGCTTGTCTTACGAAATTTGGACGATTTTCTATCCTATAATGATTTTGTTGAATGTTGCGAGAAAATGGAGTTTCTGACTAATCATAGCGATTCATTATATATTGTTTTATTTCCTTCCAATGAAGGTTATCTTCATGTCACGAAAGAAGTTTTAGAGGAAATCAATATTGTTTCCGATTATGTTGATCATTTTTATTCTCTAGAATTTATGTATGATCGCTTTACCAATCAGTATCCAATAAATCAAATGCCTGATGAACAAGAATTTTTAACTTCTTTAAGAAAAATTGGATCCTATTTATTTAGCTCGGACATTCTCCACATGAGTTTATCTGTAGAAGATCAAGTAGCATTAAAAATTTTGAATAATTTGTATCAGTACAAAATGAAAATAAAATTCTGTATTGAATCAATCAATCCAATGTTATTGAAATATTTGGAAGAATAGTATTGACGAGTGAGATTTAAGGCTTTATAATGTTTTTGAGGGAACAAAAATCAAAATTGACGAATTTGAGGTTTTTGTACTCTCAAGATTTAAGTAACTGTACAACCATGGAAAAATGAAGATGGCGTAACAATTGGTTTTTGTACTCTCAAGATTTAAGTAACTGTACAACCTGGAAACAATTCTTTTGAAAAGCCATGCTGTTTTTGTACTCTCAAGATTTAAGTAACTGTACAACAGGTATTCAACAATAACTCTCAATCCATCAGTTTTTGTACTCTCAAGATTTAAGTAACTGTACAACTCGTGGAATGATTGAATAACTCTTTTGCTGGTTTTTGTACTCTCAAGATTTAAGTAACTGTACAACCGCAGGAGACTTTGGTATCTATAATGCTACGTTTTTGTACTCTCAAGATTTAAGTAACTGTACAACTAGCCTCTAATCACTTCTCTTTTCAAGTCGGTTTTTGTACTCTCAAGATTTAAGTAACTGTACAACCTGTAATATAGTAAGGAGTATCCCCCTCCAGTTTTTGTACTCTCAAGATTTAAGTAACTGTACAACAAGGTATGCGTTGGGGTCGTAGAAAATCTGGTTTTTGTACTCTCAAGATTTAAGTAACTGTACAACCTATATCTGGATATGACGGTCTTTCAGGATGTTTTTGTACTCTCAAGATTTAAGTAACTGTACAACTCCAATTGATTTAATGTCCTACTATGAATTGTTTTTGTACTCTCAAGATTTAAGTAACTGTACAACTCGGTATCACTTTTTATTTTGTCTGATAAAGTTTTTGTACTCTCAAGATTTAAGTAACTGTACAACATTTTTTGAAAAAGGAGCGGTAAACCGACAGTTTTTGTACTCTCAAGATTTAAGTAACTGTACAACGTCGCCTATTTTGACTTGATAAATTTGGGAGTTTTTGTACTCTCAAGATTTAAGTAACTGTACAACCTACATCTGGAATTTCAAAAGGCAAGTATGTTTTTGTACTCTCAAGATTTAAGTAACTGTACAACGACAGAAACAAAACCAGATATTATTGATTTGTTTTTGTACTCTCAAGATTTAAGTAACTGTACAACTTATCCGGATTAATATCTTTATATTCACCGGTTTTTGTACTCTCAAGATTTAAGTAACTGTACAACTCTTCCGAGAGGTTCAAAGGTCTTGCGAGCGTTTTTGTACTCTCAAGATTTAAGTAACTGTACAACCCTCGCTCGTTTACTGGGAGAAAAAAGGAGGTTTTTGTACTCTCAAGATTTAAGTAACTGTACATTTAGATAATATTAACAATTGTTTAACTTATATAAAAACCCGCTCTGCTGAGCGGGTTTCGTCTATTCTTATCTTCTTACAGTACCCATGTACGGATGGCATGGGCAACGCCAGATTCGTCATTTGTTTTGGTGATGTATTTGGCGATTTTTTTGATTTCTGGATTTCCATTTTCCATGACAACGGGGTTTCCAACGACTTCCAGCATGGCACGGTCATTTTCTTCGTCTCCGATAGCCATGGTTTCATCTTTGGTCAATCTGAGTTTTTCAGCTAGGTGAGTGATGGCTGAACCTTTGTTTACATTCTTTTTAAGGAGTTCGAGGTAGAAAGGAGCAGACTTGTTGATAGAGTAGCGTTCGTAAAATTCTGCTGGGATTTTTTCAATCGCAGCATCGAGAATCTCTGGTTCATCAATAAACATACACTTGACGATTTCTTTATCAGCCATTTCTTCAGGAGTTCGGTAGAAAATAGGCATGCTGACGAGGGTTGATTCGTGCACTGTATATTTTCCGATATTGCGATTTGCAGTGTAGATACCGTCCTTGGTAATGGCATGCATGTGGACACCGAGCTTACGACTGAGGAATTCCATATCCAGATAATCCTCATAAGTCAAGGATTCGCTGATAATCTCATGGCCGGTCGCAGTTTCTTGGACAAGGGCACCGTTGAAAGTTACCACATAGTCACCCTCGTCTCTCAACTGCAGGTCGTCCAGAAGTTTGGCAACACCTGCGATGGGGCGGCCAGTTGCAATCACGACTTTGACACCAGCTTCTTTGGCATCTTGGATGGCAGAAAAAACTTCAGGTGTGATTTCCTTTTGGCTATTGACTAGGGTACCGTCAATATCGACGGCGATTAGTTTAATACTCATAAATTTCCTCTTCTAGTTTTTATTTGGGGTAAAATGATCGTTCTCAATCAAGTGTAAAAATTGCTGGGTGATACTTGCGAAGATGCTGTTTTGGTCTAACATTTCTTTTGGAAAATAGAAACGATTATCTCCGTGGCGACTACCAGCAAGGGATTGAACGATAGGAGACAGGCTAGAGAGTTCCGCCAGTTGACCATTTTTCTGTAAAATCTCAATCTGTGTCCGAGGATTTTCAGATTCGGGACGATAGATATCATAAGGGAGGTCAAAGTTCTTATGAATGGCAGTATAGTAGTCGGGATCAAAGCCAATGTCCTCAACCAATTTTCTCATGCTGGCAAGTTGGTTTTGGTCTTCTTGTGAAAATGTGATGGATTTAAAGACCTTACGGTTGACAAAACGTTGCGACAAGTCTGCAAGAATCTTATCAGGACTGGTCATCCAGAGCTGGAAGTAGGTATTCATTACACCATCATCCAGAGCCAGATAATCAGACAAGGTCACATTTTTTTCAAAGAAAGGCAGGAGATGTGGAGAAGTTCGTGCAAAGAAGTCTTTATCCGTAGGATAGAGTTCCTTGGCGCGCTTGAGGAGATTCTGTAGGAGAACTTCCATAGCGCGTGTTGCTGGGTGGAAATAAACCTGCATGTACATCTGGTAGCGACTGAGGACGTAGTCTTCGATGGCGTGCATGCCATTGCGCTGAAAGGCGATACCATTTTCGACAGGACGAATGACTCGGAGGATCCGAGTCAGGTCAAATTCCCCATAGGAAGCTCCCGTAAAATAGGAGTCACGCAAGAGATAGTCCATGCGGTCCGCATCAATCTGACTGGAAATGAGTTGCACGACCTGCTTGTTAGGATAGGTATGGTCAATGACACTGGCTACCTTTTCTGGAAAATCTGGCGCCACTTGTAGCAGGACTTGGTGAATCTCCGTTTCAGGACTTTGGATAATCTCCTGAGTAATGGCTTCATGGTCTGTATCAAAGAGATGTTCAAAAGTATGGGAGTAGGCACCATGTCCAAGGTCATGTAGGAGAGCAGCTGTCATGGTCAAGAGAGACTCGGCAGGATTCCATTCCTTAGGATATTTTTCTTCAAAAATCTCTGTGATGCGACGAGCAATCTCATAGACTCCAAGACAATGAGAGAAGCGACTGTGTTCTCCACCGTGGAAGGTATAACTGGAAGTTCCCAGTTGTTTGATACGACGCAAACGCTGAAATTCTTTTGTATTAATCAAGTCATAGATGATTTGATTATTGACATGGATGTAGTTGTGAACTGGGTCACGGAATACTTTTTCGTTCATATGACCATTATAGCAAAAAGCTAGAGTTTTTGGTAAAATAGTAGGACAAGAGACAAGAAAGAGGACCTGATGTGAAGATTCGGATGCGAAATACGATTCAGTTTGATGAGCAGTTGGAAGTGATTGACCAACTTTATGACGTGGAAGTGCATGAAAAAGGAGATTATAGCTACCTGCTTTTCTATAATGAGGAAAAGGAAAAAGTAGTGATTAAATTTCATGGTCAAGAGCTGGTGATGAGTCGTTTTTCCAATCCCAAGACCATTATGCGCTTTCTAAAGGATAGCAATAGTTTAGCCTATATTCCTACACCTATGGGCATGCAGGAGTTTATCATCCAAACGAGCCATTATCAAGTTGATGGGCAAAAGATTGAACTAGATTATCAGCTACAAAACCAAGAGGGACATCCCTTTGCCAGCTATCAATTGGAAATTACTTGGGGCTAAGTATAACTGGGTCCGAGCCTATAGTAACAAAGGTGAAAGAGTGTATGAAATCAGGCTTTTCTTGCACATTTTTAGTAGCTGAAACCTTTATTTTTTCAGATTAAGGTTATAATAACCATTCCATAGCCCATTATTTATTAAAGCAAAGTATAGTTTCCATCTCCTCTTATACTCGTTTTAAATGAGTAGAGTGGATTTGAGACCTAGTAATTTTGATTATGATCTTATTATCTCTGCCCAGAGAATCAATTGTGAATTGATTATTTTATGAGTTATCGAGACTATAAGTATGGGGCACTAGTGCTATATTATCCTTTTATATTCAAGATCTCAAAATTGATAAAAGGGACAATGAATATCCCTTTTTATTTTTATCGAATTCAGAGTTTTAGATAGGATAGATTGGTAAATAATGAAGAAAATATTTTGGAAAAAATAGACACCAAAAAGTATCTTTGTCTTCCAAATAGTACTAACGTTATCCACGTTAGTTTTTCTTCTTGTTTTCGTGAGTCTTTATAAAGTAATCCATCTCCTTTTGAGACCTAAGGATGACAATTTTATCTGGATAGGTTTCTTGAACCCACTTGTAGCGTTCCTTAGCGGATTTGCTTCGTCCGTCCCAGAGAATCCATCTGATAAACTCCCAATTAAATTGTTCTGGACAACCAGCTGCCATACTTTCTCTGACCTTGCCTCGGTATTTGAGATAACGTTTAAAAGCCCGAAATAGACAAGTCCATGGTGAAAAGTTGAGAAAGATAATTTGGTCAGCTTCCTGCATTCTTTCTTCGTAATAGCACCAAGAATAATTTCCATCGATGACCCAAGATTCATTCTTTGTGAGAAAATTTTTCATCTCGGTCAACATCCATCCGCGGTCACTGTCTTGCCAACCAGGTTGAAATTGGAGTGTGTCCATGTGAAGTTTTGGGATGGAGTAGTAGTGAGACAACTTTTCTGCTAGAGTTGACTTACCAGCACCAGAATATCCGATAATTGCGATTTTCATTTTCTACCTTTTCCTATTTGAGGACAAAAAAACAGCCTCTATGGACTGTTTCTTATTTAGCAAGTTTAGCTGAAAGACGAGCTTTGTCGCGGCTTGCTTTGTTTTTGTGAATCAAACCTTTAGTTTCTGCTTTATCGATAGCTGAGCTAGCAGCACGGAAAAGTTCTTCAGATGGGTTTGCTTCGAAAGCTTTGATAGCAGTACGCATAGCTGATTTTTGAGCTGAGTTCTTTTCGTTTTGTTTAACGTTCAATTCAGCACGTTTGATAGCTGATTTAATGTTTGCCAATGTTCTTACCTCCATATTTACTAACTATACCATTATATCTGAAAACTTACGTTTTGACAAGGGAAAATTATTTTTTTAAGTAAATTTCATCGATTTCATGATTCTTTGTTTTATGAAGAATCACTTCCGCACGGTTTCTGGTTGGTTCAATATAATTTTGTAGATTTGTGAGATTGATACTGGTCCAGACCTGATGGGCAAAGGATTCCACTTCCCCGATTGGCATTTGTGTAAAACGATAATAGTAGCTATCAGGGTCGTTTTGGGCAAGGCTCAGCATTTTCAAGAAACGGTCCAGATACCAACTCTCGATGTCATCTACTGAGGCATCAACATAGATTGAAAAGTCAAAGAAGTCAGTTATATAGAGGCGCTCATTTTGTGGATTCTGAAAGACATTAATCCCCTCAACAATTACAAAGTCTGCAGCTTTGACGCTTTGTTTTTCCTCAGGTACGATGTCGTAGACTTCATGAGAATAGACAGGAATATCTACATCTTGTCCATTTTTGATGTGGTCCAAGAAGTTGAGAAGAGCTTCCATATCATAGCTTTCAGGAAATCCCTTACGATTTAGAATCCCTTGCTCAATCAAGGTCTGGTTGGGATAGAGAAACCCGTCAGTTGTTACTAACTCAACCGTAGCATCTGTAAGTGTACGGGACAGTAGGATTTGAAGTAGGCGACTGGTTGTGGATTTTCCAACGGCCACACTCCCAGAAACTCCAATGATAAAAGGCTGGGATTTGCTTTCGCGTTGAAGGAAAATCCCTTTTGAGAAGGCCAAATCATCCTTGGTCCGTTTGTAAATCTGGATGAGATGGGCTAGGGGAAGATAGACATCGGTAACATCCTGTAGACTAATCTGGTCATTAAAACTCTTGATGGATTCTAATTCCTCTTCAGTCAAAGGAGGTGTTGTCTTTCGATGTAACGATTGCCAAGTCTGGCGGCTGATTTTTTCAAAATGTAAAAATTCGTTGGTCATAAGTTTGTCTTTCTGATTCGATATCTTAGTATAGCATATTTTGGGACTAAAAACATCTAGTATCTTATAGAAAAAGTTTCTCTCGATTAAAACAATAATGACAAACTACATCGTATTGTCAAATTACTTGGAAACGATTTAATATTTCGTTAAATTATGGTAAAATAGTTTCATGAGTAAAATGTATTATGCAGAAAATCCCGACGCTGCTCACGACATTCATGAGTTGAGAGTGGACTTGTTGGGACAAAAAATGACCTTTTTGACTGATGCGGGTGTTTTTAGCAAGAAAATGGTTGACTTTGGAAGTCAACTCTTGCTCAAGTGTCTTGAGGTCAATCAAGGAGAGACTGTCCTTGATGTAGGCTGTGGTTACGGGCCTTTGGGTTTGTCCTTAGCTAAGGTTTATGGAGTTCAGGCGACCATGGTCGATATCAATAATCGTGCCTTGGATTTGGCGCGACAAAATGCTGAACGAAATAAAGTAGAAGCGACGATTTTCCAGTCCAACATCTATGAACAAGTTGAAGGACATTTTGACCATGTCATTTCCAATCCTCCTATCCGTGCGGGCAAGCAAGTGGTTCATGAAATCATTGAGAAAAGTAAAGATTTCTTGGAAACTGGTGGAGATTTAACAATTGTTATCCAGAAAAAACAAGGGGCCCCAAGTGCTAAGTCTAAGATGGAAGATGTGTTTGGTAATTGTGACATCGTCAAAAAAGATAAGGGATACTATATCCTTAGAAGTGTGAAAGAATGAGAGCAGTTGATTTAATCCAAAAGAAACGAGATGGTCAAGAACTGACTTCGAGTGAAATTGAATGGCTGGTAGAAGGCTATGTGTCAGGAATTGTCCCTGATTATCAGATGTCTGCCTTTGCTATGGCTGTTTATTTCAAAGGAATGACGACTCGAGAAATCTCTGACCTAACTATGAAGATGGTCAAGACAGGGCAAGAGTTTGATTTATCAGCTATTGATGGGGTTAAGGTTGACAAGCATTCTACGGGTGGTGTTGGTGATAAGGTGACCTTGATTTTGGCTCCCCTTGTTGCTAGCTTCGGTGTGCCTGTGGCAAAAATGAGTGGTCGTGGTCTCGGCCATACAGGCGGAACAATTGATAAATTGGAGTCCATTAAGGGTTATCAAGTAGAACGTAGTCAAGAGGATTTTATTCGTCAGGTTCAGGATATTGGAGTGTCCGTCATTGGGCAAGCAGACCAGCTTGTTAAAGCAGACAAGCTTCTTTATGCTCTCCGTGATGTGACCGCAACTGTCGACACGATTCCTTTGATTGCGAGTTCGGTGATGAGCAAGAAAATTGCGGCAGGAGCGGATGCTATTTTGCTTGACGTGACTGTCGGTGAAGGTGCTTTCATGAAGACGGCTGATGAGGCGCGAGAACTGGCTCAAACCATGGTGGAGCTTGGTAAGGCAGTTGGTAGAAAGACGGTAGCAGTGATTACGGATATGAGCCAGCCCTTGGGACGAGCGATTGGAAATCGTCTGGAAATCCTTGAAGCACTTGAGATTTTACAAGGACAAGGCCGTCAGGATATTACCCACTTTATTTGTGAGCTGGCTCAAATTATGCTTGGTTTGGCAAATGTAAACAAGACAGTTGAAGAAGTTCACCAACATCTTGAAAATGGCCAAGCGCTGGCTAAGTTTGAGGAGATGGTCCAAGCTCAAGGTGGAGACTTGGAAGACCTCTATCGTCCAGTTAATGTGGCCCATGTGGTGGATATTCCTGCCCAGGGAACAGGTGTCATTTCAGCTCTTCCAGCCATGGAATTTGGCCTTTATGCTATGAGACTGGGTGCTGGTCGTGCAGTCAAGACTGATGATTTGGACTATGAAACTGGAATTGTTTTTGAAAAGAAAGTTGGAGATTCCGTTCAAAAGGGAGAAATTGTTGCAAAAGTATACACAAATGGAAAAAATTCTCCTCAGCTAGTTACAGATTTTCAAAAATATGTTAAAATAAATGATAGCGTGCAAAGTTTACGAGAAATTATAGAAATAATCTCATAAACCGCAGGAGAATCCGAATATGAAATTAAATAAATATATCGATCATACGCTTTTAAAACAAGATGCGACAGAAAAACAAATTGATTGTTTGTTGTCTGAGGCTAGAGAGTATGATTTTGCCAGTGTTTGTGTTAATCCGACCTGGGTTGGATATGCTAAAAAAGGGCTTGAAGGTACAGATGTCAAGGTCTGTACAGTGGTTGGTTTCCCCTTGGGAGCAACAACTTCAGCCGTGAAAGCGTTTGAAACTAAAGAAGCTATCCAAAATGGCGCAGATGAGATTGATATGGTGATCAATGTCGGTGCCCTCAAATCAGGAAATCTTGATTTGGTTGAGTCGGATATTCGCGCAGTAGTAGAAGCAAGTGGTGACAAGTTAGTGAAAGTCATTATTGAAGCTTGCCTACTGACAGACCAAGAAAAAGTTGTGGCTTGCCAATTAGCTCAAAAAGCTGGAGCTGATTTTGTTAAAACATCTACTGGCTTTTCAACTGGTGGTGCTACGGTAGCAGATGTCACGTTAATGCGTGAAACAGTTGGACCTGATATGGGAGTCAAGGCTGCTGGCGGAGCTCGTTCTTGTGCAGATGCTCTTGCCTTTGTGGAAGCAGGTGCGACTCGTATCGGAACGTCAGCTGGGGTAGCCATTTTAAAAGGAGAATTGGCAGATGGCGACTACTGAGTTGATTGAACTAGCAATTGAAACCAGCAAGAAAGCCTATGTACCCTATTCTCATTTTCCAGTCGGAGCTGTTTTAGTGGCGAAAGATGGTAGCACTTATACAGGTGTCAATATCGAGAATGCTAGTTATTCTTTGACCAACTGCGGAGAGCGTACAGCGATTTTTAAAGCAGTTTCTGAAGGCCAAAGAGAATTTTCAGAATTGATTGTCTATGGACAAACTGAAAAACCAATCTCACCATGTGGTGCTTGTCGCCAAGTGATGGCTGAATTTTTTGAACAAGATCTAAAAGTGACCTTAGTCGCAAAAGATAAATCGACGGTCGAGATGACGGTCGGGGAATTACTTCCATACTCTTTTACAGACTTAAACTAGTCTGAGTCGCTCTCTGAGTGGCACGGTCCTTGTGGCCAACCAATCCATACTTGCAACATCGTTGCACATCTTATTTAGGAGGTTCAGTAATGAACAAGAAACAATGGCTAGGCCTTGGTCTAGTTGCAGTGGCAGCAGTTGGACTTGCTGCATGTGGTAACCGCTCTTCTCGTAACGCGGCTTCATCTTCTGATGTGAAGACAAAAGCAGCAATCGTCACTGATACTGGTGGTGTTGATGACAAATCATTCAACCAATCAGCTTGGGAAGGTTTGCAAGACTGGGGTAAAGAACACAATCTTTCAAAAGATAAAGGTTTCACTTACTTCCAATCAACAAGTGAAGCTGACTACGCTAACAACTTGCAACAAGCGGCTGGAAGTTACAACCTGATCTTCGGTGTTGGTTTTGCCCTTCACAATGCAGTAGAAGAAGCAGCAAAAGACCACTCTGACTTGAACTATGTCTTGATTGATGATGTGATTAAAGATCAAAAGAATGTTGCGAGCGTAACATTTGCTGATAATGAAGCTGCTTACCTTGCAGGTGTTGCAGCAGCTAAAACAACTAAAACAAAACAAGTTGGTTTTGTAGGTGGTATTGAATCTGAAGTTATCTCACGTTTTGCAGCTGGATTTAAAGCTGGTGTTGAGTCAGTAGACCCATCTATCAAAGTACAAGTTGACTATGCTGGTTCATTTGGTGATGCTGCTAAAGGTAAAACAATTGCAGCAGCACAATACGCAGCTGGTGCAGACGTTGTTTACCAGGCAGCAGGTGGAACAGGTGCTGGTGTCTTTGCAGAAGCAAAATCACTCAACGAAAGCCGTTCTGAAAGTGAAAAAGTTTGGGTTATTGGTGTTGACCGTGACCAAGTAGCAGAAGGCAAATACACTTCTAAAGATGGAAAAGAATCAAACTTCGTTCTTGTATCTACTTTGAAACAAGTTGGTACAACTGTAAAAGATATTGCTAACAAGGCAGAAAAAGGTGAATTCCCTGGCGGTCAAGTGATCGTTTACTCATTGAAAGATAAAGGGGTTGACTTGGCAGTAACAAACCTTTCAGAAGAAGGTAAAAAAGCTGTTGAAGATGCAAAAGCTAAAATCCTTGATGGAAGCGTAAAAGTTCCTGAAAAATAATGGATGGAAGTCATTTCTTAGGAAGCGGCCCTCGGCCGCTTTTTTAAGAGTTGAGGCAAAGTCATTTTGTCTCAGTAAAGCTTGCTACTAGACAAACTAGCAAGTTTTATTGAAATAAAATAAGAATCTGAAAGGAAGAGCACATGGCACACGAAAATGTCATTGAGATGCGTGATATTACCAAGGTGTTTGGTGAATTTGTTGCCAACGACAAAATCAACCTGCACCTACGAAAAGGTGAAATTCATGCACTTTTAGGAGAAAATGGGGCTGGAAAGTCCACGCTCATGAACATGTTAGCAGGGCTTCTTGAACCAACCAGTGGTGAAATTGTGGTCAACGGTCAAGTTGTCAACCTCGATTCACCATCTAAAGCGGCTAGCTTGGGAATTGGAATGGTTCACCAGCATTTTATGTTGGTAGAAGCCTTCACAGTGGCTGAAAACATCATTTTAGGTAGTGAATTAACTAAAAATGGTGTATTAGATATCGCTGGAGCTAGCAAAGAAATCAAGGCTCTTTCTGAACGTTATGGCTTAGCGGTTGACCCTTCTGCCAAGGTAGCAGATATCTCAGTTGGAGCCCAACAACGTGTAGAAATTTTAAAAACCCTTTATAGAGGGGCTGATATCCTTATCTTTGACGAACCAACGGCCGTTTTGACTCCATCAGAAATTGATGAGTTGATGGCTATTATGAAAAATCTTGTCAAAGAAGGAAAATCAATTATCTTGATTACCCATAAGTTGGATGAGATTCGCGCAGTTTCTGACCGAGTTACAGTTATCCGTCGTGGGAAATCAATTGAAACCGTCGAAATTGCAGGGGCTACCAATGCTGATTTAGCAGAAATGATGGTGGGTCGTTCTGTTTCCTTTAAAACAGAGAAACAAGCCTCTCAACCAAAAGAAGTGGTCTTGTCTATTAAAGACTTGGTGGTCAATGAAAACCGCGGTGTCCCAGCTGTGAAAAATCTGTCCTTGGATGTTCGTGCTGGAGAGATTGTTGGTATTGCGGGGATTGATGGAAATGGTCAGTCTGAACTGATTCAAGCCATCACAGGCCTTCGCAAGGTTGAATCTGGTAGCATTGAGCTAAAAGGAGATTCAATTGTAGGCTTGCACCCACGTCAGATTACCGAGTTGAGTGTTGGGCACGTTCCAGAAGACCGTCACCGTGATGGCTTGATTTTGGAAATGATGATTTCTGAAAATATTGCTCTTCAAACCTACTACAAAGAACCACATAGTAAAAATGGAATTTTGAACTATTCAAATATTACCTCTTATGCTAAAAAGCTAATGGAAGAGTTTGATGTTCGTGCTGCAAATGAATTTGTTCCTGCAGCTGCACTCTCAGGAGGAAATCAACAAAAAGCAATTATTGCTCGTGAAATTGATCGAGATCCGGATCTCCTTATCGTCAGCCAGCCAACTCGTGGGTTGGATGTCGGTGCCATTGAATATATCCACAAACGCTTGATTGAAGAGCGTGATAATGGCAAGGCTGTCCTTGTTGTCAGCTTTGAATTGGATGAGATTTTAAACGTCTCAGATCGTATTGCCGTTATCCATGATGGTAAGATTCAAGGTATTGTATCACCAGAAACAACCAATAAGCAAGAACTTGGTGTCTTGATGGCTGGTGGAAACTTGGGAAAGGAGAAGAGTGATGTCTAAAAAATTACAACAAATTTCGGTTCCCTTGATTTCTGTCTTCCTTGGAATTTTACTTGGAGCCATTGTCATGTGGATCTTCGGTTATGATGCTATTTGGGGCTACGAGGAATTGTTCTATACAGCCTTTGGTAGCCTGCGTGGGATTGGAGAAATCTTCCGTGCTATGGGGCCTTTGGTCTTGATTGGTCTAGGTTTTGCTGTTGCCAGTCGTGCAGGTTTCTTTAACGTCGGACTTCCTGGTCAGGCCTTGGCTGGTTGGATTCTCAGTGGTTGGTTTGCCTTATCTCATCCAGATATGCCACGTCCCTTGATGATTCTAGCAACCATCGTGATTGCCCTGATTGCTGGTGGAATTGTCGGTGCCATTCCGGGTATTCTTAGAGCCTATCTAGGGACGTCAGAGGTTATCGTAACCATCATGATGAACTACATTGTCTTGTATGTAGGGAATGCCTTTATCCATGCCTTTCCTAAAGACTTCATGCAAAGTACAGATTCGACCATTCGTGTTGGGGCTAATGCAACCTACCAGACACCTTGGTTGGCTGAGTTGACTGGTAATTCACGGATGAATATTGGTATTTTCTTTGCCATCATTGCAGTTGCAGTTATTTGGTTCATGCTCAAGAAAACAACTCTTGGTTTTGAAATTCGTGCAGTTGGTCTTAATCCTCATGCATCAGAATACGCTGGTATTTCTGCAAAAAGAACGATCATCCTTTCAATGATTATTTCAGGTGCCTTGGCAGGTCTTGGTGGAGCTGTTGAAGGTCTGGGAACCTTCCAGAACGTTTATGTTCAGGGATCGTCATTAGCTGTCGGATTTAACGGAATGGCAGTTAGTCTGCTTGCGGCCAACTCACCAATTGGTATTCTCTTTGCAGCCTTCCTATTTGGTGTTCTCCAAGTTGGAGCCCCTGGTATGAATGCGGCGCAGGTACCATCTGAGCTTGTCAGCATTGTAACAGCGTCTATTATCTTCTTTGTCAGTGTTCATTACCTTATCGAACGCTTTGTCAAACCGAAAAAACAAGTTAAAGGAGGTAAGTAAAGATGTCTATTACAACCTTGCTCACCCTCTTGGTGTCTTCTATGCTGATTTACTCAGCCCCCCTCATCTTTACAAGTATCGGTGGTGTTTTCTCTGAACGTGGTGGTGTGGTAAACGTCGGCCTTGAAGGAATTATGGTTATGGGTGCCTTTTCTGGAGTTGTCTTTAACCTTGAATTTGCAGAACAATTTGGAGCAGCAACTCCATGGCTATCCTTGCTTGTAGCAGGATTGGTTGGAGGCCTCTTCTCTATCATTCACGCAGCAGCGACGGTTCATTTCCGTGCAGACCATGTTGTCAGCGGTACGGTATTGAACTTGATGGCGCCAGCCTTGGCTGTTTTCTTAGTCAAAGTTCTTTATAACAAAGGACAAACCGACAACCTAAGTCAGACTTTTGGACGCTTTGACTTCCCAGTCTTGGCAAATATCCCAGTGATTGGTGATATCTTCTTCAAGTCAACTAGCCTTCTTGGTTACTTGGCGATTGCCTTCTCGTTCCTTGCTTGGTTTATTCTCTTCAAAACGCGCTTTGGTCTCCGTCTCCGCTCTGTTGGTGAACATCCTCAAGCAGCGGATACCTTGGGAATCAATGTCTACAAGATGAGATATTTAGGGGTTATCATTTCAGGTTTCCTAGGTGGAATTGGTGGAGCGATTTATGCTCAATCCATCTCAGTTAACTTCTCAGTGACAACTATTGTTGGACCTGGATTTATCGCCCTTGCCGCGATGATCTTTGGGAAATGGAATCCAATCGGAGCCATGCTTTCTAGTCTCTTCTTTGGACTTTCACAAAGTTTGGCTGTTATCGGATCTCAATTGCCATTCTTACAAGGAGTGCCTGCGGTTTACCTTCAAATCGCACCTTACGTTTTGACAATTCTTGTCTTGGCAGCTTTCTTTGGAAAAGCAGTCGCACCAAAAGCAGATGGTATTAACTATATCAAATCAAAATAAGCATACAAAAAACGTCAGTACAATATGTACTGACGTTTTATTTTTTTGGATGTTGATGAGTTAGGTTCAATCCCCAAGGGACCAAATTTTCAGTTTTATTTTTGATGCGAGCGATATTATCCTTATGACGAATGATAATTAAACTAGCGAGTGCTAGGATAATGGAGATGAAGAGAGGGTCATAGTGATTCAGGATAAAACCAAAAAGCGGAAAGAGTAGAACCCCGATGACAGCCGCGATAGATGCTGTGACACTAGACAGTGAAATCATACTACCAAGATAGAGGGTTCCAAAGAAAATAACTGCAAGGTAGAGGCAGAATATAGGCGCAAATCCGAAAATCACACCAGCACTGGTTGCGACAGCCTTACCACCCTTAAATCCTGCAAAGATAGGGAAGGTATGACCAATAACAGCCAAAAGTCCAAAGATGAGAGGCGAAACACCTTGCAGATGAAAAATAATCGGAAGAAGCGTTGCTAGAGTTCCTTTGAAAAAGTCAATCACAAAGGTCGCCATACCAGCTTTTTTACCTAAAATGCGGAAGGTATTGGTTGTCCCAGTGTTACCAGAACCATGTTCGCGCAGATTGATTTGAAAAAATACTTGTCCAATCCAGAGACCAGATGGAATCGAACCCAGCAGATAGGCTAGGATTAATAAAACTATTGTAATCATACTCCTATTATATCATGAAATGGAGAAGAAAGGCAGAGAATCTCTTCTGAAATTGTCACTCCGGAGAAAGAAAAATTTTGCAAAATCCTTGGAAAACCTGTAGAATAGTAAAGATGAACGAATAGGAGGTTCCTTGTGTCAAAAAAGGAAATCAATATTAATAATTATAATGATGATGCCATTCAGGTGCTAGAAGGGTTGGATGCGGTTCGAAAACGTCCAGGGATGTATATCGGATCGACTGATGGAGCAGGTCTCCACCACCTGGTCTGGGAAATCGTCGATAATGCTGTCGATGAAGCCTTGTCTGGATTTGGTGACCGTATTGATGTGACCATCAATAAAGATGGCAGTTTAACGGTTCAAGACCACGGACGTGGGATGCCGACAGGTATGCACGCTATGGGAATCCCAACAGTTGAGGTTATCTTTACTATTCTTCACGCCGGAGGAAAGTTCGGTCAAGGAGGATATAAAACTTCTGGTGGTCTCCACGGGGTTGGATCTTCCGTTGTAAACGCCCTATCAAGCTGGTTGGAAGTTGAAATTACCCGTGATGGTGCAGTTTACAAGCAACGTTTTGAAAATGGTGGCAAACCTGTTACGACTTTGAAGAAAATCGGTACAGCGCCTAAGTCTAAGACAGGTACCAAGGTTACGTTTATGCCTGATTCGACTATCTTTTCTACGACAGACTTCAAGTACAATACCATTTCAGAGCGCCTCAATGAATCAGCTTTTCTCTTAAAAAATGTGACCTTATCTCTGACGGACAAACGAACAGATGAAGCGATTGAATTCCACTATGAGAATGGGGTACAAGACTTTGTTTCTTATCTGAACGAAGACAAGGAAACCTTGACCCCAGTCCTTTACTTTGAAGGGGAAGACAATGGTTTCCAAGTGGAAGTAGCTCTCCAGTACAATGATGGATTTTCAGATAACATTCTGTCCTTTGTCAATAACGTTCGTACCAAGGACGGCGGAACGCATGAGACAGGACTCAAATCTGCTATCACTAAGGTCATGAATGACTATGCGCGTAAGACGGGGCTTCTCAAGGAAAAAGATAAAAACCTTGAAGGTTCAGACTATCGTGAGGGACTAGCAGCCGTTCTTTCTATCTTGGTTCCTGAAGAACATCTCCAGTTTGAAGGACAGACCAAGGACAAACTAGGAAGTCCACTAGCTCGCCCAGTTGTGGATGGAATAGTGGCTGATAAGTTGACCTTCTTCCTTATGGAAAATGGTGAATTGGCTTCTAACCTCATCCGCAAGGCTATCAAGGCGCGTGATGCTCGAGAGGCGGCTCGCAAAGCGCGTGATGAGAGCCGGAATGGTAAGAAAAATAAAAAAGACAAGGGCTTATTGTCTGGAAAATTGACCCCAGCTCAGTCTAAGAATCCTGCTAAGAATGAACTCTATCTAGTCGAGGGGGACTCTGCGGGTGGTTCTGCCAAACAAGGCCGTGACCGCAAGTTCCAGGCTATTTTGCCTCTTCGTGGTAAGGTTATTAATACAGCCAAGGCAAAGATGGCGGATATCCTCAAAAATGAAGAAATTAATACCATGGTTTATACCATTGGTGCGGGTGTTGGGGCAGATTTTTCTATTGAGGATGCCAACTACGACAAGATTATTATTATGACCGATGCGGATACCGACGGTGCCCATATCCAGACCTTGCTCTTGACATTTTTCTACCGCTACATGCGTCCGCTAGTCGAGGCAGGCCATGTTTATATCGCCCTTCCGCCTCTTTACAAGATGTCTAAAGGAAAAGGTAAGAAAGAAGAAGTGGCTTATGCTTGGACTGACGGTGAGTTAGAAGAACTACGGAAGCAGTTTGGTAAAGGAGCCACCCTCCAACGCTACAAGGGACTTGGTGAGATGAATGCAGACCAACTCTGGGAAACAACCATGAATCCGGAAACTCGAACTCTCATTCGTGTCACTATCGAAGATCTTGCTCGCGCCGAACGTCGCGTCAATGTCCTTATGGGGGATAAGGTCGAGCCACGCCGTAAGTGGATTGAGGATAATGTCAAGTTTACGCTGGAGGAGACAACAGCATTTTAAGTCAGTTTTTAATCAATGGGTATCAACATGAGAACAGAAACAGAAATGCTCGATGTGATTTTACAGACTGCCCAAACTTTACAAGTCGAGGCTGTCGCTATGTCTGGTTCACGAACTGATACAAAAGCACCAAAAGATGAATTTCAAGACTATGATGTAGTTTTTGTTGTGGACGACTTAGATAATCTGACGAGTGACCTTGCTTGGTTGGACTCCTTTGGTAAACGTATCATTGAGCAACATAATGTCCTAGGCAACCGTCGTCTTTATCTTATGCTCTTTGAAGATGGTAACCGTATTGATTTGACTCTATGTCCTAAAGAGTATATCAAGGAGTGGGTAGAAAGCGAAGCGGATTTCACGGTGCTAGAGGACACTAAGGGCTTGTTTGCGCCATATTCTCCAAATCCTCAGCGTTACTGGACAAGTTCAGCTAGTCAGATAGATTTTGAAAAAGTCTGCAATGAATTTTGGTGGGTGTCTGCCTATGTAGTCAAGGGCATTTGTCGTAATCAGCTCATCTATGCGACCGACCATCTCTACAGTATTTGTCAACAAGAACTCTTGAAAGTCTTGGCTTGGCAAGTGGTAAGTGACAGGGGAAGGGTAGACATTGGAAAGAATTATAAGTATCTCTTTAACTATTTACCTGATGAGAAAGAGAAGGAATTCTTTGCTCTGCTTGATTTCTCCAGTTTAGATAAAATCAACCAGTCTTTATTTGCTACCATGGAACTTTTCCACCAAGAGGCTCAGACCCTTGCCCAAAAGATGGGCTTTGACTACGATAAAGAAGTAGCCGAGAAGATGATGAGATATGCTGAGGAGAGACTCGAAACAAATGAAACATTTACAAAATAATAAGATAACAAAATTTTTACTGATTAGTTTTCTCATTTCTTGGGGATTTGGTTGGGGATTGCTCGCTTTTCTGACGCAAATGAGCCTCTTAATTCTAACGAGTCCACTGGGAGTTTTTCTCCATCTACTAGGAGGTTTCGGTCCAACCATTGCAGCCATTTCTTGTTTACCTCAAAAATCCATTAAAAGCATAGTCTCTTTTATCTTAGGGGACTCAAAGAAATATATTTTGTTATTTCTTTTACTAATTTTCGTGCAGACAGGTGTCATTGCTTTATCCTCTAAGGAGCTTAATACGGCTTTTCCACTAGGAAATTTGTTAGTTGTTTTTTTGAGTGCAGTCTGTGTTTATGGTGGCGAAGAAGAATTGGGATGGCGAGGCATCTTGCAACCAACTTTAGAAACTAGATTCTCCTTTTGGATTTCCGGTTTGATAACAGGTTGTATTTGGGCAATATGGCATGTACCTTTATGGTTTGTGATTGGAAGTTCCCAAAGTGGGATGCCTTTTATATTATTCAGTCTATTTGCAATTTATCTCAGTATTCTTCTAGCAGCTATTTTCAAAAAGACAAAGTCGGTCCTTTTTTGCGCCATTTTTCACGGTCTAATTAATACCCTACTTAGCTTATTTGTTATTAAAATTAATCTTTTATTCATTCTAGGATTAGTAGGATTGCTCTTCTTTTCTCACTACTTACAAAGAAACAGTTAAATTTATAAAATATAGATTTACTTTACAATAAAACACTAAAAAGAGAATTATTATGTCTAACATTCAAAATATGTCCCTGGAGGACATCATGGGAGAGCGCTTTGGTCGCTACTCCAAATACATTATTCAAGACCGGGCTTTGCCAGATATTCGTGATGGCTTGAAGCCGGTTCAGCGTCGCATTCTTTATTCTATGAATAAGGATGGTAATACCTTTGATAAGAGTTACCGTAAGTCGGCCAAGTCTGTCGGGAATATCATGGGAAATTTCCACCCACACGGTGACAGTTCCATCTATGATGCCATGGTTCGTATGTCACAGGACTGGAAAAATCGTGAGATTCTAGTTGAAATGCACGGTAATAACGGTTCTATGGACGGTGATCCGCCTGCAGCTATGCGTTATACTGAGGCACGTTTGTCTGAGATTGCAGGTTACCTTCTTCAAGATATCGAGAAAAAGACCGTTCCTTTTGCTTGGAACTTTGATGATACTGAAAAAGAGCCGACAGTTTTGCCAGCAGCCTTTCCAAACCTTTTAGTCAATGGTTCGACTGGGATTTCGGCTGGTTATGCCACAGATATTCCACCGCATAATTTGGCTGAGGTCATTGATGCAGCGGTTTATATGATTGACCACCCAACTGCAAAAGTTGATAAACTCATGGAATTCTTGCCTGGACCAGATTTCCCAACAGGAGGAATCATTCAGGGCCGTGATGAAATCAAGAAGGCCTATGAAACTGGGAAAGGGCGCGTGGTTGTTCGTTCCAAGACTGAGATTGAAAAGCTAAAAGGTGGTAAGGAACAAATTGTTGTTACTGAGATTCCTTATGAAATCAACAAGGCCAATCTAGTCAAGAAGATTGATGATGTTCGTGTCAATAATAAGGTGTCTGGTATTGCTGAGGTTCGCGATGAGTCTGACCGTGACGGTCTCCGTATTGCTATTGAGCTAAAAAAAGATGCCAATACGGAGCTTGTTCTCAACTACCTATTTAAATACACCGACCTACAAATCAACTACAACTTTAATATGGTGGCAATTGACAATTTCACGCCTCGTCAGGTTGGGATTGTTCCAATCCTGTCTAGCTACATTGCCCACCGTCGTGAAGTGATTTTGGCGCGTTCACGCTTTGACAAGGAAAAGGCTGAGAAACGTCTCCATATCGTTGAAGGTTTGATTCGTGTGATTTCGATTTTGGACGAAGTCATTGCGCTTATCCGTGCTTCTGAGAATAAGGCTGACGCCAAGGAAAATCTCAAGGTCAGTTATGATTTTACTGAAGAGCAGGCTGAGGCTATCGTAACCTTGCAACTGTACCGTTTGACCAATACCGATGTGGTTGTCTTGCAGGAAGAAGAAGCAGAACTTCGTGAAAAGATTGCCATGCTTGCGGCTATTATCGGTGATGAGCGGACTATGTACAATCTCATGAAGAAAGAACTTCGTGAGGTTAAGAAGAAATTTGCCACTCCTCGTTTGAGTTCTTTAGAAGACACTGCGAAAGCAATTGAGATTGATACAGCTAGTCTGATCGCCGAGGAAGATACCTATGTCAGCGTTACCAAGGCAGGTTATATCAAGCGTACCAGCCCACGTTCCTTTGCCGCTTCAACCCTGGAAGAAATTGGCAAGCGTGATGATGACCGTTTGATCTTTGTACAAGCTGCTAAGACAACACAGCATCTTTTGATGTTCACAAGTCTTGGAAATGTCATTTATCGACCAATCCATGAATTGGCAGATATTCGCTGGAAGGATATTGGAGAGCATCTGAGCCAAACCATCACAAACTTCGAAACTAACGAAGAAATCCTTTATGTGGAAGTCGTGGATCAGTTTGATGATGCGACAACCTATTTTGCTGCAACTCGTCTTGGTCAAATTAAGCGTGTAGAACGCAAAGAATTCACTCCATGGCGGACCTACAAGTCTAAGTCTGTCAAGTATGCTAAGCTCAAAGACGAGACAGACCAGATTGTAGCAGTGGCTCCGATTAAACTAGATGATGTTCTTTTGATTAGCCAAAATGGTTATGCCCTTCGTTTCAATATCGAAGAGGTACCAGTTGTCGGTGCTAAGGCTGCAGGTGTCAAAGCTATGAACCTGAAAGCAGATGATGTCCTCCAATCCGCCTTTATCTGTAACACCTCATCCTTCTACCTCTTGACCCAACGTGGAAGTTTGAAACGTGTTTCTATTGCCGAAATTCCGGCAACCAGCCGTGCCAAACGTGGCTTACAAGTCTTGCGTGAGTTGAAAAACAAACCGCATCGTGTCTTCTTGGCAGGAGCGGTTGCAGAACAAGGCTTTATTGGTGATCTCTTCAGCACAGATGTGGAAGAGAACGACCAAACTCTGCTTGTTCAATCAAACAAAGGAACAATCTATGAAAGCCGATTGCTAGACTTGAACTTGTCAGAACGCACTAGCAACGGAAGCTTCATTTCTGATACTATTTCAGATGAAGAAGTTTTTGACGCTTATCTTAAAGAAGTATTTACAGAAGTCAAATAAGTGAAATGAAGAATCAGTTCTAAGAGCTGGTTCTTTTTTATTGAAGAAATTTTCTGAAAATTACAAAATATACTTGCTATTTTAGAAAAATAGTGTAGAATAAAAGAAATAGGTTTTTAGAATAAGGAGTGGAATATGACAGTAACGATTGATTGGGAAAATCTCGGTTTTTCCTATATGAAATTACCTTATCGCTATATTGCTCATTTTAAAAATGGACAATGGGATCAAGGAGAGCTTACAGAGGATGCAAACTTGCATATTTCAGAGTCTTCTCCAAGTCTTCACTATGGTCAACAAGCATTTGAAGGTTTGAAAGCTTATCGTACTAAGGATGGCAGTATTCAACTTTTCCGTCCTGATGAAAATGCTAAACGTCTGCAACGGACATGTGACCGTCTCTTGATGCCACAAGTTCCAACAGAAATGTTTGTAGACGCTTGTAAGGCAGTTGTTCGTGCAAATGAAGAATATGTACCTCCATATGGAACAGGTGGAACCTTATATCTTCGCCCTCTTTTGATTGGTGTCGGAGATATTATTGGGGTTAAACCGGCAGAAGAGTACATTTTCACCATCTTTGCTATGCCAGTTGGAAATTACTTTAAGGGTGGATTGGTTCCAACCAACTTCTTGATTCAGGATGAATACGACCGTGCGGCTCCAAATGGTACAGGTGCGGCTAAGGTTGGTGGAAACTATGCTGCAAGTCTCTTGCCAGGGAAATTGGCCAAGTCACGTCATTTCTCAGATGTTATCTATCTAGACCCATCAACTCATACAAAGATTGAAGAAGTCGGCTCAGCTAACTTCTTTGGAATTACAGCTGATAATGAATTTGTAACACCATTGAGTCCTTCTATCTTGCCATCTATTACCAAGTATTCTTTGCTTTATTTGGCAGAACATCGCTTGGGCTTAACTCCTATTGAGGGGGATGTCCCAATTGATAACCTTGACCGTTTTGTAGAGGCAGGTGCCTGTGGTACAGCAGCAGTTATTTCTCCAATTGGTGGAATTCAGCACGGTGATGATTTCCATGTGTTCTATAGCGAAACAGAAGTAGGTCCTGTGACTCGTAAATTATATGATGAATTGACAGGAATTCAGTTTGGCGATATTGAAGCGCCAGAAGGTTGGATTGTAAAAGTAGATTAAAATAAACTAAAGGAGATTTTTTATGAAATCGAAAAAGTGGCTCTTAACAGCAGGAGTGGTCCTGAGCACAACAGCTCTATTAGTGGCTTGTGGAAAAGCTGATAAAGAAGCAGATGCACCGACAACATTTTCATATGTCTATGCAGTAGATCCTGCGTCTTTGGACTATAGTGTAGCGACTCGTACATCTACAACAGATGTCATCGGGAATGTGGTTGATGGATTGATGGAAAATGACCAATACGGAAATGTTATTCCTTCCTTAGCTGAAGATTGGTCTGTCTCAAAAGATGGTTTGACTTATACCTATAAACTTCGTAAAGGGGTTAAATGGTATACTTCAGAAGGTGAAGAATACGCAGAAGTAACTGCCCATGACTTTGTGACAGGATTGAAACACGTAGCTGACGGTAAGTCAGATGGTGTCTCTCTCATCCAAAATTCAATCAAGGGCTTGGATGCCTACATGACTGGTGAGACCAATGATTTCTCTACAGTTGGTGTCAAGGCCTTGGACGATTACACAGTCGAATATACCCTAAACAAACCAGAAAGCTTCTGGAACTCTAAAGTCACTACAGCAACGATGTTACCTGTAAATGAAGAGTTTTTGAAGGCATCAGGTAAAGATTATGGAGCAGTTACTCCAGCAGGAATTCTCTACAATGGTCCTTATATCTTGAAGACCTTGACGTCTAAATCGTTAATTGAATACGAGAAAAATCCAAACTACTGGGATAAAGAAAAGGTAAAGATCGAAAAGATTAAATTGACTTACTACGATGGTTCTGATCAGGAATCCTTGATTCGTAGTTTCTCTTCTGGTGCTTATACGACAGCCCGTCTCTTCCCAAGTAGCTCAAACTTCGCTTCAACATTGGAACAATACGGAGATAAAATCACTTATAGCCCACAGGACTCAAGTAGCTATTACTTCACCTTTAACGTAAATCGTCAGTCATATAATAAAACTGCGAAAACAAGTGAAGAGCAAAAGACTTCTACAAAAGAAGCTATGCTTAATAAGGACTTCCGTCAGGCTATCAACTTTGCCTTTAACCGCCATTCTTATGCTGCACAGCTAAATGGTGAAGACGGTGCGGACAAGATTATTCGTAACAGTCTAGTTCCAGATAACTTTGTGCAAGCAGGTGGTAAGAACTTTGGTCAAATCGCTCAAGCAGAGTTGGTGAACTATGGTGACCAATGGAAAGGTGTTGAGCTAGTTGACGGTAAGGATTCTATCTACAACCCTGACAAGGCTAAAGCAGCCTTTGAAAAAGCTAAGAAAGACTTGGAATCTAAAGGGGTAACTTTCCCAATTCACTTGGATGTCCCAGTTGAACAAACAGATACCATCGCCGTTCAACAAAGCAACTCTTTCAAACAGTCTATCGAATCAACTCTTGGTGCTGAAAATGTTGTCATCGACGTTCTTCAAATGACAGATAATGAAAAGGAAACAATCACTTCACAAGCGCGTGTTCCTTCTCAAAAAGACTATGATTTGAACAGTACAGGATGGGCTCCAAGTTATCAAGACCCAGCATCTTACTTGAATATCATGGATCCTAAATCAGGTTCTGCTATGAAGCACCTAGGTATTACTAAAGGGAAAGATAAAGATGTTGTAGCTAAACTTGGTTTAGATGAGTATAAGAAATTATTGGATGATGCGGATTCAGAAACTACGAATCTTGAAGAACGCTATGAAAAATATGCCAAGGCTCAAGCTTGGTTGACAGATAGTTCATTATTGATGCCAACAGCCTCATCTGGTGGTTCTCCAGTTGTAAGTAATGTAGTACCATTCTCAAAACCATACTCACAAGTTGGTATTAAGGGTGACCCATATATCTTTAAAGGAATGAAATTACAAAAAGATATCGTTACGACAAAAGAATATGAAGAAGCACTGAAAAAATGGCAAAAAGAAAAATTGGAATCAAATGGTAAGTACCAAAAAGAACTAGAAAAACACATTAAATAAAGCAGAAAACTCTATATCAGACATGGAATGATATAGAGTTTTTTCTTGCTAGTTTTAGGATTTTCTTGTAAAATAGAAAAAGTGAAGAGAGGTATGAAATGAGTAAGAAAGATAAAAAAATTGAAATTCAAGTAGCAGATGCCAAGGTTAATGTAGGAAAAGACAGTTTTGAAGGCTATACATTGACCATTGGTAAAAAAGTTATCGGAGAAATTGCCGAATTAGATGGACAATTTGCCATCATAAAGAATGGGAATGTCGATAGTTTTTATAAAAAATTGGAAAAAGCTGTGGAAATTTTGATTGAAAATTATAATTTAGCAAAATAAGTCTTGTTTTTTGGAAATTTTCATGATATAATAGTCCATGTTGATTGTAGGAGAGATAGCGAAGAGGCTAAACGCGGCGGACTGTAAATCCGCTCCTTCGGGTTCGGGGGTTCGAATCCCTCTCTCTCCATTTCATCAATGGGGTATAGCCAAGCGGTAAGGCAAGGGACTTTGACTCCCTCATGCGTTGGTTCGAATCCAGCTACCCCAGTTCTTAGGTAATGATCAAGATAAAAAGCAAAATATCTTAGGGTATTTTATTTTTATAATTGAAAGACGTGAACGATATGAACTTGTTCTTGCGGGTGCTTAGGAAAAAAATTATAAGTATGTCAAGTTTAAGAAAAACTTGATTGTTGGAGGATTTTTTAGATGAACGAATTTGAAGATTTGCTAAATAGCGTTAGCCAAGTTGAGACTGGTGATGTTGTTAGTGCTGAAGTATTGACAGTTGATGCGACTCAAGCTAACGTTGCAATCTCTGGAACTGGTGTTGAAGGTGTCTTGACTCTTCGCGAATTGACAAACGATCGCGATGCAGATATCAATGACTTTGTTAAAGTAGGAGAAGTATTGGATGTTCTTGTACTTCGTCAAGTAGTTGGTAAAGATACTGATACAGTTACATACCTTGTATCTAAAAAACGCCTTGAAGCTCGCAAAGCATGGGACAAACTTGTTGGTCGCGAAGAAGAAGTTGTTACTGTTAAAGGAACTCGTGCCGTTAAGGGTGGACTTTCAGTAGAATTTGAAGGTGTTCGTGGATTTATCCCAGCTTCAATGTTGGATACTCGTTTCGTACGTAACACTGAGCGTTTTGTAGGTCAAGAATTTGACGCTAAAATCAAAGAAGTTGACGCTAAAGAAAACCGCTTCATCCTTTCACGTCGTGAAGTTGTTGAAGCAGCTACTGCAGCAGCTCGCGCTGAAGTATTCGGTAAATTGGCTGTTGGTGATGTTGTAACTGGTAAGGTTGCACGTATCACAAGTTTCGGTGCTTTCATCGATCTTGGTGGTGTTGACGGATTGGTTCACTTAACTGAATTGTCACACGAACGTAACGTATCACCAAAATCAGTTGTAACTGTTGGTGAAGAAATTGAAGTGAAAATCCTTGATCTTAACGAAGAAGAAGGACGCGTATCACTTTCACTTAAAGCAACAACACCTGGACCATGGGATGGCGTTGAGCAAAAATTGGCTAAAGGTGATGTAGTTGAAGGAACAGTTAAACGTTTGACTGACTTCGGTGCATTTGTTGAAGTATTGCCAGGTATCGATGGACTTGTTCACGTATCACAAATTTCACACAAACGTATTGAAAATCCAAAAGAAGCTCTTAAAGTTGGTCAAGAAGTTCAAGTTAAAGTTCTTGAAGTTAATGCAGATGCAGAGCGCGTATCACTTTCTATCAAAGCTCTTGAAGAACGTCCAGCTCAAGAAGAAGGACAAAAAGAAGAAAAACGTGCTGCTCGTCCACGTCGTCCAAAACGTCAAGAAAAACGTGATTTCGAACTTCCAGAAACACAAACAGGATTCTCAATGGCTGACTTGTTCGGTGATATCGAACTTTAATCAAATTGAAAATTCACAAAATCCTTTGTTTTCTAAACAAGGGATTTTTCTTTTGTCTGTAAGCCTTTTTTGATATAATAGTTCTATGTTAGAATCAGAAAAACAATCACGTTATCAAATGTTAAATGAAGAGCTATTTTTTTTATTGGAAGGTGAAACCAATGTTTTGGCTAATCTTTCCAACGCCAGTGCTCTTTTAAAATCACGCTTTTCCAATACTGTATTTGCAGGCTTTTATTTGTTTGATGGAAAGGAATTGGTTTTAGGTCCCTTCCAAGGCGGTGTTTCCTGCATCCGTATTGCACTTGGAAAAGGTGTTTGTGGGGAGGCAGCTCACTTTCAGGAAACTGTTCTGGTTGGTAATGTAACAACTTATCCCAACTATATTTCTTGTGATAGTCGAGCTAAAAGTGAAATTGTTGTTCCGATGGTTAAGAATGGTCAATTGCTCGGGGTTCTGGATCTGGATTCTTCAGAGATTGATGATTATGATGCTATGGATCGAGATTATTTGGAACAATTTGTCGCTATTTTGCTTGAAAAGACAGAATGGGACTTTACAATGTTTGGGGAGAAAGCCTAATGTATCAAGCTCTTTATCGAAAATATAGAAGTCAAAACTTCTCCCAGTTGGTTGGACAGGAAGTTGTGGCTAAGACTCTTAAACAAGCAGTAGAGCAAGAGAAAATAAGTCATGCCTATCTTTTCTCTGGTCCACGTGGAACGGGAAAAACTAGTGTGGCTAAGATCTTTGCCAAAGCTATGAACTGTCCCAATCAAGTGGGTGGTGAACCTTGTAATAACTGCTATATTTGTCAAGCGGTGACGGATGGTAGTTTAGAAGATGTCATTGAAATGGATGCAGCCTCTAATAACGGGGTGGATGAAATCCGTGAAATTCGTGATAAATCTACCTATGCGCCTAGCCTTGCTCGTTATAAGGTCTATATCATAGATGAGGTTCACATGCTGTCTACAGGAGCTTTTAATGCCCTCCTAAAGACGTTAGAAGAGCCAACACAGAATGTGGTCTTTATTTTGGCTACTACTGAATTGCACAAGATACCTGCGACTATTCTATCCCGTGTGCAACGTTTTGAATTTAAATCGATTAAGACACAGGATATTAAGGAACATATTCACTATATCTTAGACAAAGAAAATATCAGTTCTGAACCAGAGGCTGTGGAAATCATTGCTAGACGGGCTGAAGGTGGAATGCGAGACGCCTTGTCTATTTTGGATCAAGCCCTAAGTTTAACACAGGGAAATGAATTGACGACTGCCATTTCTGAAGAAATTACTGGCACTATTAGCCTATCAGCCTTGGATGATTATGTGGCTGCCTTGTCTCAACAGGATGTTCCCAAGGCCTTGTATTGCTTAAATCTTCTCTTTGACAATGGTAAGAGCATGACTCGTTTTGTGACCGACCTTTTGCACTATTTAAGAGACTTGTTAATTGTCCAAACAGGTGGAGAAAACACTCATCATAGTCTAGTCTTTGTAGAAAATTTGGCACTTCCTCAAGAAAATCTGTTTGAAATGATTCGCTTGGCGACAGTCAGTTTAGCAGATATTAAGTCTAGTTTGCAACCTAAGATTTATGCTGAGATGATGACTATTCGTTTGGCAGAGATTAAGCTTGAACCAGCTCTTTCTGGGGCAGTTGAACATGAAATTTCTGCATTGAGACAGGAAGTTGCCCGTCTCAAACATGAACTCTCAAATGTGGGCACTGTACCAAAAACAACTAGTCCAGTACTTACCCGTCCAGCAGCGAGCAAGACCGTCTATCGTGTGGATCGTAATAAAGTTCAATCTATCTTACAAGAGGCTGTCGAAAATCCTGATTTAGCACGTCAAAATCTGATTCGCTTGCAGAATGCCTGGGGAGAGGTAATTGAAAGTCTTGGAGGTCCTGATAAGGCTCTGCTAGTTGGTTCTCAACCGGTTGCAGCCAATGAACACCATGCTATTCTTGCTTTTGAATCTAACTTCAATGCTGGTCAAACCATGAAACGAGACAATCTCAACACCATGTTTGGCAATATCCTCAGTCAGGCAGCAGGTTTTTCACCTGAGATTTTAGCTATTTCCATGGAGGAATGGAAAGAAGTTCGCGCAGCCTTTTCAGCCAAAGCAAAATCTTCTCAAACTGAAAAAGAAGCAGAAGAAAGTCTGATTCCAGAAGGATTTGAATTTTTGGCTGATAAAGTGAAGGTCGAGGAAGACTAAAGAAAGATTTCATGATACAATAAGTTTATGAATAGACAACAATTTATTATCATTGCGCTGTTTACAGCTGCTGAGACCTATTTTTTCAATGAAGCCTGGATGACTGGTCGCTATATTATGGCAGCCTTTTGGGCCATTTTGCTCTTCAGAAATTTCCGAGTTAGTTACTTGATGGGCAAGATTGTAGATGTCATTGACCAGCATTTAAAAGGAAAAGACTAGTCCTCAGCTTCTAGACAAAATCAAAGCCTTTTAGGCTTTTTTTTGTTATACTATAAAAGTATATTTATTGACCTTTTACCGTATTTTCTAGGGAAATCAAGTATGTTTCTAGTGAGTACTGGTAAAGGCCTTGAAAAAGAAAGGAACTATCATGTCAGTATTAGAGATCAAAGATCTTCACGTTGAGATTGAAGGAAAAGAAATTTTAAAAGGGGTTAACCTGACCCTGAAAACAGGAGAAATTGCCGCTATCATGGGACCAAATGGTACTGGTAAATCAACTCTTTCTGCCGCTATCATGGGAAATCCAAACTATGAAGTGACCAAAGGTGAAGTCTTGTTTGATGGCGTAAATATTCTTGAGTTAGAAGTGGACGAGCGTGCGCGTATGGGACTTTTCCTTGCTATGCAATATCCATCAGAAATTCCTGGTATTACTAACGCTGAGTTTCTTCGTGCAGCCATGAATGCTGGTAAAGAAGACGATGAGAAGATTTCAGTTCGCGAGTTCATCACTAAGCTAGATGAAAAGATGGAATTGCTCAACATGAAAGAAGAAATGGCTGAGCGTTACCTCAACGAAGGTTTCTCTGGTGGTGAGAAAAAACGTAATGAGATTCTTCAACTTTTGATGTTGGAACCAACTTTTGCCCTTTTGGATGAGATTGACTCTGGTCTTGATATTGATGCCCTTAAAGTTGTTTCTAAAGGTGTGAATGCTATGCGTGGTGAAGGCTTTGGTGCTATGATTATCACTCACTACCAACGTCTTTTGAACTACATCACACCTGATGTGGTACACGTCATGATGGAAGGTCGTGTTGTTCTTTCTGGTGGTCCCGAATTGGCTGCGCGTTTGGAACGTGAAGGATACGCAAAACTAGCTGAAGAACTTGGCTACGACTACAAGGAAGAATTGTAATTCCCTCGTGTCTTTTAGGAGAAGTAAATGACTAAAGAAAATATTAAACTTTTTTCAGAAATGCACGCTGAACCAAGCTGGTTGGCTAATCTCCGTCAAAAAGCTTTTGACAAGATTGAGACTTTGGAATTACCAGTTATTGAGCGTGTCAAATTCCACCGTTGGAATCTGGGTGATGGAACGATTACAGAAAGTGAGCCATCAGCAAATGTTCCAGATTTCACAGCTCTAGATAATCACTTGAAGTTGGTTCAAGTAGGAACTCAGACTGTTTTTGAGCAAACTCCAGTTGAGTTAGCTGAACAGGGTGTCGTCTTTACAGACTTCCACTCAGCTTTAGAAGAAATTCCAGAGCTAATCGAAGAATTCTTCATGTCATCTGTTAAGTATGACGATGACAAGTTGGCAGCCTACCATACAGCTTATTTCAATAGTGGTGCTGTTCTCTACATTCCTGATAACGTGGAAATTGCTGAACCAATCGAAGGAATTTTCTATCAAGACAGCGATAGCGATGTGCCGTTTAACAAGCATATTATGATTATCGCTGGTAAAAATTCTAAGATTAGTTATCTGGAGCGTCTAGAGTCACGTGGTGAAGGAAGTGCCAAAGCAACTGCCAATATCACAGTAGAAGTAATTGCGCGTTCTGGAGCTCAAGTGAAGTTTGCTGCGATTGACCGTCTAGGTGAAAACGTCACTGCTTACATTAGCCGTCGTGGTAAATTAGGCAACGATGCAAGCATTGACTGGGCAATCGGTGTCATGAACGAAGGGAACGTCGTTGCGGACTTTGATAGTGACTTGATTGGTAACGGTAGCCATGCAGATCTCAAGGTTGTAGCTCTTTCAAGTGGCCGTCAGGTACAAGGGATTGATACCCGAGTAACTAACTATGGTTGCAACTCAATCGGAAATATCCTTCAACATGGGGTTATTCTTGAAAAAGCAACCTTAACCTTCAATGGTATCGGCCACATCATCAAGGGTGCTAAGGGAGCAGATGCGCAACAAGAAAGTCGTGTTCTTATGCTTTCAGACCAAGCGCGTTCAGATGCCAATCCAATTCTTTTGATTGACGAAAATGATGTTACTGCAGGTCACGCAGCTTCTATCGGTCAGGTAGATCCAGAAGATATGTATTACCTCATGAGCCGTGGCTTGGATAAGGCAACTGCAGAACGCTTGGTTGTTCGTGGTTTCCTTGGATCTGTTATCGTTGAGATTCCAGTCAAGGAAGTTCGTGATGAAATGATTGCAACTATCGAAGAAAAATTGTCAAAACGCTAAGGGGTAGCCTATGTTAGATGTAGAAGTGATTCGCAAGGATTTTCCAATTTTAGACCAGATTGTTAATGATGAACCATTGGTTTATTTGGACAATGCTGCGACGACACAAAAACCACTAGCAGTTCTGGAGACGATTAACCGCTACTATGAACAGGATAATGCCAATGTTCATCGTGGCGTTCATACCTTAGCTGAAAGGGCGACAGCTTCTTATGAGGCGGCTCGTGAAACCATTGGTAAGTTTATCAATGCAGGGTCTACAAAGGAAGTTCTCTTTACTAGGGGAACGACAACCAGTCTCAACTGGGTGGCGCGCTTTGCAGAGGAAGTCTTGACTGAGGGAGACCAGGTTTTGATTTCTGTCATGGAACACCATTCCAACATCATTCCTTGGCAGGAAGCCTGCCGCAAGACTGGGGCAGAGCTTGTCTATGTCTACCTTAAGAATGGAGCTCTGGATATGGATGATTTGCGAGCTAAATTGACTGATAAGGTGAAATTTGTCTCCCTAGCTCACGCTTCAAATGTTCTTGGTGTGGTCAATCCAATCAAAGAAATCACTCAAATGGCCCACCAAGTTGGAGCCATCATGGTGGTGGATGGTGCTCAATCTACACCTCATGTGAAGATTGATGTCCAGGACTTGGATGTGGACTTCTTTGCTTTTTCAGGTCACAAGATGGCTGGTCCAACTGGAATCGGTGTTCTTTACGGCAAAGAAAAGTATCTGGAAGAAATGTCACCAGTTGAATTTGGCGGTGAGATGATTGATTTCGTCTATGAGCAATCTGCTAGTTGGAAGGAATTACCTTGGAAATTCGAGGCGGGAACTCCCAATATGGCAGGTGCAATTGGACTTGCTGCGGCAGTAGATTATCTTGAAAAGATTGGTATGGATGCGATTGAAGCCCATGAACAAGAATTGATCGCATACGTCTATCCAAAACTGCAGGCGATTGAAGGACTGACCATTTATGGTTCACAGGACTTGGCTCAACGTTCAGGTGTCATTGCCTTTAACCTAGGCGATCTCCATCCTCACGACCTTGCTACGGCTCTGGACTATGAAGGAGTAGCAGTTCGAGCAGGTCACCATTGTGCGCAACCTTTGCTCCAGTATTTGGATGTCCCAGCAACAGCTCGCGCAAGTTTTTATATTTACAATACCAAGGCAGATTGCGACAAGCTAGTCGATGCCTTACAAAAGACAAAGGAGTTTTTCAATGGCACTTTCTAAACTAGATAGCCTTTATATGACAGTGGTAGCAGACCATTCGAAAAATCCACATCACCAAGGGAAGTTGGAAGATGCTGAGCAAATCAGTCTCAACAATCCGACCTGTGGAGATGTCATCAACCTCTCAGTCAAGTTTGATGCAGAGGGCCGTTTGGAAGATATTGCTTTTCTAAACTCAGGTTGTACCATCTCGACTGCCTCTGCAAGCATGATGACGGATGCAGTTTTAGGAAAAACCAAACAAGAAATTTTAGAGCTTGCGACTATCTTTTCTGAAATGGTTCAAGGCCAAAAAGATGACAGACAAGATAGTCTTGGAGACGCAGCCTTCTTATCAGGTGTTGCCAAATTTCCTCAACGTATCAAGTGTGCAACCCTGGCTTGGAACGCCCTCAAGAAAACAATTGAAAATCAAGAAAACAAGTAAGGCAAGTTTCTTTTGTCTTATGAATCAGTAGAAATAAAGAATGAAAGAAAGGATATTATGGCTGAAGAAAGAGTAGAACCAAAACCAATTGACCTTGGTGAATATAAATTTGGTTTCCATGATGATGTAGAGCCTGTCCTATCGACAGGAAAAGGATTGAATGAAGATGTCATTCGTGAACTATCAGCTGCTAAGGGAGAACCAGAGTGGATGTTAGAATTCCGTTTGAAGTCTTATGAAACCTTCAAAAAAATGCCCATGCAAACTTGGGGAGCAGACTTGTCAGAGATTGATTTTGATGACTTGATTTACTACCAAAAACCATCTGATAAACCAGCTCGTTCATGGGATGAGGTTCCTGAAAAAATTAAAGAAACCTTTGAACGTATTGGTATACCAGAAGCTGAGCGTGCTTATCTAGCTGGTGCCTCTGCCCAGTATGAGTCAGAAGTGGTTTACCACAATATGAAGGAAGAGTTCCAAAAATTGGGGATTATCTTTACAGATACGGATTCTGCCCTCAAGGAATACCCAGACTTGTTTAAACAATACTTTGCTAAGTTGGTACCGCCAACAGATAACAAGTTGGCTGCCCTTAACTCGGCAGTATGGTCTGGTGGAACCTTTATCTACGTACCAAAAGGGGTCAAGGTAGATATTCCTCTTCAAACGTACTTCCGTATCAACAACGAAAATACTGGTCAGTTTGAACGTACTTTGATTATCGTTGATGAAGGAGCAAGTGTCCACTATGTAGAAGGATGTACAGCGCCAACTTATTCAAGTAACAGCTTGCATGCGGCCATTGTAGAAATCTTTGCCTTGGATGGAGCTTATATGCGTTATACGACTATCCAAAACTGGTCTGATAACGTCTATAACTTGGTAACGAAACGTGCTAAAGCTCAAAAGGATGCCACTGTTGAGTGGATTGATGGAAACTTGGGTGCAAAGACTACCATGAAATATCCATCTGTTTACCTTGATGGAGAAGGGGCGCGTGGTACCATGCTTTCTATTGCCTTTGCCAATGCTGGGCAACACCAGGATACCGGAGCTAAGATGATCCACAACGCTCCACATACAAGCTCGTCTATCGTGTCTAAATCTATCGCTAAAGGTGGAGGAAAGGTTGACTATCGTGGACAAGTAACCTTTAACAAAAACTCTAAGAAATCTGTTTCTCACATTGAGTGTGATACTATTATCATGGATGACTTATCAGCATCAGATACTATTCCATTTAATGAAATTCACAACTCACAAGTTGCTTTGGAACACGAAGCTAAGGTATCTAAGATTTCAGAAGAGCAACTCTATTACCTCATGAGCCGTGGATTATCAGAATCTGAAGCAACTGAGATGATTGTTATGGGATTTGTAGAACCATTTACAAAAGAGCTTCCCATGGAATATGCAGTTGAGCTTAACCGCTTGATCAGCTACGAAATGGAAGGGTCAGTTGGGTAAGAATATGTAGAATCTGAGCAGGATTTATTTCTGTTCAGATTTTTTTGAAAAATCATCTTATAAATATTCACAAAATTCCTTTTATATGATAAAATAAAACAATCATATTTAATGGAGATGACCTATGAATATTTTTAGAACTAAAGATGTCAGTTTGGGACGTACTGAAATGCACCGTCATTTAAAAGTATGGGATTTGATTTTATTAGGAATCGGTGCCATGGTAGGAACTGGGATTTTTACCATTACAGGAACCGCAGCAGCAACGCTTGCTGGTCCGTCACTGGTTGTATCCATAGTGATTTCTGCTCTATGTGTTTCTTTATCCGCCCTCTTTTTCGCAGAGTTTGCCTCTCGTGTTCCTGCAACTGGTGGTGCTTATAGTTATTTGTATGCAATTTTGGGTGAATTACCAGCTTGGATTGCTGGTTGGTTGACCATCATGGAGTTCATGACAGCAGTTTCTGGTGTGGCCTCTGGCTGGGCAGCTTATTTTAAAGGCTTGCTCAGTAACTATAGTATTTCAATGCCTCAAGCCTTGAATGGGACCTTTAACCCTGAGCAGGGTACCTATATAGACCTTTTACCTATTTTGGTATTGACACTGGTGACCGGTTTAGTTTTATTAAATTCCAAGGCAGCTTTGCGTTTTAATTCGCTTCTAGTTATCTTGAAATTCTCTGCTCTTGCTTTGTTTATTCTAGTTGGTATCTGGTATATTAAACCAGAAAATTGGTCCAACTTTGCTCCCTTTGGTTTTGGTCAAATTTATGGTGGAAGTACTGGAATAATGGCAGGAGCATCTTTGATGTTCTTTGGTTTCCTAGGATTTGAATCAATTTCTATGGCTGTTGATGAAATTCAAAATCCACAAAAGAATGTCCCACGAGGTATTGTTTTGTCTTTGACAATCGTAACGATTCTCTATGCTCTGGTTACATTAGTATTGACAGGGATTGTTCACTACAACCAACTCAATGTGGACGATGCGGTAGCATTTTCATTGCGAAGTATAGGAATTGGTTGGGCAGCCAATTATGTGTCTTTAGTGGCCATTTTGACCCTAATAACAGTGTGTATTTCTATGACTTATGCCTTATCGCGTATGATTTACAGTTTAGCACGTGATGGTCTTTTACCTCGAAGTTTTAAGCAATTAAGCAAAACAAGTCGTGTTCCTAAAAATGCGACCATCTTAACTGGAGTTGCTTCTGCAATAGCAGCAGGAGTATTTCCGCTAGCTAGTATCGCGGCCTTTCTAAATATTTGTACGCTGGCTTATCTTATCTTACTGGCTTATGGAATTATAAAACTTAGAAAGGATAAGGGAATGCCTAAAGAAGGAGAATTCAAAACTCCCCTAGTTCCCTTGTTACCGATTCTCTCGATTCTAATCTGTCTTTCCTTTATGCTTCAATATAGTGTAGAAACATGGATTGCGTTTGGAATTGCTCTTGTAGTTGGACTTGTGATTTACTTTACTTATGGCTATCGTCATTCTACACTTTCTGAATAAAGAAAAAGCTGGAACTTCCCAGCTTTTTGCTTACTCTTTTATATATGTGAAGCCTTCTCCTAGGATTTCATGAGCTTCTGTAATAGTTATAAAGGCTTGAGGATCAATTCGATGAATCATTTCCTTCATTTTCACAATTTCATTTCTTCCGACAATACAGTAAATGATTTTTAAATCTTCTCGACTATAATAACCTTGACCTGAGATGAAAGTAACGCCTCTACCTAGGTCATCATTAATTGCCTTAGCAAGTTGGTCAGGACGTTTTGTGATAATCATAAAGCCTTTGCCTGCATAGCCACCTTCGCCGATCAAATCAATGACACGAGAAACGATAAAATCAAATAAGAGCGTGTAGGAAACCAATCTCAAATCCTTGAAGATTAGGAGAATAAGCATGAGAATACAAAAATCTAAGATAAAGAGCAGTTTCCCCATGGATATATGAGTGTATTTATTGAGAATACGAGCTAGAATATCAGTACCACCAGTTGTACCTCCAGCATTAAAGATAATTCCAAGACCAATTCCCAATAGAATCCCAGCTATAAGGGCAGTGATTAGTAAATCACCTTGAAGATCAATATGAAGGGGTATACGTTCAAAAAAGGCCAACCAGGCGGACAAGGCTAAGGTTCCTAGTAAACTAGAATAGAGGGACTTTGCTCCAAAAATCTTCCAAGCTAGGATGAAAAGGGGAATATTAATCAGCAGGTTCATGAGAGAAACAGGGATTTTAAAAAGATAAAAGGTGATAAGGGTAATACCTGTCGCCCCTCCTTCAAAAAGATGATGAGGAACTACAAAATAAGTTAGACCAAAAGCATAAATAGCAGCACCTAGTAAAATGGTTAAAATGGGATAAATTTTTTTAATCATAGGGACCTCTTTTCTTATAAGTAGATTATATCAAATTTTTAAGGAAAATTTGATTGACTCCATTAGGATTTTTAATCTTTTTTTGATATAATTAGAAGTAAGAAAACCAATCTGAATCCTAAAATAGAAAGATTGATACTATGACAAAAATTAAAATTGTAACCGATTCATCTGTTACTATTGAACCTGAACTAGTAAAACAATTAGATATCACTGTTGTTCCGTTATCTGTAATGATTGATAATGTTGTTTATTCTGATGCGGATTTGAAAGAAGAAGGTAAATTTCTTCAGTTGATGCAAGCAAGTAAGAATCTTCCGAAAACAAGCCAGCCCCCTGTAGGTGTCTTCGCTGAAGTTTTTGAAGACCTATGCAAGGATGGTAGCCAGATTCTTGCTATTCATATGTCCCATGCTCTTTCTGGTACTGTAGAAGCAGCGCGCCAGGGTGCTAGTTTATCTACTGCCGATGTGACAGTTATTGATAGTTCCTTCACTGACCAAGCCTTGAAATTCCAAGTTGTTGAGGCTGCAAAATTAGCGCAAGAAGGCAAAGAGTTGGAGGAAATCTTATCTCATGTAGAAGAGGTTAAAAACCATACAGAACTCTATATTGGCGTTTCAACTTTGGAAAATTTAGTAAAAGGTGGACGAATAGGGCGTGTAACTGGATTGTTGAGCTCACTTCTAAATATACGTGTTGTCATGCAGATGAAGGACCATGAATTGCAACCAATCGTTAAAGGTCGTGGAGCTAAAACTTTTAAAAAATGGTTGGATGAGCTGACAACTTCGCTAACTGAACGTTCTGTAGCAGAGATTGGAATTTCATATTCTGGAAATTCTGATTGGGCAAAAGAGATGAAAGAAAGCTTACAAGCTTATGTTGAAAAGCCTATTTCAGTTTTGGAAACGGGCTCTATTATTCAAACTCACACGGGTGAGAATGCTTGGGCTGTTTTAGTACGTTACAACTCCTAAAAAAATAAATAAAATGGGAAGAAATAGCGTTTTTAACTTGACCTAAAAGGGATTTTAGGATATGATTATATTTGTTAATTAGAAATAAAATTGGAGGAATCATTAACATGGCAAACAAACAAGATTTGATCGCTAAAGTAGCAGAAGCTACAGAATTGACTAAGAAAGACTCAGCAGCAGCAGTTGAAGCTGTATTCGCAGCAGTAACTGAGTACCTTGCAGCTGGTGAAAAAGTTCAATTGATCGGTTTTGGTAACTTTGAAGTTCGTGAGCGTGCTGCACGTAAAGGTCGCAACCCACAAACTGGTAAAGAAATCAAGATTGCAGCTTCTAAAGTTCCAGCATTCAAAGCTGGTAAAGCTCTTAAAGACGCTGTTAAATAATCAACCTTTAAAAAGCCTATCATATCAAGCATTTGAGCTTGTGTGACAGGCTTTTTTTATGTACAGGGGGCAAAAAAGGGGCAAAACTATAAATTATCTAGCAAATTGAGGATATTGTCATTCATCTTCTTTGTAACGTGTGTAGATTTTGTTTATTGTCCTAGAATCAGAACGACCTACTCTTGTCATAATTGCTTTTAGAGTTACGCTATTCTGCTTACGAGAGTACGCCTAAAGATGTGGTAGGTGAGGTGCCTATCAATGGATTCTTCAAGTTGTGTATTTGTTTTCAGATTTAAATCTTCAATAGCTTTTACGATTTTTGGCAGTTCCGCTCGTCATGCAGAATTATATTCGATATACTCAAGGTTCACTGTGTAAGCAAGAGACAGGTTTAAGATTAATTTAGATCACTCTGATTTTGACTTTGAAAGATCAAGTTTGATTAGAAAGCGTTGAATGTATTTTATATCGATATAAAGCTCAAATGCCTATTTAAAATCATTCATGCTACTAGTAAGAGAGCTGATATAGCTCCCTTAGATTTTTTTTGGTAAAAAGTCCACCACTCTTCTAAAAAAGTGAAATTTACTTTAATATATAGCTTAGATACTGCAATAAATGGCCATTATGCTACTGTTGTATATGGATATAATGCTGAAAAGTTGAAGAAATTCAAATGTCGACTGAATATGACAGATATGGGATAAGAAGAGAGAGCAAGCGATCCTTTTATCTTTATATTATCGTGATTTCTTAATTTTAATGGATACAGTAGAAAACGAGATTATAGAAGTAAAAAAATTGAAAAGCAGTTGGAATTTATTGCTAATCTCTGAAATGATGTAAGTATTAATGATTTACTGAAATAAACAGATTTGGCAAAAATTATGTCTATCTTTACAGAATTTTATGCTCAATTAGTAGGTAATGTAGAGCTAAAAAGGAAGTGATGGCACTTGAGCAAATTTTCAAATGTTTTTATAGTTTTATCAGGCAAGTTAAAGAGGGGCTTCTGGTGTGAGTATTCGTGATTTCATGGAAGGGACTAATGGAGTCCTGGCAACAATTGAAAAAGTGATAAAGAAGAAGTAATCGATTTAGCTGGTTTTGAACTTTAACTTGTCAATGTAGCTATAAGAGAGTATAATAATGTTAAAAATATGGGGGCTATGTGGATAAGCAATTTGTTATACCAGTGAGAGTTGATGAGAGAATTTTAAATAAACTCGATTTTGTATCAATAAAGCTACAACAAGGGCGATCAGAAACGATTGGTAAAGGATTAGAGAGGCTCTATAGTGAGCTGGGGAGAAAAAGGATTGATTTGGGCACATATTTAATTAGGTGTGGCTATTTCTGCCTTAGCACTCTATACCTACACGATTATTTATATTTTTAATCATGATATGTAAGAAATCTTTGCAACTTTTATTATGTTGGTAATTTATTCACCATTCTTTCTGTTATTTTTGATATCAGTTGAGAGATTATCTTTATTTGTTTGCGTAGAATTAGCTTATCGTAATTTGCAACGATATAAAAAAATAAATAGTCCCTTCTTTTTGATAGTACTTTTACAAATAAAAGTCTTAGTAATATAATAGAGCTATAGAAGGGGAGGTGGAAGAAATGTTTCGAAAAGAAAAAGCACGCAAGCGATTTTGGTTTTGGTTTATCATCTTTATCCTTTATCTTGCTTTTGGATTGTATTGTATTTGTACGAATTTTGGAGATACCTTAGGTATGATTTTACTATCACCTTTTATCTTTGCTTCCCTGCCACTCTACGCCTATCTAATTCTTGGTTTGTTTATCTGGTTTTTTATGAGACTGGCAATGGATGATTTTATGTCTCTTTAGTTAAAGGAAAGCTAATATAGAGAAAGGACACTTTTCGTCCTTTCTTTTTTTGATAAATATAGTTTTTCTTTTTTAAAGAGAATTTTTTTACAAAAATTCTTGGATATTTTGTTTATTTATGCTATAATAGGAACAATTATTTTTAGGAGGTGCAGTATGTCTTATTTGTTTGAGATATTACCGAGTTTATTGAGCGGTGCAAGCATGACTTTGCAGGTTTTTGCACTGGTCTTGATTTTTTCTATTCCCTTGGGCGTTTTGATTGCCTTTGCCTTGCAAGTCCATTGGAAGCCCCTCCATCATCTGATTACCATTTATATTTGGATCATGCGGGGAACACCCTTGCTCTTGCAATTGATTTTTATCTATTATGTACTTCCAAGTGTTGGGATTCGTTTGGATCGCCTTCCTGCGGCCATCATTGCCTTTGTTCTCAATTATGCAGCTTACTTTGCTGAAATCTTTCGTGGGGGGATTGATACCATTCCTAAGGGGCAATATGAGGCTGCTAAGGTCTTGAAGTTTAGCCCTTTTGCCACAGTGCGCTATATTATCTTACCACAGGTGACCAAGATTGTTCTTCCTAGTGTATTTAATGAAGTCATGAGTTTGGTCAAGGATACCTCTCTAGTCTATGCTCTAGGAATTTCAGATCTTATCTTGGCTAGTCGCACAGCTGCCAACCGTGATGCTAGTCTGGTTCCAATGTTCTTGGCAGGAGCCATTTACTTGATTTTGATTGGTATTGTGACCATTCTTGCCAAAAAAGTTGAGAAGAAGTACAGCTACTATAGATAGGAGACTGCCATGTTAGAATTACGAAATATCAATAAAGGCTTTGGTGAAAAGCAAATTTTGTCCAATTTCAGTCTAAAAATTCCTGAAAAGCAAATCCTGGCTATCGTAGGACCTTCTGGTGGAGGTAAGACAACCCTCTTACGTATGCTTGCAGGTCTGGAAACCATTGATTCAGGGCAAATCTTTTATAATGGAGAGCTTTTAGAATTGGATGAACTGGAGAAGCGGAATTTACTGGGATTTGTATTCCAAGATTTTCAACTGTTCCCTCATTTATCCGTTCTAGACAATTTGACCTTATCTCCTGTGAAAACCATGGGAATGAAGCAGGATGAGGCTGAGAAGAAGGCGCGAGGGCTTTTGGAACAGTTAGGACTAGCAGGGCACGCAGATGCCTATCCTTTCTCATTATCTGGTGGGCAAAAGCAGCGTGTGGCCTTGGCGCGTGCTATGATGATTGACCCAGAAATCATTGGTTACGATGAACCAACTTCTGCTCTGGATCCAGAATTGCGCTTGGAAGTAGAAAAACTAATCTTGCAAAATAGGGAACTTGGTATGACGCAGATTGTCGTTACCCACGATTTACAGTTCGCTGAAAACATCGCAGATCAGATTCTCAAGGTTGAGCCCAAGTAGGAGGTGCCAATGACTAATAAGAAAATTGCTTTAGTATTGGTTTCTCTCCTGACTCTCTTTTTAACAGCTTGTACTCAGAAGGCTAGCGATCCAAAGCAGGATAACTGGGCTAAGTATCAAGAGCAGGGAACGATTACTATTGGTTTTGACAATACCTTTGTTCCCATGGGTTTTGAAGAAAAGAATGGTCAATATACAGGATTTGATATTGACTTAGCGCAAGCTGTCTCTGATAAATTAGGTTTTAAGGTTCAATTTCAGCCAATTGACTGGGATATGAAGGAGACGGAACTGCAAAACGGGACCATTGATGCCATATGGAATGGCTATTCTGCCACTGATGAACGCCGAGAGAAAGTTTCCTTTAGCATTCCTTATATGGAAAATCAGCAAGTTCTGGTTACGAAGAAAGGCCAGCAGATTCATTCAGTAGATGATATGAAAGATAAGACCTTGGGAGCCCAAGCCGGTTCTTCTGGTTACTTAGACTTTGAAGCTCAGCCAGAATTACTGAAAAATCGTGTCAAAGATCAGAAGGCTAATCAATACCAGAGTTTCAATGAAGCCTTGATTGATTTGAAGAATGATAGAATTGATGCCTTGTTGATTGATCGAGTGTATGCTAATTATTACCTCCAGTCTGAAGGTATATTAAATGACTACAATGTCTTTTCAGCAGGATTTGAAAGTGAATCTTTTGCTGTCGGATTTAGACCAGCTGACAAAAGATTACTACAAGCTTTAAACCAAGCCTTTATCGCACTATACAAAGAAGGTAAGTTCCAGGAAATCAGCCAGAAATGGTTTGGAGAAGATGTAGCAACAAAAGAAGTGAAAAGTAGAGATTGAGTTTTTACTCAGTCTCTTTTTGTATCGAAAAATCCTCTGGCAAGTACCAGAGGATAAGAGATTATTTCATTGTTGGGAAAAGCAATACGTCACGGATAGTAGTTGTATCAGTGAGAAGCATGCAGAGGCGGTCGATACCGATTCCCAAACCACCTGTTGGTGGCATACCGTATTCAAGAGCTTCAATGTAGTCATAGTCGATTCCTGTCGCTTCATCATCACCAAGTTCTTTAGCTTTAGCTTGGGCTTCGAAACGGCTAAGTTGGTCGATTGGGTCGTTCAACTCAGTAAAGGCATTACCGTACTCCTTGGTCATGATGAAGAGCTCGAAACGGTCAGTAAAGCGTTCGTCTTCAGGATTCTTCTTAGCAAGTGGAGATACAGCTACTGGATGTCCATAGACAAAGGTCGGTTGGATCAAGGTTTCTTCAACAAACTCTTCAAAGAAGGCATTGATGATGTGACCAACTTCAGTGTAGTGTTTCTCAACTGGAACTTTCTTCTCAGCAGCGATAGCTTTGGCTTCCTCGAAAGTCATGTCTTGCCAGAAATCTACACCAGTAATTTCCTTGATAGCATCCACCATGTGAACACGCTTAAATGGTTCATTGATTTTGATTTCAGTACCTTGGTAGTTGACTGGGCCATCGCCTTTGACTGATTTAGCAGCGTGTTGGAAAATACCTTCAGTTAAGTCCATGATGTCTTGGAAGTCTGCATAAGCTTGGTAAACTTCGATAGAAGTAAACTCAGGGTTATGAGTGGCATCCATTCCTTCGTTACGGAAGATACGGCCGATTTCATAGACACGCTCCATACCACCCACGATAAGGCGTTTCAAGTGAAGCTCAGTCGCGATACGAAGCACCATGTCAATGTTTTGGGCATTATGGTGGGTGATAAATGGACGAGCCGCAGCACCACCAGCCTCGTTGTGAAGAACAGGTGTTTCTACTTCAAGGAAACCTTTTTGGTCAAGGTAACGACGGATTTCAGAGATGATTTTTGAACGAGTAACAAAGCGCTCAAAGCTTTCACGGTTAGAAATCAAGTCTAGGTAACGTTTACGGTAAATTGTTTCAACGTCTGTCAAACCGTGGAATTTCTCTGGCAGAGGACGAAGAGCCTTAGACAAGTGAGTGATGTGAGTAGCTTTGATAGAGAGTTCTCCCATATCTGTACGCATCACTTCACCTTCGACACCAAGGAAGTCACCAAGGTCTGCTTTTTTGAAGATTTCGTAGTTTTCTTCGCCGACAGCATCCTTACGAACGTAGATCTGGATTTGACCTTCGCGGTCTTGAAGGTGGGCAAATCCAACTTTACCTTTACCACGTTTGGTTACCAAGCGTCCTGCGATAGTAGCTGTTTCATTTTTATCATGTAATTGTTCTTTATCAAGGTCAGCAAATTTATCTTTTAATTCTTGTGAATTTGCAGTGCGTTCAAAGCGTTTTCCGAAAGGATCGATTCCTTGTTCACGAAGCGCAGCCATTTTTTCACGGCGAACGATCTGCTGGTCATTTAGTTCTTCCATATGTTCTGTTGACATGGGATCCTCCTAGTTTTACTCAAAATTGAATACGATGAGTCATTTTTTGCGATACTCCCATTTTATCATAAATAGCCAAGAAATTCACGGATAATCTTTAAAAACTAAAAAGAACTTGACGCTAAAATCAAGTTCTGTTATTGATAGGAAGTATCATTCCAAGTATCGAGTGTAAATGTTTCAAAATCATGGGTTTCTAGAATAGTTAGGCTGGCATTTGCTAGACCGCCCTCTTTACGAAGAAGTGGTTCTTTATATCCTAGAAGAGTACGAAGACTGGCAGTAAGATTAGCACCGTGACCGACAATTAGAATACGCTCAGCAGGACTATCTTTGAGTGATTTGATAAATTGGATGGTCCGTTGTGTGGTGCTATAGAGGGATTCGGCTCCAAACATTTGAGTGTCAAACTTGGCAAGATTAGATCGGAAAGCTTTGATTTGTTGCGGGTAAATAGCTTCCAAGGTTGCGATTTTCAAACCTTCCAACTTCCCCAGATGCCATTCACGGAGATTAGGAACACTTTTTAAAGGACAGGGAGTCTGGAGTTGACTTTGGATAATCTCAGCAGATTTGACCGCTCGAGGTAAATCACTTGAATAAATCTGATCAAAAGGAATTTCCTTGAGATAGTGGCCAAGTTGTTTTAGGGTGTCAATGGATTCAGGAAGAAGGGGAGAATCTCCACTGGCACCTTGAAAGCGCCCTTCTTGGTTCCAGACTGTACGACCGTGGCGGACAAAGTAGAGTTTCATTACTTGCTGTCCTCCAAGATATCTGCAAAGTCAGCCTTTACAAAACTAGCCAAGTCTTGTGGCGCAACGATAATGCTTTGTCCGACTTCGCCTGCAGAGACAATCATTTGATCCAAGTCTAGAGCAATCTTATCGATAAAAATAGGGTAATTGTGTTTCTGGCGAATTCCAACAGGATTATTAGCTCCATGAATGTAACCAGTTGTTTTTTCCAAGTCCTTTTGTGGAATCATGCTCACTTTTTTATTGCCAGAAATTTTGGCTAGTTTCTTTTCAGACAAGTGTTGAGTGATAGGGACAATTCCGATAATTGGTCCGGTTTTATCTCCTAAAAGCGCCAAGGTTTTGAAAATCTGGTCTCGTTCATAATCTTGAGGAAGCTCACCTTCAAGGGCATTGATTTGAATCCCCTGATGTGGGATACCTGCTTTAGACAGGATTTGTTCCACCAATGTTTTTTTGATTTTAACTTTTTTTGCCATTATTTATACTTATCCTCCAATTGGCTCATCCAAATACCAAGCCAGATTCCCAGTGCAAAGAAGAAGGCAATGATGACATACCCAACAAGAGAAATACCGGTGTACTGGATACTTTCAGCATTTCCTGCATTTGGAATCAAGATCAAAAGGGTACTTGATAGGACGATACCGATGATGAAATGATAGACGCGTGAGTGGTAGTTGTTTAAGGCGTAATCCATCAATTTTGAAAAAATGATGAGAGTTGCACCTGCCCCGATTCCAATCGGGAAGAAGGTTCCCAAGAGGTCAAAGGTTTTAAAACCAGTCAACATAGGAGCATAGAGGCCCAAAATCAAAAGTAGATTTGATGGACTGAGGCCAGGAACTAATACGCCAAGAGCCAGCAGTGCACCTGCTAGGACGAAATTAAGAAAGCTGGCACTTAAGGTTCCAACGACAAAATTTAAGGCATAGAGTCCTAGTCCAGAAATGATAAAGGTTATCCAGAACCAGACTAAATCAATCTTGTCTCGATCAGATTCTCGAGTTGATTCTTTGAGAAGGCTAGGAACTGTACCGATGATGGCACCTGCAAAGCTCCATAAGACAAAGACCTGATAATTTTCAAGCAGGTATTCAATCGGGTAGGAAAATAAGCCGATTCCCAGAAGCATACCAATGGCAACTGGAATAAAGTACAAAACATTTTCTTTAAAGTCTTTAAAGGGATGAGCCAGAAAACCAATCATTCGTTCATAAATTCCTAAGATTGCTGCTAGAACCCCTCCGGAAATTCCTGGTAAGATAAATCCCAGAGCAATGACAATCCCTTTAATAACGCGTGCTAACCATGAGAGCATATTTTTCCTCCAACTATTTCTATTTCAAAAAATCCTTACTATATTGTATCACAATCTAAAACAAAAAGAAAAAGCAAATGAGAAACAAATGCTTTTAAGGTTTTAAAAAGAGTTTTCTAAAGGTTTCTTCTTTATTTTTTAAAGAAGAGATGACGTTGATATCCAAATCGTGGTCAAAGCCAGCAATTTTTCCTTTAGAAGTGTACTGGTGAATGTCATAATCTATATCAGTCTTAGGAGTTGCCTCGTAAAATCCTGAGTCAGAACCATAGGAAGGAATCCACACAGACGTAAACTTGTCAGTATCAATACTGTGTTCTTCCATGAAATAGACCCCAACGTAGATTCCGATATTTTTAGCACCTAGTGATTCTAGTTTTGCACGAAAGGCTTCAACACCTTCGTTCATATTGGACATGGTTTTTTCTTCCACATCTAGCCAATAGTAGCTAGGGCTGTATGGCGATGCGGAATTATAAAAACTTTCAGCAGCCTTTTCCATTTCTTGGATACTTTTTCCAGCTACATAGGCATAGACCCCAACTGGGACATTTCGTTTTTGAAACTCGGTAATATGGGTTTTAAAGGCCTTGTCTACCCCATTAACAAAGGAAGCATCATTCTCTTTTGAAGACTGAGCGCCACTATGGACGCGAACGATAGCTCCTGAAATGTTTTGGGAGAGAGTATCGTAATTAATTTCCTCAGGCCGTTGCCAACCAGAAACATCAATCACCGGTTTATCTATATTATGTAGCGCTTGCGATTCTACTTGCGCGATATTTGACTTTGTTTTTACAGGATGGTCCTCAAAACGAGGGCGATTTAGGATTAAAATGAAAATCATAATCCCAAAAAAACCAAACAAAATAAGCGGATTAATTTTCTTTCTCATATCTTATAATTTTACCTTATAAATGAAAAAAAATCAAAAAAAAATACTCAAAAAATGGGTTAATAGAGGACTTTAGAGCATTTTTTCATTCAAGAGCGCGGAATGATTTGAAATATGGTATAATAAAAGGGAATTTCTAGAGAAAAGAGAAGATTATGTCAAATTATGCCATTATTTTAGCAGCGGGTAAAGGAACTCGCATGAAATCGGATTTGCCAAAAGTTTTGCACAAGGTTGCGGGTATTTCTATGTTGGAACATGTTTTCCGTAGTGTGGGAGCTATACAACCTGAAAAGACAGTAACAGTTGTAGGACACAAGGCGGAATTGGTTGAAGAGGTCTTGGCTGGACAGACAGAATTTGTGACTCAATCTGAACAGTTAGGGACTGGTCATGCGGTTATGATGACAGAGCCAATTTTGGAAGGTTTGTCAGGTCACACCTTGGTCATCGCAGGAGATACTCCTTTAATCACAGGTGAAAGCTTGAAAAACTTGATTGATTTCCATATCAATCATAAAAATGTGGCCACTATCTTGACTGCTGAAACGGATAATCCTTTTGGCTATGGACGAATTGTGCGTAATGACAATGCTGAAGTTCTTCGCATTGTTGAGCAGAAGGATGCTACAGATTTTGAAAAACAAATCAAGGAAATCAACACTGGAACATATGTCTTTGATAATGAACGATTATTTGAAGCTCTAAAAAATATCAATACCAATAATGCTCAAGGTGAATACTATATTACAGATGTGATTGGTATTTTCCGTGAAGCTGGTGAAAAAGTCGGTGCTTATACATTAAAAGATTTTGATGAGAGTCTTGGGGTAAATGACCGTGTAGCACTTGCGACTGCTGAGTCGGTTATGCGTCGTCGCATCAATCATAAACACATGGTCAATGGGGTCAGCTTTGTCAACCCAGAAGCAACTTATATCGATATTGATGTTGAGATTGCTCCCGAAGTTCAAATCGAAGCCAATGTTACCTTAAAAGGGCACACGACAATTGGTGCTGAGACTGTTTTGACAAATGGAACGTATGTGGTGGATAGCACTATCGGAGCAAGAGCTGTCATTACCAATTCTATGATTGAGGAAAGTAGTGTTGCAGACGGTGTAACAGTCGGTCCTTACGCCCACATTCGTCCAGGTTCAAGTCTGGGTGCCCAAGTTCATATTGGTAACTTTGTTGAGGTGAAAGGTTCTTCAATCGGCGAGAATACTAAGGCTGGTCATTTGACTTATATCGGAAACTGTGAAGTGGGTAGCAAGGTTAATTTTGGTGCTGGAACCATTACAGTCAACTATGACGGCAAAAATAAATACAAGACAGTCATTGGCAACAATGTCTTTGTTGGTTCAAATTCAACCATTATTGCGCCAGTTGAGTTAGGTGACAATTCCCTCGTTGGAGCTGGTTCAACTATTACCAAAGACGTGCCAGCAGATGCTATTGCGATTGGTCGCGGTCGTCAGGTCAACAAAGACGAATATGCAACACGCCTTCCTCACCATCCTAAGAATCAGTAGGAGCTTATCATGGAATTTGAAGAAAAAACGCTTAGCCGAAAAGAAATCTATCAAGGACCAATATTTAAACTGGTTCAAGATCAGGTTGAATTACCAGAAGGTAAGGGAACTGCTCAACGTGATTTGATTTTCCACAATGGAGCTGTCTGTGTTTTAGCAGTAACGGATGAACAAAAACTCATCTTGGTTAAGCAGTACCGCAAAGCCATCGAGGCTGTCTCTTACGAAATTCCAGCCGGAAAACTGGAAGTAGGAGAAAATACAGACCCTGTCGCAGCAGCTCTGCGTGAATTAGAGGAAGAAACAGCCTATACAGGGAAATTAGAACTCTTGTATGACTTTTATTCAGCCATTGGCTTTTGTAATGAAAAGTTAAAATTATACCTAGCAAGCGATTTGACGAAAGTGGAAAATCCGCGTCCGCAGGATGAAGATGAGACCTTGGAAGTCCTTGAAGTGAGCTTAGAAGAAACTAAGGAATTGATCCAATCAGGTCATATCTGTGATGCCAAGACAATTATGGCTATACAGTATTGGGAATTGCAGAAAAAATAGAGGAGGTCAGTATGGGTAAACCTTTATTAACGGATGAAATGATTGAAAGAGCTAATAGAGGCGAAAAAATTACAGGTCCTCCTTTACTAGATGATGAGGAAACTAAGATTTTACCAACCTCTTCTTCCCGTTTTGGTTATGCCAATCCTAAGGATCATGGTTTTAGCCAGGAAACCTTGAAGATTCAGGTCGAACCGTCTATTCATAAAAGCCGTCGCATTGAAAATACCAAGAGAAATGTCTTCAATTCTAAACTGAATAAAATCTTATTTGCTGTCATCTTTCTCTTGATTTTGCTTGTCTTAGCAATGAAACTTTTGTAATAGAAAAGGAATTGAAATGAAAATAGGAATTATTGCGGCTATGCCAGAAGAACTGGCTTATCTGGTCCAGCATTTAGACAATGCCCAAGAGCAAGTTGTTTTGGGGAATACCTATCACATAGGAACCATTGCCTCTCATGAAGTCGTTCTTGTAGAAAGTGGAATTGGTAAAGTTATGTCTGCTATGAGTGTGGCGATTTTGGCTGATCATTTCCAGGTGGATGCTCTAATTAATACGGGCTCAGCTGGGGCAGTAGCAGAAGGTATCGCTGTTGGGGATGTCGTGATTGCTGACAAGTTAGCCTATCATGACGTGGATGTTACAGCTTTTGGCTATGCTTATGGGCAAATGGCGCAACAACCGCTTTATTTTGAATCAGATAAAACCTTTGTCGCCAAAATTCAAGAGAGTTTATCTCAATTGGACCAAAACTGGCATCTTGGTTTGATTGCTACAGGAGATAGTTTTGTTGCAGGAAATGACAAGATAGAAGCGATTAAGTCCCATTTTCCAGAAGTTTTAGCAGTTGAGATGGAAGGAGCAGCTATTGCTCAGGCAGCGCATGCCTTTAATCTCCCAGTTTTAGTCATTCGAGCTATGAGTGATAATGCCAACCATGAAGCAAACATCTCTTTTGATGAGTTTATTATCGAAGCTGGACGTCGCTCTGCCCAAGTCTTGTTAGCATTTTTGAAGGCTTTAGATTAAGCGGAAATTTGACAGTTTTTCTAGCTTATGATAAGATTTAAATAAAGAAAAGCTAGAAAACGTTTCAGAGGATATTATGAGTATTGAAATGACCGTCAGTGAGATTGCAGAGGTCTTAGGATTATCTCGCCAAGCAATCAATAACCGTGTCAAAGAATTACCAGAAGAAGACACAGATAAAAATGACAAAGGGGTAACAGTCGTTACCAGAAGTGGCTTGATTAAGCTAGAAGAAATCTATAAAAAAACGATTTTTGAAGATGAGCCTGTCAGTGAAGATGTCAAGCAACGTGAACTGATGGAGATTCTGGTTGATGAGAAGAATGCAGAAATTCTTCGTCTTTATGAACAATTAAAAGCCAAGGATCGTCAGTTATCAGAAAAAGATGAGCAGATGCGTATCAAAGACCGTCAGATTGCTGAGAAAGACAAACAACTCGATCAGCAGCAACAATTGACTCTTCAAGCCATGAAGGATCAAGAAAATCTTAAGCTAGAGCTGGACCAAGCAAAAGAAGAAGTCCAATCCACTAAGAAAGGCTTTTTTGCTCGTTTATTTGGAGGATAATCAAGGAGCTGTTTAGGTTAATGCTAACCTGATGGCTTCTTTTATTTCTAAATAGTATAGTTGCTCAAGTAAAATAACAGTATAGGAGAGGTAGAAAATGGAACGATTAGAAGATTACATTGCTTTTGACTTAGAATTTAATCAGCACGAAGGACAAACACACTTGATTCAAGTATCGGCAGTGCGTTTTAGAGATGGTCAGGAGATCGATGCCTATGATTCCTATGTTCATACCAGTGTGCCTCTAAAAAGTTTTATCAATGGTTTGACTGGGATTACAGCCGAGACCTTAAAAGATGCTCCTCCAGTGGAGGAAGTCATAAAAGAATTCCAAGAGTTTGTGGGTGCTTTGCCGATGGTTGGATACAATGCTGCTAAAAGTGATTTGCCTATTCTAGCAGAGCATGGTTTAGATTATAGCCGACAGTACAAGGTGGATCTGTATGATGAAGCTTTTGAACGTCGGAGTTCGGATTTACACGGTATTGCCAATCTCAAATTGCAAACCGTTGCCTCGTTTCTTGAATTTCAAGGTCAGTCTCATAATAGCTTAGAGGATGCTCGTATGACAGCGCGTGTTTACGAGTCCTTTCTAGAGTCAGACCAAGCTAGAGAATTGTTAGGGACAGAAAGTAGTCTATCAAACAATCCTTTTGGAGGCTTGGACTTGTCTCAATTATTTGACTAGGAGTGCCTATGAAACCTGAAAAACCTAAAAATCTAGGTTTTAAGCAGATATACTTTAATCTAGATAAAATACTCTTTCTCTTTTTCTTGACTTTTATGATGATTGAGTTTGTCTGGTTACCGTCCAATTCTTGGATTGCTGGACTTTTACTCCGTCAGACAGGTTATCTCTTTCTATCTTACAACAATATTTTTGCCATTATAAAGGGTTCTCCCTTTGTTAGTCTTGCTTTATTTATTCTGGTAATCGTTAATTTACTGATCGCCTATTACCAGATAGGACTTCTCTTTATCGGAGCCCGGCATTTATTATGCCATGAAAAAAGGACCTTGCTGGAGTACAGTCGCAAGGTCTTTCGCCAAAGTTTTTTGTTTATGAAGCAAGTCACGCTTGCAAAGATAGCCTTTATCTTCTTTTATGTCATGATGCTCTTTCCATTGATTCGAAAGATTTTAAAGATTTACTACCTAAATAAAATTGTCATACCGGACTTTATCGTTGATTATGTAGAAGACAAGTATTGGCTAGTAGGTATAGTGGTTACTATTCTGGCTTTACTTCTATTTTACATTTCAGTGCGTTTCATGTTTGCTCTACCTCAGCTTTTATTTGAGAAAAAAACAGTCAAAGAAGCAGTCAGATACAGTCTAGAGAAGACAAGAAAGCACTCCTGGTTTTATACTTGGAACTTGCTTTGGATTGTCGTCAAAACCTACCTATTTTTCATTCTTTTATTGATTCCAATCTTGGCAAGTCAGGCACTAATGGATGGTTTGACCCATAAGGAATCTCTTGTTATGGGAATTATCAACTTTGTCTTGATTAAGAATTTCCACTATATGACCTTGACTTACTTTCTCATTAAGTTTGTTTCCTTCTTAACAGGAGAAGAACTAGAAATCACACCAAGGAGAAAGAAAGACCACTGGATGAGATGGGGAGTGATGGGCTGTGCTTGTATCTTTTTCGCTCTTGAGGGTTATGTTTATTTAGAAGCTCCAGTTTCACATAAACCTTTAATCATTTCTCACAGGGGAGTATCTAATAAGAATGGTGTGCAAAATACTGTCCAATCACTAGAAAAAACCGCTCAGTTATCTCCAGATTTCGTTGAGACAGATGTTCAGGAAACAAAAGATGGTCAGTTTGTCATGATGCATGATGCCAATATCAAGAAATTGACAGGAGTTAATGCCAATCCTCAGGATCTCACTTTGGAAGAATTAACCAAACTCAATATTTCAGAAAATGGTTATCATAGCAAGGTGTCCAGTTTTGATGACTATCTCAATAAAGCCAATGAATTGCATCAAAAACTCCTCATTGAAATTAAAACCAGTCGAAAAGATAGCCCAGATATGATGAAACGCTTTATGGAAAAATATGGAACTGTTCTTAAGCAGAATGGTCACCAAATGCAATCCTTGGACTACCATGTGATTGACCAGGTTTTAGCCTATGATACTCAAATTCCAGTCTTTCTCATCCTACCTTATAATAGTATTTTTCCAAGAACCAAGGCTACAGGTTATACCATGGAGTATTCAACTTTAGATGAAAATTTTGTCAACAAGCTTTGGAATACCGATCAGAAATTGTACGTGTGGACCATCAATAGTTCAGAGTCCTTTGATAAATCTGTTCAATTGGGAGCTGACGGCATGATAACGGATGATTTGGAAATGATTCAAGATCAAGTTACCATTGCCCAAGAAGACCCAGAGTATACTGAATTGCTTTTCAAACAGGCCATGGAATTCTTTAATTTTTAGTAATAAAAAAGAGCTTGGGACAAAATAGTTTTCAACCACAAAAAAGCAACGGCAAATCCGTTGCTTTTTTGGAGATAAGGGGCTATTGTCCCAAGCTCAGTCTTGAGATAAGGTCCTTAGAAACTCGTATTCTAAGGATCTTATTTTAAATCAGAGGTTGACTAAGGCCAACATTATTTAATATAGAGTTCTTGATTTTTTAGGACAATTTCTCGTACACTTGCAAACTTTTTGAGTTTTTTAAGTTCTTCATGATGGGTTACGAGAGTGATAACATAACCTTCTTTGCCCATGCGGCCAGTACGGCCAGCACGGTGAGTGTAGGTTTCAATGTCTCTAGGAACATCAAAGTTTACGACACATTCTAGGCTATCGATATCAATTCCACGTGCCAGAAGGTCAGTTGCAAGAAGTAGGGTTAGTTGCTTATCCTTGAATCTCTCTAAAATTACTTTTCTGAACTTGACATTGACATCACTAGCAAGAGAAACAGCCAAGATATCCCGATACTGTAGTTTTTCTTCTGCGCTTCCAAGGTCTGACAGGCTGTTAAAGAAGACCAGACCGCGAAAATCCTCCACATGAGCCAGTTTTCGTAGCATATCCACTCGGTGACGTTGATCTACCTGCATGTAGAAGTGCTGGATGTTGTCCAATTTTTGGTCAGAAAGATCAATGGTACGTGTGTTAGGCGCAATCTTTTCTTGGTCAAACTTGGTCGTCGCACTCATGTAGACCAGTTGGTGGTCACGCGGTGCGTAGTGAGTGATTTTCTCGACAAAGTGTATCTGAGAATCATCTAGTAATTGGTCAAATTCATCTAGGATGATGGTTTCCACATTCATCATCTTGATTTTTTTCAATTTAATTAGTTCAAAGATACGGCCAGGGGTTCCAATCAGAATTTCTGGTCCTTTTTTTAGGCGTTCAATCTGGCGTTTCTGACTCGAACCTGATAAGAAGAGTTGGGCAGTTAAGCCGATAGCTTCAGCCCACGTTTTACATACATCAAAAATCTGTCCAGCAAGTTCTGTATTTGGTGCTAGAATCAAGAGTTGTTGGGCTTTTTTCTTTTGTAGTCTGAGAAGACTTGGTAGAAGGTAAGCTAGGGTCTTACCAGTTCCTGTTGGGCTCACTCCTAGAAGATTTTCTCCAGCAAGAAGGGGCTCAAATAGTTGAATTTGAATGGGGGTGAATTCTTGGAAACCGAGTTGGTCACTTAGTTCTTGCCATTCAGTAGGTAGTTTGGTTTTCATTTTTCTGCCTCAAATCTAATGCCAGCAGTCTGGCGCATGGTATATAGTAGCTCATGAACATAACTTGCATCTTCCAGCCAAGTTTGGTAGAGATTCAGATCTGGTTGCTGGATCATGTGTGCAAATGCAGCAACTTCCTCAGTCATCGTATGAGGAGCTTGTTGGATAGGGAGCTGAACTTGATTGCCTTGATGGTCGGTAAAAATAGCCGAGCGAACATGCTCAATCGTGTTGAGAGTCAAGGTTCCATCTGTTGTGTAAATTTCGCAAGGAAGATTGGAAGTGATGTTTTTCCCAGCTTTGATATGAACTTGAAAATCAGGGTAAAAGAGGATTCCGTCTCCATTCAGGTCCATGCTATTGTCAAGCTGTTGCCCCTGATAGGTCGCGTCCTTAGCTTTTCCAAAGAGGCGAATAGCAGCATAGAGGGGATAAATCCCCAAATCCATGAGAGCACCGCCAGCAAAACGATCTGAGAAGACATTTGGTATCTCCCCAGCCAACAAGTTAGGCATTTTGGAAGAATACTTGGCATAGTTGAAATCTGCCCCTAAAATTTGCTTGTCTGCTAAAAAGTTTTTGATGATAGTGAAAGCTTTTTCATGGTGATTGCGAGCTGCTTCGAATATAAAACAGTGATTTTTCTCAGCTGTATGTCTCAAATCTAGCAATTCTTGTGGCTGAGTGACAGCTGGCTTTTCAAGAATGACATGTTTACCTGCAGTCAATGAAGCTTTTGCCTGAGCAAAATGCAAGGAGTTTGGGCTAGCAATATAGACCACATCAAAGGAACTCTGCAAGAAATCCTCTACTTGATCAAAGAGTTGGATATTCTGATAGCGAGAAGCAAAGGTTGCCGCAGTTTCTAGTTTTCTAGAATAGACTGCGACCAGCTTGTATTCTCCACTGGAATGGGCTGCTTCTATGAAGTAGTGGCTGATAGCCCCTGTTCCGATGACACCTAATTTAAGCATAGTTACTCCTTTTCCGATTTCAAATCCTTCTTTCATTATAACACAGATAGACGGGACTATCCAACAGAGGGTAAAAAAATTCAAATAAGCTACTAGGCCTTTTCCAAAGAAAGTGGTAAAATAATGAGATGAGTAAATGAAATGGGAGGGAAAATGAGGTTATTACCTATAAGAAAAATATCACGTCAGTCTAAGAGGCTAGCGCTTTTTTTGACGTTTTGTGCAGGTTATGTAGATGCCTATACTTTTATTGTGCGAGGGAATACTCTTGTAGCTGGACAAACTGGGAATGTCGTATTTCTTTCAGTGGGACTTATTCAACATAATGTTTCTGATGCCAGTGCTAAAGTAATGACCTTGCTAGCTTTTATGATGGGGGTCTTTTTACTAACTGTTTATAAGGAAAAATTAAGAATTGTGAAAAAACCAATTTTGTCACTGATTCCTTTGGCAATCTTATCAGTAGTTATCGGTTTTGTACCGCAGACTGTAGATAATATCTATCTAGTACCGCCTTTGGCTTTCTGTATGGGACTAGTGACAACTGCTTTTGGAGAAGTGTCGGGTATTGCCTACAATAACGCTTTTATGACAGGGAACATCAAACGGACCATGCTGGCTTTTGGAGATTATTTCCGAACTAAGCACACTCCTTTTTTGCGTGAAGGGTTCATATTTGTTAGCCTGCTTAGTAGTTTTGTCCTTGGCGTTGTCTTTTCAGCCTATTTGACGATTTTCTATCATGAAAAGACCATTCTTGGTGTTCCTATTATGATGAGTATTTTTTACCTCAGCATGCTTTTTGCATCTTGGCAGAAAAAAGTAAAAGAAAAAGCTTCATTTTAGGTGTTATTACTTGTAAGAAAATAGGAGATATGCTATACTTGAAGAGTTGACTATGCACGATCCTGTGCAACCGCACGAACATCGTTGCTTGATTATTCAAGTTTAAGTGGTTCGTCCCACGATGCTAGGCGAGTCTTCACAAAAATTCGGGGAAACCCATAAAAATCATAGGAGGTGCATAATGAGCACATACGCAATTATCAAAACTGGTGGAAAACAAGTTAAAGTTGAAGTTGGTCAAGCAGTTTACGTTGAAAAATTGAACGTTGAAGCTGGTCAAGAAGTTACTTTTAACGAAGTTGTTCTTGTTGGTGGTGAAAACACTGTTGTCGGAACTCCACTTGTTGCTGGAGCTACTGTAGTTGGAACTGTTGAAAAACAAGGAAAACAAAAGAAAGTTGTTACTTACAAGTACAAACCTAAAAAAGGTAGCCACCGTAAACAAGGTCACCGTCAACCATATACTAAAGTTGTCATCAACGCAATCAACGCTTAATTTTAAGGAGAACACATGATACAAGCAGTCTTTGAGAGAGCCGAAGATGGCGAGCTGAGGAGTGCGGAAATTACTGGACACGCCGAGAGTGGCGAATACGGCTTAGATGTCGTGTGTGCATCGGTTTCTACGCTTGCCATTAACTTTATCAATTCCATTGAGAAATTTGCAGGCTATGAACCAATCCTAGAATTAAACGAAGATGAAGGTGGCTATCTGATGGTTGAAATTCCAAAAGATCTTCCTTCACACCAGAGAGAAATGACCCAGTTATTCTTTGAATCATTTTTCTTAGGTATGGCAAACTTATCGGAGAACTCTTCTGAGTTCGTCCAAACCAGAGTTATCACAGAAAACTAACACGGAGGAAAACATTATGTTAAAAATGACTCTTAACAACTTGCAACTTTTCGCCCACAAAAAAGGTGGAGGTTCTACATCAAACGGACGTGATTCACAAGCAAAACGTCTTGGAGCTAAAGCAGCTGACGGACAAACTGTAACAGGTGGATCAATCCTTTACCGTCAACGTGGTACACACATCTACCCAGGTGTAAACGTTGGTCGTGGTGGAGACGATACTTTGTTCGCTAAAGTTGAAGGCGTAGTACGCTTTGAACGTAAAGGACGCGATAAAAAACAAGTTTCTGTTTACCCAATCGCTAAATAAAAAGATTCAGTGAATCTTTTTATCCCGAGCCTTGAAATATAAAGGCGAGGATGCTGAATAGCATAAATAAGGCTTTCCGAGTTTTCGGAGAGCCTATTTTTTTGTTTTGGTACCCATTTTGGTACCCATATTTTAAAATCCTATGTAAGAAGCAAATTTGTCGGTCACTCTATTTTACAATGAAAAAATAGTTTAATGTAGAGCTTTTAGAGTCATGAAATTTATAAGAGAATAAGATATTGTAAAAATTGCTAAGGTTTGATATTATGACTGTATCTGAGTAAGGAAGCAGGGATATTGAAGGGATGTGAACCTGTATGAAAAAGCTTATCACTGTAATAGTCTGTTTAATCTCTTTTCTTGTTCTATCTGCTTGTGTTAGTAAGAAAAAACTTATTCTTCCTGAACCTGAAACGATCTCTGTTATTTCTCTACAGAAAAAACTCACTGAAGATGTTAAAACTATAATCAAGAGAGAAGAAGTTTCAAAGTTGATTGAGGAGATACAGGGACAGTCCAGATCTACAACTTTAGAAAGTTCAAATGATCAACCGACAAATGTTAAAGATTACATCATTATCAAATTCACTCATCAGAATGAAGAAAAGGATAGTGTAGTCTATCTATATACTATGAAAGAAAAACAGTATATTGAACAACCTTATGTTGGGATTTGGGAGGTAGGTCCAGATATAGCTAATAGGATTGAAGAGTCTTATTCTAGTTGATTTATAGAATATAAGAAATCTTTAGAGAGTTTTCTTTTATCAAATTATTGGAAATCGAATTTGTATCGTGTTTTACACGGTAAATCAACAAGATTTGCTGTTTTTATTTGTTTGAAATCAGATGAGGAGTAAAAAAAGATCTCATTCTAATTTTTGTCTGGGGATGTTAGAGTATTCATTGAGACTTGAAAGTTTCCTGACTTTTTTCCTTTTTGGAAAACTTGTAAAATATGGTATAATGAAAAGATAAAGAAGTTGGGGGTAGAAGATGAACATTCAACAATTACGCTATGTTGTGGCTATTGCCAATAGTGGTACTTTCCGTGAAGCTGCTGAAAAGATGTATGTTAGTCAGCCGAGTCTGTCCATTTCTGTTCGTGATTTGGAAAAAGAATTGGGATTTAAGATTTTCCGTCGAACTAGCTCAGGGACTTTCTTGACTCGTCGTGGTATGGAATTCTATGAAAAAGCGCAAGAATTGGTTAAAGGATTTGATATTTTTCAAAATCAGTATGCCAATCATGAAGAAGAAAAGGATGAATTTTCCATTGCTAGTCAGCACTATGACTTTTTGCCACCAACCATTACGGCCTTTTCAGAGCGCTATCCTGACTATAAGAATTTCCGAATCTTTGAATCAACTACTGTTCAAATTTTAGACGAAGTAGCTCAGGGACATAGTGAGATTGGGATTATCTACCTCAACAATCAAAATAAAAAGGGGATTATGCAACGGGTTGAAAAGTTAGGCCTGGAGGTCATTGAATTGATTCCATTCCATACCCACATTTATCTTCGCGAGGGGCATCCTTTAGCTCAGAAAGAGGAATTGATCATGGAGGATTTAGCGGATCTACCAACAGTTCGTTTTACCCAAGAGAAAGACGAGTACCTTTATTATTCGGAGAATTTTGTCGATACTAGTGCTAGCTCACAGATGTTTAATGTGACAGACCGCGCTACCTTGAATGGTATTTTAGAGCGGACGGACGCTTATGCGACAGGGTCTGGATTTTTAGATAGTGACAGTGTCAATGGCATTACAGTTATTCGTCTCAAGGATAATTTAGATAACCGCATGGTTTATGTCAAACGTGAGGAAGTGGAACTCAGTCAAGCTGGGACTCTCTTTGTAGAAGTCATGCAAGAATATTTTGATCAAAAGAGGAAATCATGAAAAAAAGAGGAATAGTAGCAGTCGTTGTACTGCTTTTGATTGGGCTGGATCAGTTGGTAAAATCCTATATCGTCCAGCAGATTCCACTGGGTGAAGTGCGCTCTTGGATTCCCAATTTCGTTAGCTTGACCTACCTGCAAAATCGAGGGGCAGCCTTTTCTATCTTACAAGATCAGCAGTTGCTATTCGCTGTCATTACTCTGGTTGTCGTGGTAGGTGCCATTTGGTATTTACATAAACACATGGAGGACTCACTCTGGATGGTTTTGGGTTTGACCTTGATTATTGCAGGTGGTCTTGGAAACTTTATTGACAGAATCAGTCAGGGCTTTGTTGTGGATATGTTTCATGTGGATTTTATCAATTTTGCAATTTTCAATGTCGCAGATAGCTATCTGACTGTTGGAGTGATTATTTTATTGATTGCAATGCTAAAAGAGGAAATAAATGGAAATTAAAATTGAAACTGGTGGCCTGCGTTTAGATAAGGCTTTGTCGGATTTGACAGAATTATCACGCAGTCTCGCGAATGAACAAATCAAATCAGGTCAGGTTTTGGTCAATGGCCAAGTCAAGAAAGCTAAATACACTGTCCAAGAGGGCGATGTCGTTACTTACCATGTGCCAGAATCAGAGGTTTTAGAGTATGTGGCTGAGAATCTTCCACTAGAAATCATCTATCAAGATGAGGATGTGGCCATTGTTAACAAGCCTCAGGGAATGGTTGTGCATCCGAGTGCTGGTCATACTAGTGGAACCCTAGTAAATGCCCTTATGTATCATATTAAGGACTTGTCGGGTATCAATGGGGTTCTGCGTCCAGGAATTGTTCACCGTATTGATAAGGATACGTCAGGCCTTCTCATGATTGCTAAAAACGATGAGGCGCATCTAGCACTTGCACAAGAACTCAAGGATAAAAAGTCTCTTCGTAAATATTGGGCAATTGTTCATGGAAATTTGCCTAATGATCGGGGTGTGATTGAAGCACCGATTGGCCGTAGTGAAAAAGACCGTAAGAAACAGGCTGTGACTGCCAAAGGGAAGCCTGCAGTGACTCGTTTCCACGTCTTGGAACGCTTTGGTGATTACAGCTTAGTAGAGTTGCAGCTGGAGACAGGGCGCACTCATCAGATCCGTGTTCACATGGCTTATATTGGTCATCCAGTCGCTGGTGATGAAGTCTATGGTCCTCGCAAGACTTTGAAAGGACATGGACAATTTCTTCATGCTAAGACTCTAGGATTTACTCATCCGAGAACAGGTGAGACCTTGGAATTTACAGCAGATATCCCAGAGATTTTTAAGGAAACTTTAGAGAGATTGAGAAAGAATTAGATGTGATAAAAGGTTGAGATGACTTGTCTCGACCTTTTTCCTATCAACTCTTTTCTATTTCCTGTCATTAATGTTATAATGGATAAATATGAAGAATCGGAGTGAGACTATGAAATACAAACGGATTGTCTTTAAGGTGGGGACTTCTTCTTTGACAAATGAGGATGGAAGTTTATCACGTAGTAAAGTAAAGGCTATTACCCAACAGTTGGCTATGTTGCACGAGGCTGGTCATGAATTGATTTTGGTGTCGTCAGGTGCCATTGCTGCAGGTTTTGGAGCTTTAGGATTTAAAAAGCGTCCGACTAAGATTGCTGATAAACAGGCTTCAGCAGCGGTAGGACAAGGGCTTTTGTTGGAAGAATACACGACCAACCTCCTCTTGCGCCAAATCGTTTCTGCACAAATCTTGCTGACCCAGGACGACTTTGTGGATAAGCGTCGTTATAAGAATGCCCATCAGGCTTTGTCAGTTCTACTTAGCCGTGGGGCGATTCCTATCATCAATGAGAATGACAGTGTCGTTATTGATGAGCTCAAGGTTGGGGACAATGACACTCTGAGTGCTCAGGTAGCGGCCATGGTCCAAGCAGACCTTTTAGTCCTCTTGACAGACGTAGACGGTCTTTATACTGGAAATCCTAATTCAGATCCAACAGCTAAACGCCTGGAGAAAATTGAGACCATCAATCGTGAGATTATTGATATGGCTGGTGGAGCTGGATCTTCAAACGGAACTGGGGGTATGTTGACTAAGATTAAAGCTGCCACTATTGCGACAGAATCAGGAGTTCCTGTTTATATCTGCTCATCCTTGAAGTCAGATGCCATGATTGAGGCGGCTGAGGAGACCAAGGATGGTTCCTACTTTGTTGCTCAAGAGAAGGGACTTCGTACCCAGAAACAATGGCTGGCTTTCTATGCTCAGAGTCAAGGTTCTATTTGGGTTGATAAAGGGGCTGCAGAAGCTCTCTCCCAACATGGAAAGAGTCTTCTCTTATCTGGTGTTGTTGACGCAGAAGGCGCCTTTTCTTACGGTGATATCGTGACAGTATTTGACAAGGAAAGTGGAAAATCACTTGGAAAAGGACGCGTGCAATTTGGAGCATCTGCTTTGGAGGATATGTTGCGTTCTCAAAAAGCCAAGGGTGTCTTGATTCACCGTGACGACTGGATTTCCATTACTCCTGAAATCCAACTACTCTTTACAGAATTTTAGAGGTAAACTATGGTAAGTACACAAGAACAATTTGAACGGGTACAGGCTGTTAAAAAATCGATCAACACAGCTAGTGAAGAGGTGAAAAACCAAGCTTTGCTAGCCATGGCTGATCATTTATTAGTAGCTACTGAGGAAATTTTAGCGGCCAATGCCCTTGATATGGAAGCGGCCAAGGGTAAAATCTCAGATGTGATGTTGGATCGTCTTTATTTGGATGCAGGGCGCATAGAAGCGATGGCAACTGGGATTCGTGAAGTGGTTGCTTTACCAGATCCAATCGGTGAAGTTTTAGAAACAAGTCAGCTTGAAAATGGCTTAGTGATTACCAAAAAACGTGTGGCTATGGGTGTTATCGGTATTATCTATGAAAGTCGTCCAAATGTGACGTCTGACGCGGCTGCTCTGGCTCTCAAGAGTGGAAATGCGGTTGTTCTTCGTAGTGGGAAGGATGCCTATCAAACAGCTCATGCTATTGTCACAGCCTTGAAGAAGGGCTTGGAGACGACTACTATTCACCCAGATGTGATTCAACTGGTGGAAGATACCAGCCGTGAAAGCAGCTATGCCATGATGAAGGCCAAGGGGTATCTAGACCTTCTTATTCCTCGTGGGGGAGCTGGTTTGATCAATGCAGTGGTTGAGAATGCGATTGTACCAGTTATCGAAACAGGGACAGGGATTGTTCATGTTTATGTCGATAAGGATGCAGATGAAGACAAGGCTCTGTCTATCATCAACAATGCCAAAACCAGTCGTCCTTCTGTCTGCAATGCCATGGAGGTTCTACTTGTTCATGAAGACAAAGCAGCAAGCTTCCTTCCTCGCTTGGAGCAAATGCTGGTTGCAGATCGAAAAGAAGCTGGGTTGGAACCAATTCAATTCCGCTTGGATGAAAAAGCAAGTCAGTTTCTTTCAGGTCAAGCAGCTGAGGCCCAAGACTTTGACACCGAGTTCTTAGACTATGTATTAGCTATTAAGGTTGTGAGCAGTTTAGAAGAAGCGGTTGCCCATATTGAAGCCCACAGTACCCATCATTCGGATGCCATTGTGACTGAAAATGCTGAAGCTGCAGCTTACTTTACAGATCAAGTGGACTCTGCAGCGGTGTATGTTAATGCCTCAACTCGTTTCACAGATGGAGGCCAATTTGGTCTTGGTTGTGAAATGGGGATTTCAACTCAGAAACTGCACGCGCGTGGTCCAATGGGCTTGAAAGAGTTGACCAGCTACAAGTATGTGATTGCTGGTGATGGGCAGATAAGGGAGTAAGAGATGAAGATTGGATTTATCGGTTTGGGGAATATGGGTGCTAGTTTGGCCAAGGCTGTTTTGCAGGCCAAGACGGGTGATGACCTTCTCCTTGCCAATCGTAGTCAAGCCAAGGTAGATGCTTTCATTGCTGACTTTGGCGGTCAGGCTTCTAAAAATGAAGAAATTTTTGCAGAAGCAGATGTGATTTTTCTAGGAGTAAAGCCTGCACAGTTCTCAGACTTGCTTTCTCAATACCAGACCATCCTTGAAAAACGAGAAAGTCTTCTTTTGATTTCGATGGCAGCTGGATTGACCTTGGAAAAACTGGCTAGTTTTCTTCCAAGTCAGCACCGAATTATTCGTATGATGCCAAATACCCCAGCTTCTATCGGTCAAGGAGTGATTAGCTATGCCTTGTCTCCTAATTGCAGGGCTGAGGACAGTGATCTCTTTTGTCAGCTTTTAACCAAGGCTGGACTCTTGGTTGAACTTGGGGAAGGCTTAATCGACGCTGCGACAGGTCTTGCAGGCTGTGGGCCGGCCTTTGTCTATCTCTTTATCGAGGCCTTGGCAGATGCGGGCGTTCAGACAGGATTGCCACGAGAAACGGCATTGAAAATGGCAGCACAAACTGTGGTAGGAGCTGGTCAATTGGTTCTTGAAAGTCAGCAACATCCTGGAGTATTGAAAGACCAAGTCTGTAGCCCAGGCGGTTCGACTATCGCTGGTGTAGCAAGTCTAGAAGCGCATGCTTTTCGAGGAACGGTCATGGATGCAGTTCATCAAGCTTACAAACGAACACAAGAACTAGGTAAATAAGAGGTGGCTTTGACTGCCTCTTTTATGGTGGTTGATACTCTTCGAAAATCTCTTTAAACTGCGTCAGCTTCCATCTGCAACCTCAAAACAGTGTTTTGAGCAACCTGCGGCTAGCTTCCTAGTTTGCTCTTTAATTTTCATTGAGTATTAAATGAGAAGACAAAAAGATTGTCACAAACCCCTATTTTTTTGATAGAATAGAAGTAGTAAAAAAGAAATGAGTTAGACATGTCAAAAGGATTTTTAGTCTCTCTTGAGGGACCAGAGGGAGCAGGAAAGACCAGTGTTTTAGAAGCTCTGTTACCAATTTTAGAGGAAAAAGGGGTAGAGGTGCTGACGACTCGTGAACCAGGCGGAGTCTTGATTGGGGAGAAGATCCGTCAAGTGATTTTGGATCCAAGTCATACTCAGATGGATGCGAAGACAGAACTTCTTCTCTATATTGCCAGTCGCAGACAGCACTTGGTGGAAAAAGTTCTTCCAGCCCTTGAAGCTGGCAAGTTGGTCATTATGGATCGTTTCATCGATAGTTCAGTTGCCTATCAGGGATTTGGTCGTAGCTTAGATATTGAAGCGATTAACTGGCTCAATCAGTTTGCGACAGATGGCCTTAAACCTGATTTGACACTCTATTTTGACATCGAGGTGGAAGAAGGGCTGGCTCGCATTGCTGCTAATAGCAATCGTGAGGTCAATCGTTTGGACTTGGAAGGGTTGGACTTGCATAAAAAAGTCCGTCAAGGCTACCTTTCTCTTCTGGACAAAGAAGGAAGTCGTATTGTCAAGGTTGATGCTAGTTTTCCTTTGGAGCAAGTTGTGGAAACTACCAAGGCAGTTTTGTTTGATAGAATGGGATTAGCTAAATGAAACAAGATCAACTAAAGGCCTGGCAGCCAGAACAGTTTGACCGCTTTGTCCGTATCTTGGAGCAAGACCAGCTCAATCATGCTTACCTCTTTTCAGGTTTCTTTGGAAGCTTGGAAATGGCGCAATTTTTAGCTAAGAGCCTCTTTTGTACAGATAAAGTAGGTGTTTTACCATGTGAGAAATGCCGAAATTGTAAGCTGATTGAAAAGGGAGAGTTTCCCGATGTTACTTTGATTAAGCCAGTCAATCAGGTCATCAAGACAGAACGGATTCGAGAATTGGTGGGGCAGTTTTCTCAAGCAGGGATTGAAAGCCAGCAGCAGGTTTTTATTATCGAGCAAGCTGAGAAGATGCACCCCAACGCAGCCAATTCTCTGCTCAAGGTCATAGAAGAACCCCAGAGTGAGGTTTATATTTTCTTCTTGACCAGCGATGAAGAAAAGATTTTACCGACAATCCGAAGTCGGACGCAGATTTTCCACTTTAAAAAGCAAGAAGAAAAGCTCATCCATCAATTAGAACAAGCAGGTCTGGTCAAGAAAAAAGCAACTCTTTTAGCCCAGTTTAGTCAATCGCGAGCTGAAGCAGAAAAGTTAGCCAATCAGGCAAGTTTTTGGACCTTGGTTGATGAAAGTGAACGCCTGCTGACTTGGTTAGTGGCTAAGAAAAAAGAAAGTTATCTGCAGGTTGCTAAATTAGCCAACTTGGCAGATGACAAGGAAAAACAAGATCAGGTTTTACGAATTCTTGAAGTTCTCTGTGGGCAAGATATCCTACAAGCAAGAGTAAGAGTGATTCTACAAGATTTGCTAGAAGCTAGAAAAATGTGGCAGGCTAATGTCAGCTTTCAAAATGCCATAGAATATCTGGTCTTGAAAGAAATGTAAACTCAAAAATGAACGATAAAGAAAGGAAAGGGCTGTTTTATGGACAAAAAAGAATTATTTGACGCGCTGGATGATTTTTCCCAACAGTTATTGGTAACCTTGGCCGATGTGGAAGCCATCAAGAAAAATCTCAAGAGCCTAGTAGAAGAAAATACAGCTCTTCGCTTGGAAAATAGTAAGTTGCGCGAACGCTTGGGTGAGGTGGAAGCAGATGCTCCTGTCAAGGCCAAACATGTTCGCGAAAGTGTCCGTCGCATTTACCGTGATGGATTTCACGTATGTAATGATTTTTATGGACAACGTCGAGAGCAGGACGAGGAATGTATGTTCTGTGACGAGTTGTTATACAGGGAGTAGGCATGCAGATTCAAAAAAGTTTTAAGGGGCAGTCTCCCTATGGTAAGCTGTATCTAGTGGCAACGCCGATTGGCAATCTAGATGATATAACTTTTCGTGCTATCCAGACCTTGAAAGAAGTGGATTGGATTGCGGCTGAGGACACGCGCAATACAGGACTTTTGCTCAAGCATTTTGACATTCAGACAAAGCAGATCAGTTTTCATGAGCACAATGCCAAGGAAAAGATTCCGGATTTGATTGGTTTCCTGAAAGCAGGGCAAAGTATTGCTCAGGTATCCGACGCGGGTCTACCTAGCATCTCAGACCCTGGTCATGATTTGGTTAAGGCAGCGATTGAGGAAGAGATTGCTGTTGTCACAGTTCCAGGTGCCTCTGCAGGAATTTCTGCTTTGATTGCCAGTGGTTTAGCGCCACAGCCACATATCTTTTACGGCTTTTTACCGAGAAAATCAGGCCAGCAAAAGCAATTTTTCGACTCGAAAAAAGACTATCCTGAAACTCAGATTTTCTACGAATCGCCTCACCGTGTGGCAGATACGTTAAAAAATATGCTAGAAGTCTATGGTGACCGCTCAGTAGTCTTGGTCAGGGAATTGACTAAAATCTATGAAGAATACCAAAGAGGTACCATTTCTGAATTGCTGGAAAGTATCGCTACAACGCCACTCAAGGGCGAATGCCTTCTCATTGTTGAAGGTGTCAGCCAAGATGTGGAGGAAAAAGATGAGGAGGACTTGTTCTTAGAAATCCAAGTCCGCATAGAGCAAGGCATGAAGAAAAACCAAGCTATCAAGGAAGTCGCTAAGATTTACCAGTGGAATAAAAGCCAGCTATACGCTGCCTACCACGATTGGGAAGAAAATCAAGAAAATGACTAAACAGGGAAGTTTGCCTTCTTCCCTTTTTTTGTTATACTAGTAGAAGAAAAAATTAGAAAGATTTGTGGGAGTGAAAAAGTCCGGGGGACTTTTTCAGCCTGAGCCAAGAAACTCGAAAGCGAAGTAAGTCCTGTGGGCTTTTTCATCCTGAGCCAAGAAATTCGAAAACTCTTAAGTTTGATTGGCTTTTTCAATGTGAACCTTGTCTTCACACTCCCAAAGAGGTATTAGTGTCGTGTCTCAATCTTATATCAATGTTATCGGTGCTGGTTTGGCAGGTTCTGAAGCAGCCTACCAAATCGCAGAGCGTGGTATTCCAGTTAAACTTTATGAAATGCGTGGTGTCAAGTCAACACCCCAGCACAAAACAGACAATTTTGCTGAGTTAGTTTGTTCTAATTCCCTTCGTGGGGATGCTTTGACAAATGCAGTTGGTCTTCTCAAGGAAGAAATGCGTCGCTTGGGTTCTGTTATCTTGGAATCTGCTGAAGCAACCCGCGTTCCTGCAGGTGGTGCTCTTGCGGTGGACCGTGATGGTTTCTCCCAAATGGTAACCGAAAAAGTTGCCAACCATCCCTTGATTGAAGTGGTTCGTGATGAAATTACAGAATTACCGACTGATGTAATCACAGTTGTCGCTACTGGTCCTTTGACCAGCGATTCCTTGGCTGAAAAGATTCATGCTCTTAATGACGGCGATGGTTTCTATTTCTACGATGCGGCAGCGCCGATTATTGATGTCAACACCATCGATATGAGCAAGGTCTATCTCAAGTCTCGGTATGACAAGGGAGAAGCTGCTTATCTCAATGCTCCAATGACCAAGCAAGAATTTATGGATTTCCATGAAGCCTTGGTCAATGCGGAAGAAGCTCCGCTTAATTCTTTCGAAAAAGAAAAGTATTTTGAAGGCTGTATGCCTATCGAAGTCATGGCCAAGCGTGGCATTAAAACTATGCTTTATGGACCTATGAAACCAGTGGGTCTTGAGTATCCGGACGACTACACAGGACCTCGTGATGGAGAATTTAAAACACCTTATGCGGTTGTGCAACTTCGTCAGGATAATGCAGCTGGTAGCCTATACAATATCGTCGGTTTCCAGACCCACCTCAAATGGGGAGAACAAAAGCGTGTCTTCCAAATGATTCCAGGTCTTGAAAATGCGGAGTTTGTTCGTTATGGTGTTATGCACCGCAATTCTTATATGGATTCACCAAATCTTCTTGAACAGACTTACCGTTCTAAGAAACAACCAAATCTCTTCTTTGCTGGTCAAATGACGGGTGTGGAAGGCTATGTAGAGTCAGCAGCGTCAGGATTAGTTGCGGGAATTAACGCGGCTCGTCTTTTCAAGGGAGAAAGTGAAGCTATTTTCCCAGAGACGACAGCGATTGGAAGCTTAGCTCATTACATCACTCATGCAGATAGCAAACATTTCCAACCAATGAATGTCAATTTCGGTATTATCAAGGAGTTGGAAGGCGAGCGTATCCGTGATAAGAAGGCTCGTTATGAAAAAATTGCAGAGCGTGCCCTCAGAGACTTAGAGGAATTTTTGACTGTCTAATTTTTTTCAAAGAATTGCTCATGATACTATAAAAATCTTAGAAATTGTGATAAAATAGGTAGGATAAAAAAAGGAGAGTGAAAATGGCGAATCCCAAGTATAAACGTATTTTAATTAAGTTATCAGGTGAAGCCCTTGCCGGTGAACGTGGCGTAGGGATTGATATCCAAACAGTTCAAACAATCGCAAAAGAGATTCAAGAAGTTCATAGCTTAGGTATCGAAATTGCCCTTGTTATTGGTGGAGGAAATCTCTGGCGTGGTGAACCTGCAGCAGAAGCAGGTATGGACCGCGTTCAGGCAGATTACACAGGAATGCTTGGGACTGTTATGAATGCTCTTGTGATGGCAGATTCATTGCAACAAGTTGGGGTTGATACACGTGTGCAAACAGCTATTGCTATGCAACAAGTGGCAGAACCTTATGTCCGTGGACGTGCCCTTCGTCACCTTGAAAAAGGCCGTATCGTTATCTTTGGTGCTGGAATTGGTTCACCTTACTTCTCAACAGATACAACAGCGGCCCTTCGTGCGGCTGAAATCGAAGCGGATGCCATCCTTATGGCTAAAAATGGTGTCGACGGTGTTTACAATGCCGATCCTAAGAAGGACAAGACAGCTGTTAAATTTGAAGAATTGACCCACCGAGATGTTATCAATAAAGGTCTTCGTATCATGGACTCAACAGCTTCAACCCTCTCAATGGATAACGACATTGACTTGGTTGTCTTCAACATGAACCAACCAGGCAACATCAAACGTGTCGTATTTGGTGAAAATATCGGAACAACAGTTTCAAATAATATCGAAGAAAAGGAATAAGAAAGATTATGGCTAACGCAATTATTGAAAAAGCTAAAGAGAGAATGACCCAGTCTCACCAATCACTTGCTCGTGAATTTGGTGGTATCCGTGCTGGTCGTGCCAATGCAAGCTTGCTTGACCGTGTAAATGTAGAATACTACGGAGTCGAAACTCCTCTTAACCAAATTGCTTCAATTACGATTCCAGAAGCGCGTGTTTTGTTGGTGACACCATTTGACAAGTCTTCATTGAAAGACATCGAACGTGCCTTGAACGCTTCTGATCTTGGTATCACACCAGCTAACGACGGTTCTGTTATTCGTTTGGTTATCCCTGCTCTTACAGAAGAAACTCGTCGTGACCTTGCTAAAGAGGTGAAGAAAGTCGGTGAGAATGCTAAAGTGGCTGTCCGCAATATCCGTCGCGATGCTATGGACGAAGCTAAGAAACAAGAAAAAGCAAAAGAAATCACTGAAGACGAATTGAAGACTCTTGAAAAAGACATTCAAAAAGTAACAGACGATGCTGTTAAACACATCGACGACATGACTGCCAACAAAGAGAAAGAACTTTTGGAAGTCTAAAAATAAACAGAAAAACTCAGTTGGCATTGCTGGCTGAGTTTTATTCGAAAGAAGGAAATATGAATACAAATCTTGCAAGTTTTATCGTTGGACTAATCATCGATGAAAACGACCGTTTTTACTTTGTGCAAAAGGATGGTCAAACCTATGCTCTTGCTAAGGAAGAAGGTCAGCATACAGTGGGGGATACGGTCAAAGGTTTTGCCTACACGGATATGAAGCAAAAACTCCGCCTGACAACCTTAGAAGTGACTGCCACTCAGGACCAATTTGGTTGGGGCCGTGTTACAGAGGTTCGTAAGGACTTGGGTGTCTTTGTGGATACAGGCCTTCCTGACAAGGAAATCGTTGTGTCACTCGATATTCTCCCTGAGCTCAAGGAACTCTGGCCTAAGAAGGGCGACCAACTCTACATCCGTCTTGAAGTGGACAAGAAAGACCGTATCTGGGGCCTCTTGGCCTATCAAGAAGACTTCCAACGTCTAGCTCGTCCTGCCTACAACAACATGCAGAACCAAAACTGGCCAGCCATTGTTTACCGCCTCAAGCTGTCAGGAACTTTTGTTTACCTGCCAGAAAATAATATGCTTGGTTTCATTCATCCAAGTGAGCGCTATGCAGAGCCACGTTTAGGGCAAGTGTTAGATGCGCGTGTCATTGGTTTTCGTGAAGTGGACCGTACCTTGAACCTCTCCCTTAAACCACGTTCTTTTGAAATGTTGGAAAATGATGCTCAGATGATTTTGACCTACTTGGAAAGCAATGGTGGTTTCATGACTTTAAATGATAAGTCATCTCCAGACGATATCAAGGCAACCTTTGGTATTTCTAAAGGTCAGTTCAAGAAGGCACTTGGTGGCTTGATGAAGGCTGGCAAAATCAAGCAAGACCAGTTTGGGACAGAGTTGATTTAGGGAGACATATGAGAAAATCATTTTACACTTGGCTTATGACTGAGCGCAATCCTAAAAGTAATAGTCCCAAAGCTATCTTGGCAGACCTAGCTTTTGAAGAGTCTTCCTTCCCAAAACACACCGATGATTTTGATGAGGTGAGTCGCTTTTTGGAAGAGCATGCCAGTTTCTCTTTTAACCTAGGAGACTTTGACGCTATCTGGCAAGAATACTTAGAACACTAGCATGATTCACTGGGTTTGGGCTAGTAATTTCTCCGCCCCTTTGCTATAATAAAAAGAAATAAAAGGATTAGAGAGGTTCTTTATTTGAAGGAACATTCAATAGACATTCAACTGAGTCATCCAGATGACCTGTTTCATCTTTTTGGTTCCAATGAACGCCATCTTCGTTTGATGGAAGAAGAGCTTGATGTTGTGATTCATGCCCGTACGGAGATTGTGCAGGTTTTGGGAGAAGAAGCTGCATGTGAGGAAGCCCGTCAGATTATCCAAGCCTTGATGGTTTTGGTGAATCGTGGGATGACGGTTGGGACGCCAGATGTGGTGACTGCAATTAGCATGGTCAAAAACGATGAAATTGATAAGTTTGTCGCCCTTTACGAAGAAGAAATCATCAAGGATAATACTGGGAAGCCTATCCGTGTCAAAACACTGGGTCAAAAACTTTATGTGGACAGTGTCAAACAGCATGATGTGACCTTTGGAATTGGGCCAGCAGGTACAGGGAAGACCTTTCTTGCAGTGACCTTGGCGGTGACAGCTCTTAAACGTGGTCAGGTTAAGCGGATTATCCTAACACGCCCGGCAGTGGAAGCTGGCGAGAGTCTAGGTTTTCTTCCGGGTGATCTTAAAGAGAAGGTAGATCCTTACCTTCGACCTGTTTATGATGCCTTGTATCAGATTCTGGGGAAAGACCAAACAACTCGTCTCATGGAGCGTGAAATTATCGAGATTGCACCTCTTGCCTACATGCGTGGACGAACCTTGGATGATGCCTTTGTCATTCTCGATGAGGCGCAAAACACGACCATCATGCAGATGAAGATGTTCTTGACGCGTTTAGGTTTTAATTCTAAGATGATTGTCAATGGAGATATCAGTCAGATTGACCTGCCACGTAATGTCAAGTCCGGTTTGATTGATGCCCAAGAGAAACTCAAGAATATCCATCAGATTGACTTTGTTCATTTTTCAGCCAAGGATGTGGTTCGCCATCCTGTTGTCGCTCAGATTATCCGAGCTTATGAACCAGTACCAGTTAAAAATGAAGAGCGCGAAGAATTAGATACTCAACCTCTATCTGAAGGATAGTTCTTTTGTACTTAAAGTTATCTCAATGTTAAGTCTATAGTAGATTGAAGTTAGAATAGTACGTCGTGATTGCTAAAATATTTCTAGAAATAAATTTGACTTTCCTAATCGATTTGTTCATATTTTATTTCAATCTACTATAAATTTGCGTTTTAAATGTTTCATTCAATATCCTTGTATTAGATTAGAAAGGTTTCAAGTGGTAGAAACGTATGGAATCAATTTTTTTAAAACTAGCTCAGTATCCCATAGTGGAGACTAAGCGTTTATTGCTTAGACCTGTAACCTTGGATGATGCGGAAGAAATGTTTGAGTATGCCTCGGACAGAGAAAATACGCGTTACACTTTTCCAACCAATCAAAGCTTGGAAGAAACTAAGAATAATATTGGTCAGTTCTACTTGGCCAATCCCTTGGGACGCTGGGGAATAGAACTAAAAAGCAATGGCAAATTTCTCGGAACCATTGATTTGCACAAGATTGATCCTGCTCTTAAGAAGGCGGCTATTGGCTACATTATCAATAAAAAGTATTGGAATCAAGGTTTGACGACAGAAGCCAATCGTGCTGTGATTGAGCTAGCTTTTGAGAAGATAGGAATGAATAAGTTAGTTGCTTTATACGATAAGGCTAATCCCGCGTCAGGAAAGGTCATGGAGAAATCAGGAATGCGTTTTTCCCACGAAGAACCATATGCTTGTATGGACCAGCATGAAGAAGGCCGAATCGTTACAAGAGTTCATTATGTCTTGACCAAGGAAGACTATTTTGCAAATAAATAAGCAGTTGAAAAGAAATTTTCGACTGTTTTTTCTTTCTCTTACGAATAATCTAAGAGAGGAGAAAATATGGAAGCAATTATCGAGAAAATCAAAGAGTATAAAATCATCGTCATCTGTACTGGTCTGGGCTTGCTTGTAGGAGGATTTTTCCTACTAAAACCAGCTCCACACACACCTGTCAAGGAAACGAATTTGCAGGCAGAAGTTGCAGCTGTTTCCAAGGATTCATTAACCGAAAAGGAAGTGAAGAAGGAAGAAAAGGAAGAATCCCTTGAACAAGATCTAATCACAGTAGATGTGAAAGGTGCTGTCAAATCACCAGGGATTTATGATTTACCAGTTGGAAGTCGGGTCAATGATGCTGTGCAGAAAGCTGGTGGCTTGACAGAGCAAGCAGACAGCAAGTCGCTCAATCTAGCTCAGAAAGTTAGTGATGAGGCTCTGGTTTACGTTCCATCTAAGGGAGAAGAATCAGCTAGTCAGCAGGCAGGTTCTGGGACAGCTTCTTCGACGAGCAAAGAAAAGAAGGTCAATCTCAACAAGGCTAGTCTGGAAGAACTCAAGCAAGTCAAGGGTCTGGGAGGAAAACGAGCTCAGGATATTATCGACCATCGTGAGGCAAATGGGAAATTCAAGTCGGTCGATGAACTCAAGAAAGTCTCTGGCATTGGTGCCAAGAACATAGAAAAGCTAAAAGATTATGTTACAGTGGATTAAGAATTTCTCTATTCCCCTAATTTACCTTAGTTTTCTGTTACTTTGGCTTTACTACACCATTTTTTCTGCATCCTATCTCGCATTGCTAGGTTTTATTTTTCTGCTCGTCTGTCTCTTTTTCCAATTTCCTTGGAAATTAGCAGGTAAAGTTCTAGTGATTTGTGGAGTCTTTGGTTTTTGGTTTCTGTTTCAAAATTGGCAACAGAGTCAAGCTAGTCATAACCTAGCGGATTCTGTTGAGAGGGTACGGATTTTGCCTGACACTATTAAGGTCAATGGTGATAGTCTATCCTTTCGTGGCAAGTCTGATGGACGCATTTTTCAAGTCTATTATAAACTCCAATCCGAGGAGGAGAAAGAACAATTTCAAGATTTAACAGACCTTCATGAGATAGAACTAGAAGGAAAACTTTCAGAGCCAGAAGGGCAGAGAAATTTTGGTGGCTTTGACTACCAAGCTTATCTGAAGACTCAGGGAATTTACCAGACTCTCAATATCAAAAAAATCCAGTCACTTCAAAAGGTTGGCAGTTGGGATATAGGAGAAAATCTATCCAGTTTACGCCGAAAGGCTGTGGTTTGGATTAAGACACATTTTCCAGATCCTATGCGCAATTACATGACGGGGCTTCTATTAGGACATCTGGACACTGACTTTGAGGAGATGAATGAGCTTTATTCTAGTCTAGGAATTATCCACCTCTTTGCCTTGTCGGGGATGCAGGTAGGCTTTTTCATGGATGGATTTAAGAAACTTCTCTTGCGATTGGGCTTGACCCAAGAAAAGTTGAAATGGCTGACCTATCCCTTTTCCCTTATCTATGCAGGACTGACAGGGTTTTCAGCATCAGTCATTCGCAGTCTCTTGCAGAAGTTACTGGCTCAACATGGTGTTAAGGGTTTGGATAATTTTGCCCTGACGGTGCTTGTCCTCTTTATCATCATGCCCAACTTTTTCTTGACAGCAGGAGGAGTCTTGTCCTGCGCTTATGCTTTTATCTTGACCATGACCAGCAAAGAAGGGGAGGGGCTCAAGGCTGTTGCTAGAGAGAGTCTAGTCATCTCCTTGGGCATATTGCCCATTCTATCCTTCTATTTTGCGGAATTTCAACCTTGGTCCATTCTTTTAACCTTTGTCTTTTCCTTTCTATTTGACTTGGTCTTCTTACCGCTCTTGTCTATCTTATTTGTCCTTTCTTTTCTCTATCCAGTCATTCAGCTTAATTTTATTTTTGAATGGTTGGAGGGAATGATTCGCTTTGTATCACAGGTGGCAAGTAGACCGCTTGTCTTTGGACAACCCAATGCATGGCTTTTAATTCTATTGTTAATTTCCTTGGCTTTGGTCTATGATTTGAGGAAAAACATTAAAAGGCTAGCAGTATTGAGCTTATTGATTACGGGTCTCTTTTTCTTGACCAAGCATCCACTGGAAAATGAAATTACTATGCTGGATGTTGGGCAAGGTGAAAGTATTTTCTTACGGGATTTAACTGGGAAAACCATTCTCATAGATGTAGGTGGCAAGGCAGAATCTGATAAGAAAATCGAAAAATGGCAAGAAAAAACGACGACCAGCAATGCCCAGCGAACTTTGATCCCCTATCTCAAAAGTCGCGGAGTATCCAAGATTGACCAGCTAATTTTGACCAATACGGACAAGGAACATGTTGGAGATTTGTTGGAGGTGACCAAGGCTTTCCATGTAGGGGAAATTTTAGTGTCAAAAGGCAGTCTGAAACAGAAGGAATTTGTTGCAGAACTACAGGCAACTCAAACCAAGGTGCGTAGTGTGACAATGGGAGAGAATTTGCCAATTTTCGGAAGTCAGTTAGAAGTCCTATCTCCAAGGAAAATTGGAGACGGAGGTCATGAAGATTCCCTGGTTTTGTATGGAAAACTATTGGATAAAAACTTCCTTTTCACTGGAAATTTGGAGGAGAAAGGAGAGAAGGACTTGCTGAAGCACTATCCTGACCTAGAGGTGGATGTCTTGAAAGCAAGCCAACATGGCTCTAAAACCTCATCAAGTTTAGCCTTTCTAGAAACACTCAAACCAGAGTTTACTCTCATTTCAGTTGGAAAGAACAATCGAACGAAACTCCCCCATCAGGAAACCTTGACCCGACTGGAAGATATCAATAGTAAAGTTTACCGAACTGATCAGCAAGGAGCTATACGCTTTAAAGGTTGGAAAAATTGGAAAATCGAAAGTGTTCGATAGGAAGGACAAATATTATATATTAGTAAAATAAACTAAAAATCTGTTGCATAATAATGATAAAAACGATATAATGAAAGCGTATTCAATATTAATGATATAAAACCATTAAAAATTAGCAAAAATCGTTTAATTAGTTAGTTTATGATTATTGGTCTTTAAAGAGTGATGAAAAGGAGGGCTAGATATGTTGCAGCTTACTCATGTGACTTTAAAAACGCGACAAGTCATCTTACAAGATGTTGATTTTACATTTGAAAAGGGTAGGATTTATGGTATTCTTGCTATCAATGGCTCTGGAAAGACGACCCTGTTCCGCGCCATTAGCAATTTAATTCCTATAAGTAGTGGAAATATCGCAGCCCCTCCTTCTTTATTTTATTATGAAAGCGTTGAATGGCTGGATGGAAACTTAAGTGGGATGGACTACCTTCGTCTTATCAAAAACATCTGGAAGTCAGGTCTGAACTTGAGGGATGAAATTGCCTATTGGGAAATGTCGGACTATATCAGCCTTCCCATTCGCAAGTATTCCTTAGGCATGAAGCAACGCTTGGTGATTGCCATGTATTTCCTCAGTCAAGCGAAATGCTGGCTCATGGATGAGATTACAAATGGCTTAGATGAGTATTATCGACAGAAGTTTTTTGATAGGCTGACTCAAATCGATAGACAAGAACAACTGGTTCTTTTAAGTTCCCACTATAAGGAAGAGTTGCTTGATGTCTGCGATAGAGTAGTAACCATTCATCAGGGGCAAATAGAAGAGGTTTAGTTTATGAAAGATGTTAGTCTATTTTTATTAAAAAAAGTTTTCAAAAGTCGCTTAAACTGGATTATCTTAGCTTTATTTGTATCTGGACTCGGTGTTACCTTTTATTTTAATAGTCAGACTGCAAACTCCGTCAGTTTGGAGAGAGAGTTGGAAACCAGTCTTGTAAAAGATGAGAGAATCATCAATGAATATGAAGAGAAACTCTCCCAAATATCTGATACCAGCTCGGAGGAATACCAGATTGCTAAAAATACTTTAGACGGGCAAAAAAATCTTTCGACTCAAAAGACAGAAATTCTGACTTTATTAAAAGAAGGGCGATGGAAAGAAGCCTACTATTTGCAGTGGCAAGATGAAGAGAAGAATTATGAAATGATATCAAATAACCCGACTATTAGCTCTGACTTTAAAATGGCGGTTGACCGCCAACGAAAGATTTACCAAGCCCTGTATCCCTTGAACATAAAAGCACATACTTTGGAGTTTCCGACCCACGGGATTGATCAGATTATCTGGATTTTAGAGGCTATCATCCCAACCTTGTTTGTGATTGCTATTATTTTTATGCTAACGCAACTATTTGCAGAAAGATATCAAAATCATCTGGACACAGCTCAGTTATATCCTTTTTCAAAAGTGGCATTTGCCATGTCCTCCCTTGGAGTTGGAGTGGGCTATGTAACTGTGCTGTTTATCGGAATCAGCGGATTTTCTTTTCTAGTGGGAAGTCTGATAAGTGGTTTTGGACAGTTAGATTATCCCTACCCGATTTATAGCTTAGTGAATCAAGAGGTAACTATTGGAAAGATACAAGATATGTTATTTCCTGGCTTGTTATTAGCTTTCTTAGCCTTTATCGTCATTGTGGAAGTAGTGTACTTGATTGCTTACTTTTTCAAGCAAAAAATGCCTGTCCTCTTTCTTTCACTCATTGGAATTGTTGGCTTATTGTTTGGCATCCAAACAATTCAGCCTCTTCAAAAGATTGCACATCTGATTCCCTTTACTTACTTACGTTCAGTGGAGATTTTGTCTGGAAGATTACCTAAGCAAATTGATAATGTCAATCTGAATTGGAGTATGGGAATGGTCTTACTTCCTTGCCTGATTATCCTTTTGTTAGTGGGGATTCTATTTATCGAAAGATGGGGAAGTTCACAGAAAAAAGAATTTTTTAATAGATCCTAGCTTTCCTATAGGGAAAATAAGTAAAAACTAACATAGAGAGGGAATCAACTTGATTCTCTCTTTTTGATTCGAAAACCAAGCCAAAATACAAACACAAACTTTTCAAAAAATTAACTTTTTATCTTGACAAGGGCTAGAAAACTTGATATCATATAAAAGTTGAGAAAAGCAGAAGTGAGAGCTTCTCGCCTTGTGACATCAAGTTGCCTGGCCCTACGGATGAAAAGTTTCTAAGAAACGCTATCATAACGTGCGGGCTTGTATATTTACGAGTCCGCTATTGTTTTTCTCTAATAAAACAAAAGAGGTGAAAACCATAGCAAAGCAAGACTTATTCATCAATGATGAGATTCGTGTACGTGAAGTTCGCTTAATTGGTCTTGAAGGAGAACAGCTAGGCATCAAGCCACTCAGTGAAGCGCAAGCTTTGGCTGATAACGCTAATGTTGACCTAGTATTGATTCAACCCCAAGCCAAACCGCCTGTTGCAAAAATTATGGACTACGGTAAGTTCAAATTTGAGTACCAGAAGAAGCAAAAAGAACAACGTAAAAAACAAAGTGTTGTTACTGTGAAAGAAGTTCGTCTAAGTCCAACGATTGACAAGGGTGACTTTGATACAAAACTTCGCAATGCACGCAAATTCCTTGAAAAAGGAAATAAAGTTAAGGTATCTATTCGCTTTAAGGGTCGTATGATTACCCATAAAGAGATTGGTGCAAAAGTTTTAGCCGAGTTTGCTGAAGCAACTCAAGATATTGCAATCATCGAACAACGTGCTAAAATGGATGGACGTCAAATGTTCATGCAATTGGCGCCAGCGACTGACAAAAAATAATTGTCAGAAAGTTAAATAAAGGAGAAAAAATCATGCCAAAACAAAAAACACACCGCGCATCAGCTAAACGTTTCAAACGTACAGGTTCTGGTGGACTTAAACGTTTCCGTGCTTACACTTCTCACCGTTTCCACGGAAAAACTAAGAAACAACGTCGTCATCTTCGTAAAGCATCTATGGTGCATTCAGGAGATTACAAACGTATCAAAGCAATGCTTACTCGCTTGAAATAATAGCTTGACTGTAAGTAAACAATTCTAGGAAATATTTGGAGGAAATAAAACATGGCACGTGTTAAAGGTGGCGTTGTATCACGCAAACGTCGTAAACGTATTCTTAAATTAGCAAAAGGTTACTATGGAGCTAAACACATCTTGTTCCGTACTGCAAAAGAACAAGTAATGAACTCTTACTACTATGCATACCGTGACCGTCGTCAGAAAAAACGTGACTTCCGCAAATTGTGGATCACTCGTATCAATGCGGCAGCTCGTATGAACGGACTTTCATACTCACAATTGATGCATGGTTTGAAATTGGCTGAGATCGAAGTTAACCGTAAAATGCTTGCTGACTTGGCTGTTAACGATGCAGCAGCTTTCACAGCTCTTGCAGATGCAGCTAAAGCAAAACTTGGTAAATAATAACTGATAAGACTGGAACAGGATTGTCCCAGTCTTTTTAAAAATAAAGGAGAAAAATATGGCTTCAAAAATGCTACATACTTGCTTGCGAGTAGAAAATCTTGAAAAATCAATTGCATTCTATCAAGATGCTTTTGGTTTTAAAGAATTGCGTCGCAGAGATTTTCCAGATCATGCCTTCACGATTGTCTATCTAGGACTTGAGGGTGACGACTATGAGTTGGAGTTGACTTACAATTACGATCACGGTCCTTATGTGGTTGGAGATGGGTTTGCCCATATCGCTCTCAGTACCCCTGATCTTGAAGCTCTTCATAAAGAACATAGCGACAAAGGCTATGAAGTAACGGCGCCTAATGGTCTACCAGGAACTGCACCGAACTATTACTTTGTTAAAGACCCTGATGGCTACAAGGTTGAAGTCATTCGTGAAAAATAATCTCATGAAGTCAAGTGGAATGTTCGTGTATGTGTCCTGAATTGGGAGAATTGAATAAATAACATTGAGAGAACGTGAATAGCGTTCTCTTTTGTTTTTCTCGATTTATTCTCAGGAGGTCACAAATGACATCAAAAGAAAAAGAAACACGTGAATTGATTGTTTCATTCTTGATGAAACAGACAGGGATAACCCGTCAAGAATTAATAGACAACATTAAAGAACTAGAATCTTTTGGATTGATTGCTTTTAACTCAAAAGGTGACCTTAGATTTAGGGAGGTTTAGGTATGGAAAGAATCTCACTTGCACAGGTTAATAACGGAGAAAGATTCTTCCGTGTACCAAAGTTGCTTTTTGAGTCTGAACTCTATAAAAAGATGTCTGCTGAGTCTAAATTGCTTTATGCCATCCTAAAGGATAGATTTGAGCTATCAGTAAAAAACAACTGGATTGATGCTGATGGAAATATCTATTTCATCTTTACCGTTGAAGAAATTGGAGAGATGTTAGGTTACGGAAAAGATAAGGTTATTAAGCTGAAAAAAGAGCTGAAAAAATATGACCTACTCGAAGAAGTTCGCCAAGGTTTAAACAAACCAAATTTGATTTATCTTGGTTCTTTAAAGGTTGAAAATGAGGCTAAACCCTTGATACCAGCGGAATTCGGAAATTCCGACTTCCAGAATTCTGAAATTCCGAATTCTGGAACTCTGGAAAACAGAATTCAAGACTTCGGAATTTCAGAACCTAATGATACTGATTCTAGTGAGCCTGAGTTTAGTGAGCCTGAGTTTAGTTTAGAGGAGGAAGAAGAGAAAGCCCCTCAAAATTCTGAAGTAAAAAATAGAGTCAACCTTTCCCGAAAAGTTGATAAGGCGACTAAGTACGACCGAGATTATATTTGGAACTTGGTTCATGACCAGTTACTAAAAGAAAACTTCTCACAGGCTACCGCAGATTATGCGATGATACATTTTGATGACCGCTATGCATACGCTTTAGAGAATATGAAATATGCTAGCTCCTCGGAGAGGATTGCTGAGTATGTCTTTAATGGCATAGTTGCTGAATGGAATCAAAACATAAGGAAACAACAAGCAAAAAGACAGCAAAATATATAGTTTTCTTTTCAGTATAATCTGATTTGACCTTGGCAAGTCGATAAACTACCAGGAACATTGACAATAGAATACCCCCTCTGCCCTGATACAGCGTGACTATGAGATACAAAATTGGGGGCGGAGTGTAAAGCTAGACTCTAGCCTCAGTCACAATTCGCATTTTCGCGGGTTTGTCGTTTTGACCATAAACGGTGCGCAAGAAATACAGATATAACCAAAAGGAAGTTATACAGCATGGGTGTAAATCAACCTAAATTTATTCGAAATGGAGAGAAAGAATGAATAAATTTGAAGACCTTGCAAACAATGACGTTTGCATCAGAGACTTAAAACAATTAGGACGTGAAGGTGGTGCTTCTGCTTATCTTGATAGTGGTGAAATACTGAAGTTAAAACCAAAGTATGGCACAGTATCAAGAAAAGCCTATGTTGCAGGAAAGCATATGTACGTTGATCTAAAGATTGAATACAAAGACGTTTTTTCCGCAATTCGCACAATAGAACGAAATGGAATTTTGGTTGCGAGAAGATGTCGATTTGGAATGACCAACGTGCTTAGACTTACAGGGACGGGCTATCACCGCACTAGAAAACGAAGCACAGGAGGAAATTTATGACGGATTGGGAAAATGACAAAGGTTGGAAAGAAAGTTTTGAAGACCAACAAAAGAAAATCCAGTCCAACCGTCAACCAACAAAAGATAATAATGAGCCTATACGCTTTAAAATCATTGAGACGATTGCCGTCTTATCAAAGAATGACAGAGGATGGCAAAAGGAACTAAACATTATTTCATGGAATGATGCCGAGCCAAAATATGATATACGGTCATGGAAAGATGACCATTCACGAGTTGGCAAGGGTGTCACACTTTTTGAGGACGAAATGGTCGTCCTTGCAGATGCAATTAAACATTTACAAATTACAAAAAAGAAAGAGGATAAAGAGGATTAAATCTTATGGATACAGCAGTTAAAGTTTTTCAAATTATTCAAGCAGTCGTTGGTATTACAGGACTTGTATGGGTTCTTTTAGGAATTATTGACTTCTTTGGTGGTCGTAACAACAATGACTCTATGCGCCAGGAAAAAGGGGCAAATGCCATGATTAATGGTGGCGCTATGGGTGTTATTGGGGCGGCGATCTGCCAAGCCATTATTGCAGCGCTTCAAGCCATCAGCTAAACCTGAAAGGAGCTAGAGGGAATGGATAACATTACTAATTCCCTAGCTGAATATAGTTCAACAGTCAATCAATACGCTGATAAGATTAACGGGGCTTTATTGCCAGTCGCTTCAATATTGATTCTAACCTTCTTTCTCTTTGATGTTTTTTCATGGAATAGACGGTTAGGACAAGAGGGCGGTGGCTTAACGGTTCAGCTTTGGATGGAAGTAGCCCTTGGATATGCTATTGCATTTCTATTGGTTTATAACATTTCAGAAATCTTTGATTTTATCGTATTTGTCTTTAACAGGGGGATTGCTCTTGTCGATGGCGTGTTACCGAATAAAACATTTAAGTCTGATATGGATACTTCAGGTATAAGTGGATGGATAGCCAAACAGATTGTCAATATCGTAGGCAACTTTACTGAGCTAATAGCTGATGTATGTGCGAAATTACTTGTCTTTATGAGATTTTTCCAAATGTATCTCTTGAAGGCAGTCGCTCCGCTAATTGTGGCTTTCTTCATGTCTGAACAGACAAAGCCAGTAGCCATCAACTTCTTAAAACACTTTTCAGCTTACGCCTTACAAGGGTTATTGCTTGTCATTATTGTCAGACTTTACCCAGCTTTGGTAACGGATGACTTATTTAAAGCATCATCAGGAGATTGGGCGACTGCTTTTGCATCTATCGCAAAAAGTATTGTCTATATTGTCGCCTTGTTCGGTAGTCAGCGCTTGGCAAAAACACTTTTAAATGCCATGTAAAAAAGCAATAAATTTGGTAAAATAGTTCTATAAGGAGGTGAGTTCATGTCAGAAAAACGATACTATATCAAGCGAGAAGGAAACCATTTCAAATTGTCTCCTCAATCGCAAGAAGAACCAGTAGAAACCCCTACACCAGTTCAATCAAACGCCCCTAAACGAGTGAAACGCTCCATTTGGTCAATGATTGGCAACTTCTTTAGTCTGATTTTATCAGGTCTGATTATGATTATTGGATTTCTGATTGCAACTCCATTTTTCCTTTTAAGTGTCCTTTGGAATTGGATAATCATGTTTATTGGTCTATCTATTTTTTGGAGTATTGCAGGAGTTATTTACTATGGGACGATTTTAGATTACGAAGTTAATACCAACCTTATATTTAATAATACTTCGATACCAATTCTTTTGATTGTGGCTTTAATTGGTGCTATCATGTCAACGATTGGACGCATGAGAGACTAACAAAATTGAAACTGTTGAACAAACACTTTGCCAGAGCAAGGTGTTTTTATTGTAGCTAGAAAGAGGTTGTATGAACAAATTAGGAAGTGAGTTCCTCAAGCAGTTTGACAACTATGAAAGACCCGTCGCCTTTGGGATGACCAAACGTCTTTTAGTCATGATGCTTGGGATTGGGATAGTGGTGTCACTCACTATCACCATTTCCATAATGGGACTATCAGATATTTTTATGTACCTTGTGGCGCTCCTCATTGCCCCTCCCTTTATCATTTACGGGCTAGGCTTTGATGAAGCAGTCAAAGACAAGGTCATGTTTAATCTAAAAGTTCAGAAGCGAGCTTTTATTACAGAATTTGAGGAAGGAGAGGAGTTCACAAAAGATGATTTTAAATCTTGGAAGAAAGTCAAAGAAGTTGACGAAGGCTGAAAAGGAACGTAAGGCACGCTTAAAACGCTCCTTGAAGGCTTCAACACAAAATACCATTAAATACAATAGCCTATTTGAAAATGGGCTGATGCACATTGCCAAAAACGAATGGTCAAGAACCTATCGCTTGGGTGATGTCGCCTATCTATCCGCTAATCAGGAAGAAAAGATTGACGTGATTGATACACACGCTGAAGCGCTCAATTCACTTGATGCAGGCTCTACTTATCAGCTCCTGGTTATCAATCGGAGAGTCGAAGACAACGCTGTTGAGCAAATTAAGTATGATGAGGTTGGTGACGGCTTTGATAATTTCCGTAAGGAATACAATGAAATGATTGAAAGTCGTTTTTCAAGTGACTCAAAGAATTTTAAGGTTGAAAAATATGTGACCTTGAAGACAGAAGCCTATAATCGAGGGCAAGCGGATGCCAACTTAAGCGAGCTAGGAAACTCACTTGAAAATCAATACTCTCAAATGGATATTACCTTTGAAGAAATGGACGGGAAAGAACGTCTTGACGTGTTTGCGGAGTTGCTCCTGGGCAAACACAAACTCCCTTATAACTTCAGGGATATTGCCCTTTCAGAATTACATACAAAAGATTTTATCGCCCCTAACAGGCTTCATTTCTTGGAAAATCGTTTCCGTATCAATGAAGGGGTCGCAAAAGTCATGTATGCTAGAAACTTTCCAACTTTCTTAACAGACCGACTGATTAAGAGTTTAACGGATATAGGCGTTGAGTTGGCTATCACGATTCATGCTGAGCCTTATGAGCCGTCTAGCTTTATGCGTAAGATTAACAATGCGGATACAACTATCAAAGCTGAAATGGTCAAGGCTCAACGGTCAGGCGCTCAAGAAGGGGTTGACCAGGATCTGGCTGTCTCAGGTCGAGCACGTGAAATTTCTGAGTCAACGAAACGATGGAAAGAAGAGATTGATGACAATGACCAAAAAGCCTTTTCAGGTTTGATTGCTCTTTACTTCAAGGCTGAGGATGAGGAGGAGCTGGCAAGTATCACAGATAAAGTCTTGACCGCTTCACGTAAGGTTGGCGTTGATTTTCAAGAGTGTTACTATTACCAGGAAGAAGGACTCAATACCATCCTTCCTATTGGTCACACCTTCTTAAATGTGAAACGTCGCTTTATCCGTGATATGACAACAGCTAACTTGGCTACACAAGTTCCTTTTATGAACGTTGACCTGAAGTCAGATAGTGAGAGGGCGCTCTATTACGGTCAAAATCAACTATCTAACAATGTGATTACGGTTGATCGTAAAGCAGACCTGAACACTGGTTCGGGCGTAGTTCTTGGCTCTTCAGGTTCAGGAAAGTCTGTTACTGTAAAAACCATGGAAATCATACCAACTTATCTGAAGAACCCTGAAGACCGTATCATCATTGTTGACCCTGAAGATGAATATTCCGATATTGGACGTGAGTTCGGGGCGCAGTTGGTTGATATTTATATCGGTTCTAAGTCACACCTAAACTTGATGGACTTGCCTGATTCGAGTCAACTGAAGGATGAAGATGATGACCCTATCGGGGATAAGTCAAACCTTCTCATGGGGCTCTTTGAGTCTATTCTTGATGAAGTCGGTGACGTGCAATATACCATTATTGACCGTGTGACACGTGAAACATATGCAAGATTCGCTAATGTAGATAGAACGCCAACCTTAAAAGATTGGCATGATATTTTACAAGAGCAGGAAGAACCTGAAGCAAAGGAATTGGCGCTCAAGTCTGATCTCAAGACAACGAAAAACAGCTATAAACAAGCTGAAAAGAGAGAAGCTCGGCTCTTAAACCCCAAGACAGATGCCGAAAAGCGTTACCTGGGGCAGAAACAAAAGGCAAGACGGACGGTCGCTAGTAAAGAGATTGAAACGCTCAAAGAGCGTAAGAAGACCGCTAAAGCAAAGAAACGCCAAGCCATTCAGCGTAACGGTGGGACAAAGGCTCAAAAGCTGGGGCGAGTTACTCATCACCAGGCTTCTCATTTTGTGGATTCAGCTTTTCAGGATAATGATGTGCTTGAAGATATTGCTTCAGCACGTCAGACTATCCGTAGAACACACGCTGAAGTAAGACAAGCTAAGAAGCTAGGCAATTATACCGTCAAGATTGGTAAAGGGGCAACTAGGGTCGTATATGGTGCAGGAAATCGCACCTATAACCTTGTCCGTGGTCGTAGTTTTACCAGGACTCCTGTTGCCAATCGATGGGAAACGAAAGTTACTAATAAATACCAACGTTTACGGGCGAAATTAAGAACTTCAAAGGCAGGTAAGACCGCTAGTGCTACTAAAAAAGTAGCTGTAAAAGTTGGGAAGCCTATCTTGGCAGTTCTTAAAAATCCCTTATCAGCTAAAGCCTACTTGATTATGTTTTTGGGAGTTCTGATTATTGCCCTGTTAGGAGTCGTGACAGGTGGAGGAACTTCAACTGTAGCACAAAACGAGTTTGATCTTACAGAAGCTTGGACTCATATTTCAAAAATTGATAGAGAAAAATCAACAGATAAGGTTGATTATTGGACAAATATTGATGAAATAATGATGTTCATGGGTTACAAATATGAAGATTACAAGCTAGATTCACCCTATAATACGGATAAGAAGTGGTGGGAATTAAATCATTCTTACAGGGAGCTTCTTTCCGATACTTGGGAAGAATTAAATAAAGATAAAGACAATTTAAAAACAATGTCTGATATCTATACTTCGTCTGAAAATAAATATCTAAGATTGAGTGAATCCGAGTTAAAAGAGTATAACGAAGTCTTAGAACAGGCAAAACAAGTAGGCTATTATGTAACCTACAACGATTTGTCAAACCCCTTTAATGCTGAAGCAAATGATGAAAAATTAGATCCAATACGGATTGATAAAAGGTTTGGCTATGTTTCAAAAACAGAGATATACAACGGTTCTGTTTTGCAAGCGAACCAAGGGGCAAGACTTTACGCTGTGATGGATGGTACAATTTCTGTAAAAGATCAAGATGTGATTATATCATCAGAGACGGCAGAGTTTACTTATAAGAATGTGACTCGTGTTCGTGTTAATGATGGTGACAAGATTAAAGTTGGGAATGAAATTGGTGAGGTAAGTGATGTAGGAGGACAAGAAGTTTACTATAGAAAACTCAAAAACAAGAAAAAGAAAGAATGGGTTTGGGTAAATGTTGGTTTCTATCTTCCAAAGGTCGAATATAATCAGACTACGTCAGTAATTTCAGATATGAACCTAGACGGGGATATTGGCAAAAAAATAAATGATATATACAACTACTTCAAAAAACAAGATAGTAGCGTAACTTTAAACGGTATCTCAGCAATTTTAGGAAACTTTTGGACAGAATCATCAATAACAGCAAAAAGGGCCGAAGGAGACTATTTAAGCCCTCCTGTTGGCGCATCAGCTAACTCATGGGATGATCCTAACTGGTTAAACATGGGTAATGCTGAAGTGTATCAAGGGAAATATCCAAATATTATCCATAGAGGTATTGGACTTGGACAATGGACTGATACCCGTGATGGTTCGATTAGACATACAATGTTATTGAACTACGCAAAGGATAAAGGAAAAAAATGGTATGATCTCGAACTTCAACTTGACTTCATGCTAAATGGTGATTCTCCTTACTACGTTGAACATTTAAAAAATATCCTTCATTCAAGCGAAGATGTAGATTATTTAACTAACAAATTTCTTGTATATTGGGAAGGAAACGAAGGAGATAAAGTAAAAGAACGGCAACATAATGCTCAACAAGTTTTATCGTATCTCAAAAATCCTAGAGGTCACACTAGAGGAGGAAGTGCCGTTTTAGAAAGTTCATGGGGTTTCCCTTCGGAGTATTCATCTAAAATATCTAGTTATCCTTCAGGAGCTACCGTTTCGGCTAGCCTTGATGGTAACACTTATCCTACTGGCCAATGTACCTGGTATGTGTATAATCGATTAGTAGAAGCAGGAGCTCCTCATTATAATTGGTTAGGAGATGGACAGAACTGGGTTAGAGGATTGGTTGCCAGGGGATGGACATACAGTTCAACTCCAGTTGCAGGAGCAGTTATGTCAATCCAAGGTGGTTTTTGGAATACTCCTGCGGAGTATGGGCATGTAACTTATGTTGAACATGTAAATGAAGATGGTAGTTTTCTAGTTTCTGAGTGTAATGTTGGGGGAGTTCAAGATAGAATACATTGGACTCTTTGGACAAATCAAAGTTACCTTTCATTTGCAATTCCGCCAAAATAGAAGAAAGAATGGAGAATTATGATAGATTCATCTAAATTAAAAGTAATAAAATTTATTGGTTATATACTATTGATTATCCTTGCCGTATTTCTTGGAGTAGGTATAGGACAAACAATAGCAGATCACAATCAAAAAAAGGAAATTGCTGAAAGTAAACAGACAGCAACAAAGGAGGGGCTTAATCAGGAAGAGGTAAAAGAATTTTTAGTGAACTATTATACCAAAAAAGATCTTGGAGAGAATAGGAATCGCTATAAAGAATATATGACTGATGGTCTATATAAACAAACAATAGCTAAAGAAGAAGAACCTGTGAGCCAAACCTATAAAGGATTTGTTGTAGATTTTCAGTTTAAATCAGCAGAAATTTATATCAATCAAGACAAATTACAAGTTATAGCGCAAGTAAATTATGTAAATACTTTACTAGATGAAAAGAAAAACTATAACACTGCTCAAAAAAATGTTTTGAACAAAAAGACACTGAGAATAAGTTATACTAATGAAAACGGTAAAATGAAAGTAAATAAGATGGAATCCATTATTTTAACAGATCAAACAGGTGACTATGGAATTTTGGATAGTACAAAACCATCTGAAGGAACTACAACGGATTCATCAACAAAACCAACTACAACACCTAGCACCTCAAATTAAAGGAGAAAAATATGGCACCGAAAAAGACACAATCACAATCATTAAAGGGTAAACTTGAAAAATTTAATGCTGAGTTAGAAAAAATTCAGGAACAGAAAGAAGCCTTGAATCAAAAAGAAAAGGAGTACGAATTGAAAATTAATACACTTCAAGCAGAATATGTCATTGCGTTAATGGCTGAGTCAGGTAAGTCTTTTGATGAATTTGAAAATTTTGCATTTAACAATTCTAACAAGGTAAATTCTTCTGAAGAGGTCGGTGAGGGTCATGTTCAGAATTACTAATTTACAAACAAATCAGCAAGAAACCTGTCAAAATAGGGATGAATTGCTATCTCTTATTAATGATAGGTCAGTTTGGACAGAAGATAGAGGAGAAACGATAACTATTCAAATAGATCAATTAGGAGAAGAGGGGGTAATTTTAGACAGTCTATCTTTATCTCTCCCCCTCGAATCAATTGTAGAAGAAGCGCTATCAGGGTTTGGTTTTAAAAGAGAAAAAAAATCATTTGGATTTTTAAAATCAAATAAGCAGAAAAAAGAAAAGCGTACCTCTGTTAAAAAAGATAAAAAGCTAGAATCTATTAAAAGCGTAGAAAAACCTCAAAATAACCTGGTTGAAGATAGAAAAGATACAGAAAAAATGATTAGTAAATCAGTATCAGATAAGCCAGTAAAAACTAGAAAATCAGGGTTTAGTTCGCTTGTTCTTACAATAGTTATCTGTTTAATTACAATAGCATCTATTGTTTCAATATCTCTTGTTCAAATTCAATCTAAGAAAATCAATGAGCTTGAAAATCGGATACAACTTGAAGAGAAACAAGGGAAAATTGAAGTTTTTGGTAGATTTTTTATCGCAAATTTCTATACTGGAAAAAGTGAAAATATTATAGATTTTTTAAGCAGTGAAATGAAAACTGAAGGTCTTGAACTCAAAAAAGGAGTTCAAGCACAATCAACAATTTACGAATCACTAACCGAATCACAAGATATTATTCAAGTTACATTTGTAATTACTACAACAGAAGACTCGAATAATATTAAAACGATTAGAATGACTCTTCCTGTACGTGAAGAGGAAAAATCAATGTATGGTTATGTAATCGTAGGTAAACCTATCATTACAGGTTTTGCAGAATAACAAACATTAAAATAAACATTAAAATAAATATTAAAATAAACATTAAAGAGGACTAAAACATGAAAAAATGGGCTAAAATCATCACACTATCATCTATTGTCGTACTTGCTTCAGCGAGCGCTCAAATAGCTTATGCAGATACAAACACTTCACAAAATGAAAACGCTATTACTACTGTATCACCAAATACTGGAACTACAACAGCTCCATCAAATGCTACAACTGTTCCTGTTGTAGCGCCAAACGCTGGAACTACAACAATTCCATCAAGTGATACAACTGTTCCTGCTGTAGCGCCAAACGCTGGAACTACAACAATTCCATCAAGTGATACAACTGTTCCTGCTGTAGCGCCAAACACTGGAACTACAACAATTCCATCAAGTGATACAACTGTTCCTGCTGTATCACCAAATACTGGAACTACAACAGCTCCATCAAGTGATACAACTGTACCTTCTGTACCAACTTCACCTTCAGAACAGCCTTCTGTTGTAGCTCCAACTGATCCTGGAACAACTGTAGCAACTGGTTCAAGCTCAGAAACTTCATCAAGTAGCAACTCTTCATCAAGTAGCAGCTCTTCAGCAACTACACCGACTTCTGAAGATAAGAACAAAAAAGACAATGCTACGTCAGATAATAAGGTTAGTGTTTCAACTATTGATGGGGGAACAACTACCTTAATTCCTGATGTTAAAGTTCCAACAAATAACCCTGGTGTATCTGCTCAAACAGCTGTAGAAGCAGGTGCTTCTCAGGTAGGAACAACTTCGCAAGTAACAGGTCAAGTTGTTCAAGAAGTGTCTCCTAGCGCACCAGTACAGACAGAAACAGGTGCTTCAATTGTAAGCACTCAGAACGGCAACGTTGTCCTCTCAGATGGCTCTGTAATTGCTCCTGAAGAGGTCGGAGGTACTGTCAATGAAGATAAGACTATCTCTGTTAAAGACAAAGATGGTAAGCTCAAAACCCTTCCAAATACTGGTCTTAAAGAAAGTATATTACTAACATTTGCAGGTTTTGGATTATTGGCTATCGTCATTAGTTTTTTCTTAAAGAAACGTTCAAATTAAGGAATAAGATAAAAGCACTCTTTTGAGTGCTTTTTTTAGAAAGGAGGATAAAAATGGATCAGGAGAGAATAGGAATGAAAGTAGCCGATATATATAAATTAACAGGCGAAATGCTTCTAAAATCAATGTATTATGCACTTGAAGAATCGTATCACAAATTTAATCACTATCTTGAAAACAAGACATATACGGCTAAAACCAACTGGAATCAGTTTATGGCAACAAAGGAAACAAAACATTTTGAAACGTTTCTGAACTCTGAACTGAACTCTGAACGTCTTGAAGAATATTTAAAGGGGTATGAAGTTGGCTTCTCTATAAAAGATAATGGTAACGGTACAAGTACAATAGCAATTGATGCAAAGAACGTGCAAGCCTTAGAAGCAAGTTTCAAAGGGGTCATCAATGATTTAACTGAACCTGAAAAGGCAGAAAAACTTACTCAAAATCTTATCAAAACACCAAAGACCATGACTTTAAAGGAAAAATTGACTTACTACAAGAAAAAGGTTACCGCAGAAATCAAAACTAAAGATAAGGTTAAAACACCAATGCCTAAGAAGGCTATTGCGAAAGATGAAAAGGGGTTATAGATGGTTACAGAACAGAAAAAACGTCGCTTTCTCCCTTATTTGATTGTGGGTCTTATCCTTTGCTATGCGGTGCATTGGTTGGTCAAGCTTTATGACATAGCACCTGCAACTGAAGGAGTTACCTTTATAGATAATGCCCGTTTGGATTGGATGATGGAGAATTGGACAAGTAAGTCTTTTATTGACTTTAACTTCACTCAAGCTAGTCTATATGGTGGCGGTTTAGCTCTCTTTGTTGTCTTGATGTTTTACTTTCGAGTTGGCGACAAAGGGCGCTACCGCTACGGGGAGGAATACGGGTCGGCACGGTACGCCACGAACAAGGAAATAGCTTCTTTTCGGGATAAAGAGCCTGAAAATGATATGATTTTCAGTCAAAATGGACGAATGGGGCTTTATAATAAACGACTCCCCTTTAACAGACAATTGAACAAAAATACTCTTACAGTAGGTTTACCAGGGGATGGTAAAACATTTAATTATGTGAAACCTAACCTGATGCAAATGAATAGTTCATTTGTTGTCACTGACCCGAAAGGTCTTCTTGTCCGTGAGACAGGAAAAATGCTTGAAGACCACGGCTACAAAATCAAAGTCTTTGACCTGGTCAATCTGACCAACTCTAATCAGTTCAACGTCTTTCACTATATGCACGATGAGCTAGATATTGATAGAGTTGCTGAAGCGATTATAGCAGGTACAAAACGTTCAGATAACATTGGTGAAGATTTTTGGAATCAGGCTGAAATGCTTTTGATGAGGGCGTTGATTGGGTATCTCTACTTTGACGGAAAAGTCCTGAAGAAGTATGAGCCAAATATCGCTCAGGTTGCAGACCTTTTAAGAAATATCAAGCGTGAGGATGAAGATACTCCAAGCGTGGTTGAAAGACTGTTTGAAGAACTCGAAAAGGAATTACCAGGAAACTATGCTAATAGACAGTGGGAATTGTTTAATACCAACTTTAAAGGCAGAACAATGTTGTCTTTATTATCTATTGTTTCTTCACGTTTTGCCGTCTTTGACCATGATGCGGTTAGAAACCTGACCGCCCGTGACTCAATGGAAATGGAAAAATGGCAGACTGAAAAAACAGCCGTCTTTATCGCTATTCCTGAAACAGATAAGTCTTTCAACTTTATTGCTACAACAATGTTTACAATGATGTTTAGACAATTACCTAAAACGGCAGATGAAATTATCCAGGGCTTACATCCTGATTGCAAAGCTGAAGATTTACTTCACATACGACTAATATTAGATGAATTTGCTAATTTTGGACGTTTCCCAAACTTCACGGAAACACTTTCTTCAGTTCGCTCCCGTGAGATTTCAATTGATATTATCATTCAAGCCATCAGTCAATTGAAGGCACTCTATAAAGACCAATGGGAGACCATATTCAATAACTGTGCTACCCTGGTTTACTTGGGGACGAATGATAAGGATACAATGAACTATTTCTCAATGCGAAGCGGTAAGCAGACTATCAATGTTAAGAATCAGTCGCAAACAAGAGGAACGCAAGGGTCAAGCAGTCAGTCTATTCAAACCATTCAGCGTGACCTTCTCACACCTGATGAGGTGGCTCGTATTGGGGTTGATGAAGCCTTAATCTTTATCTCTAAACAAAATGTCTTCAGAGATAAGAAAACTAACGTTCTTCAGCATCCACGTGCTAAAGAACTGGCGAATAGTCCAAGTGATACGAACTGGTATCGTTATATCCGTTCCATGTCTGATATGGATGACTGGGATGCCAACGTCAACCATGATAGGGTGATAGAAACAACTAGCGCAAAGGTGCTAGAAGTAAAATTACCATTTGAGGAAGTGGCTTAACCAAAAGAAAACCTGTTAGGATTGCCTACCAGGTTTCTTTTGTATTTTGAGTAAAAGGAGGAAACATGACACAAACAACTAATATGAGGGGGATAGGCTACTTTGATACCCTCTTTTCAGTCGTTGAGATGCCAACGATGGCGGAAGCCCTCAAACAGTTTGCACTTGAGCATCAAGTGACTGGAAAGAGCAACCAGGGGGAGGTCTTAAATGACTTTGTCAGCATCTTGATTAAGACGTTAGACGTTGAAGATTTTCAAGCAGTCTCTACACAGCTTTTTAGCTACCCTAGACGGTATAGAGGAGTGCTTGAAGTTGAGGAAATTGAACCTTCTAAGGAAAAGCTGATTTACTTAAAAGCTAATATTGATAGCTTGCTTCAGGAAGAAATAGAGGTAAGGAGCAGGATAGATGGCGAGTATTGAAGAACTCAAAGCCCTGTCAATTCTAAAAGTGGCAGAAAGCCTGGGCATGAGTTTACAGCGAACAGGAAGCTATACTTACACTTGGGAAGAACATGACTCTTTCACTATCAATGTTAGGGAAAACTATTTCAATTGGTTTGCCCGTAGCAATGGCGGTGATGTGATTAAAATGGTTCAAGTCGTTCAGGAAGAATTGACAGGGGAGAAGCTTTCTTTTAAGCAAGCAAAACACTTCTTGGAAGAAGGTAGTTTTGACGTGGTCGATGTGACCAACGTTCCTGAAAAAGAACCCTTCAGCTATTACCTTGAGCCTTATGAAACTAAGTTCATAGAAGCCAGGGAATACCTGAAGGATGTCAGGGGCTTGTCTGATGAGACGATCGATTTTTTCGTAGAAAAAAACGTCTTATCACAAGCAACTAAAAAGACAGGGGACTACTATGAACCTGTCATTGTTTTCAAGAGTTTAGACAACCAAGGAGAGGTTATAGGCGCTTCTCTTCAAGGTATTAAGGAAAATCATGACCTTTACGAGAGAGGGCGCTTAAAACAGATTATGAGGGCTTCTGATGGTATGACGGGAATGCACGTTGATATTGGAACACCTAAACGATTAGTCTTTGCGGAAGCTCCTATTGATTTGATGAGCTATTATGAGCTTCACAAGGATAGTCTTGAAGATGTCCGCCTGGTTGCGATGGATGGCTTAAAAGAATCAACGGTGAGTCGTCACGTGGCAGAACTCTTATCCGAAGTTGGTGAACTTAATGGCGAGGTTGACCAGGATAAAAAATCTTCCTTCCTTTCTGAAATAGCTAGATTAAGCACTTTTTTTAAGGATGGAAAGTACCAGGACTTAATTACCCTTGCAGTTGATAATGATGAAGCAGGTCACACCTTTATTGAGCGGTTGGCCAATAAAGAAGTTGGATTGACTCCAGATCTCCCCCCCGAGATTGGAAAGTCAGGACAAGATGGACTGGAATGATTACCTGAAGGAGAGCAAAGAAAAAGCCCTTGACCGAAGTCAAGAGCCACTTAATAACATTGGGGGCGAACTAATCAATCGCAATTCCGGTTATTTAGAAGGCGAACCTTCAAGGACAGCACCACAGCCTGAAGAGTCAAAGACTCAACCTGATTTTCCTGCCAATGTTCAATTATATTTTAACATTGATAGGTCAAAAGAGTCAAGTGTTGGGCTTAGAAATGGCTATCATTATGCGACTGATAAAGATTTGAGGTATCTCAATCGTTACGCTGAAGAATTTCAAAAATCGGCTGACTGGTATCTTAATGAGTTGGCTGATAGTAAGGTCACGTATTTTTACCAGGATAAAGAAGATGTTCAGATGCTTCAGGTGGATTTTGAAAAAAGGCATTGGATGCACTTGACAGGGATTGCTCCTGTTTATCATGAGTGGGCTGAAAATTTATCAGAGCAATTCATTGAAGACGTAGCTTCAGGAAAAGGCAATTTTGCAAATTTAACAGTTGGGGTTGGCTTTAGAGATAAGGCAAAATTACTCCCTATGCTCCCTGAAATCTTTGAGTCAGATTCTTTTGTCTTTGATGATTTATCTTCCGTTGAGAAGATGGGGCGGTTAGATGTTTCAAGTGCTATTCGTTCAGACGATAAAGATATTCTTTTAGCTTTTCGGACGGATGATAACTCAACCTTCCCTGCAACATTGCTGAAGCCTAGCCGAACGCTCAACATTGAACTGGATACTTTAAATCAAGAAAAAACGATATTAGGGGTCTTTGTTGAGAACGACGACAGCATTAAAACAATGTCAATCAATCCTGAATTTGTTAAAGATAATGGACGAGCAATGCTTGATATATTGCGACAAAATAGAGATTTGGAACCCTTTAAAGATGAACCAAATTTACAAAATGGAGGTCTAGCTATGGCAGACAATAATGAACCAAATTTGAGAAATCGCTTTGAGCAAATTCTCAGAGAAGATGAAGAGAAAAAACAAGCTGAAGCACGAAAAGAAGAGCTTGAACGTGATTCAGATGGTGATGGTATTCCTGATGAAGTTGAAAAATCTCAAGGGACAAGTCCTTTTAATGCTGACACAGACGGTGACGGAAAGTCAGACCAGGAAGAGGTCAGTTATGGGTCAAATCCGATTGACAGCAATCATCCAAATAATCAAAATCAACCTTCACCTGAACCACAAAAAAGCGTTGCTGAACTGATTCAGGCAAAAGACAGTAAGGGGCTTTCTCAACTTTTGAAGGATGGCGTTAAAGACTATTTTCAGTCTGACACTTACAAACAATACTTGACCACAATGAGTAAATTTCACAATTACTCACCGAGAAATATTCAGTTGATTTTAATGCAAAACCCTGAAGCTTCTCACGTGGCATCCTTCAAAAAGTGGAAGGATGAATTTGAGAGAAGTGTCAATAAGGGAGAAAAGTCATTACGGATTTTTGCTCCTATAACTCTAAAAAGACGAGACCCTAAAACTAATGAACCGCTCTTAGATGAGAATGGAAATGAACAAACATTCATGTCTTTCAAACTTGTCCCAGTCTTTGATGTCTCACAGACAAATGGAAAAGAATTACCCAAACCAATCTATGAACTTGAGGGGACTTATGAAGATTATGGCAATCTTTACAAGTCAGCTAAAGAGGTATCTGAAGCTAATGGTGTTCCCCTTTCATTTAGCAAAGACACCAAAGGCTCTAACGGTTTTTATTCCGTAAACAACAATGAAATTGTGATTAAGCAAGGGATGTCTGAGCAACAAACACTAAAAACAATCTTTCATGAAATGGCACATTCTGATCTACACAATATGGAGAAATTACAAGAAACTCCTCTTAAAAGAAGTACTGCAGAATTACAAGCTGAGTCAGTTGCTTTTGTGGTAGCTAGTCATTATGGGCTAGATACAAGTGAGTACAGTTTTGGCTATTTGGCAACATGGACAGATGACCCTAATGGACTATCTGACCTAGAAGGTCAAATTAAAATTGTACAAAAAGAAGCAGATAGTTTGATTTCAAGAATTGATAAAACCCTTGAAAAGTATCAAACTAAAGAACTGACCAAGGATGCCTTTCAAGAAAAACTTGACCGCTTGAAAAACCAATCTAAAGAAAAAGCGGTTGACACTAAAAAGAAAGAGCAGGCGAAAGATGCTCCAAAAAAAGAGCAGAAGAGCGACAACGAGATGAGCCTGTAAAAGACCTTGTCGCTCAATTATCCGCAGGCTTTATGAGTCGCAGAAAACAAACGGAGGACTAAAACATGAATGACACTATTGAAACAACATTACTTCTCAACTTGTTCTATTTAGAGAATGGAACGTACACAAGAAATGAAAGCTTTATTGAAGCCAAGCGCAGAAAAGCCATCGCCCTTTTAGATGAAGATGCGGACGAACTCAAAAGCATTGACTCTGACTTAGCTGAAGAATATCAAGAAACAATTTCCTATCTTGACTCTCTTTCAGATGAGGACTACCAGTCCTTAAAAGAGGAGTTGCTTCAACAAGTTGAAGTCAACTAATGTCTGAAAGACGACTAAGGGGCTTGGGGATTTTCCCCAAAACTTTGAAAGATTTACCAACCCCAAATTGGCAGAATTGCCAGTATTTGGGATTGGTAAAATCTTTTAAATTTCGCAAGGTGATATCACCTTGCTATGCTTGCCAGTTTGAAAAGAGAGACCTAGTGAGGGGGAAATTATGAGCAATCCTAACAAACTTTATAGGAAAATTCAAAAAATAATGAGAGTCACTGAACAGGAAAATAAACTAATTAAAGAACGGATGGAATTTTATGGATTTAATAATTTCAATACTTATTCTCGATATATGTTACTGACAGGAGAAATAATTACTATTGATTATTCAGAATTAATAAAATTAAAAACTGAAATAAACCGCATTGGTACAAATATCAACCAAATAGCAAAATATATAAATACAAATGAAGAAATTAGCATTGAAAACTATAAAGAATTACAAGAATCTTTAACAGATATCAAAAGTCTAGTTGATGAAAAATTTAATAAAGAAATTACACAAATTGAAAAATTCCTAAAAGAAAGAGAGGAATAATTTCTCTTGGTAGTAACAAAAGTAAAACAAATAAAATCCGTCAATAAATTATCTGATGGTATTAAATATATTGAAAATGGAGCTAAAACAATTAGCTCTGAATTTATCGACTCAGAATTAAATTTTCCAATAAAATTTGTTAATGATAAACCAGTGTCTCAATTAATTTCAGGAAATTTAATAATTGATGTAGAGTCTGCTTACTCAGAAATGATGCAATTAAAACAACTTGCTAATATAGAAAATGGCAGACCTATTAATAATGAAAAAATCAGAAATAATGACGTATTAGCTCATCATATAATTCAGTCCTTTTCCCCTGAAGACAATTTGACACCTGAGCAAGTACATGAGATAGGACGGAAGACAGCTCTTGAGTTGACAGGTGGCAGTCATCAATTTGTCATTGCAACTCACATGGATAAGGGGCATCTTCACAATCACATTTATATCAATTCTACTAACTCGGTCACACTCAATAAATTCAGATGGCAAAAAGGAACAAAGAAAGCCCTTGAACAAATTTCTGACAAGTATGCAGACCTGGCAGGTGCAAAAATTATTGACCGTCAAAATCAATTCGGACACAAAGAATATTCAGCTTACCAAAAAGAGAATATTTTCAAGTTAGAAATTAAATCACGGCTTGAGTTTCTCCTGAAGCATTCAACCAACCTTTCAGATTTTCAAGAAAAGGCAAAGGCGTTAAATCTTGCAGTTGATTTTACGGGGAAATATGCCAAATATAAATTATTGGATAAAGACCAAAAACGAAATACTCGTGACAGCACTTTATCTAAAAAGGGACGGTACTCTTTAGAACAGATTGAGGAGCGCCTGGCTAAAAATGAAATCGTCTATCCGTTGGAAAGTATCAAGAGTGAGTATGACAAGTTACAAGCTGAAAAGGAAGAAGATTTTGAAATACGAGTCAAGATTGAACCGTGGCAGGTCGAGCATGAGACGGACACAGGTATCTATCTTCCAATGCAATACGGTATTGCCAATAAAGGTACAGTCAAAATTCCTAATCGCCTTGTTGATAGACAAGAGGATGGAAGTTTTGATATTTTTATCAAGAAGTCAGATTTTTTCTATTTCATCAATCCTGACAATTCAGCAAGCAATAAATTCATGAAAGGGTCAACGCTTATCAATCAACTTGCCTACGAAAGCGGAGAATATATCTTAACCAAGAACCCTAACATTTCTAAGTTGGATTTGTTGGTCAAAGAATATAATTACTTGGTTAGTCACGGGGTATCCGATTCAGATCAATTCCATGAGTTACATGACCGCTTCCTGGGACAGATTGAAGAAACACAAGAGTCACTTGATAGATTGGATGAGAAGGTCGAGCGACTCAATAAAATTGCTTCAGCGCTTGAAGATATTCACGCAGACAATCCGATTGATGCCAAAGTAGCTTATCAAATTTTGGAAGAATTGAACATTTCACCTTCAGTCAATCCTAAAGAAATCGAGAAGCAGGTGGTAGAGGTTTCCATCGAGCGGAAAGCACTTAAGGAAAAATTTGACAGCATCGTTAAGGACTTTACGCAGTATGAAAAATTAGAACAAAACGCTGAAGCAAGACGTCAAGATGTTAAAAGTCATTATGAAACAAGTAAGGATGAAATTTAATTTTGCGACTAATTTTTATTGAAGTTTGAAACGAAAAATAGTATAATGATTCTGCTAATATAGACCTTAGCGGATGATTACTCTTGTGCTAAAGTGTGTATTAGTATGTAGTGTTTTAGGGATAAACTTGGACATATCGCTTCTTTGTGATTTAATTCAAACCTATATTGCTATTTCTAGCTTGAAAAGAGGTATATCTATGAAGTTGTCTATTTCAAACTTGGTGGTTAATGGTGCTGTTGGAGTGACCGTTGAATTGTTTATCCTAATTACAGAAAGTACCAAATAGCGCCTAGAGGGTTCGAATCCCTCACACTCCATAAAAACCACTTTTTTAAAGTGGTATCTATCGCAGGCTTCGGCTTGCGTTTTTTTTTAGTGGACAATAGGCTATAGCCTATTGTCCGCTTACCGTTTTCTTGATTTTAAAGGGATGAGGGGGTGGACAATAGGGTTAGGCAAAATAGAAAGGGGAAAAATGGTAAAAATTGGATATGCAAGGGTTAGCACGACTGACCAAAATATGGATAGACAACTGGAGCAACTGAAGTACATTGACAAACTCTTTCAAGAGTCCATCAGCGGTGTCAGTAAAGACCGCCCACAGTTGAAAGCCATGCTTGACTATATCCGTGAAGGGGATATAGTTGTTGTGACAGAGCTAGAACGACTTGGAAGAAATAACCAGGAGCTAACTGAAATTATGAATCAGATACAAACTAAAGGGGCTACCTTGGAAGTGTTAAACCTTCCAACCCTTCGAGGGATTGAAGATGATAACTTGAGACGGCTTCTAAACAACTTAATTTTAGAGCTTTACAAGTACCAGGCACAAGCTGAAAGGGAACGTATCAAGGAACGTCAAGCCCAAGGGATAGCTATTGCAAAAACTCAGGGCAAATACCAGGGCAGAAAGGCACTCTTTACTGAAGACGATAGCAGACTAAAACACGCCTTCGAGCTTTACCTTTCAGGAAAGTCTGATAAAGACGTGGCAGGCTTAACAGGCATAAACGAGCGAACATTTAGGCGCTACCGTGAAAAATATCAGATAAAAAGATAGTGATTTATATCATGATTTTAATAGTGATAAAAATATTGATTAAAATCATGATTTTTATATTGATTTTTATCATGATTTATATTATAATAGAAGTATAGAAAATGGAGGGAGAAAAAACAAATGAAATTACTTAGTTTTGTTGCCATCAAGGGTGGAGTCGGTAAAACCACTTTAGCTCTTCTAACTGGTCAGTATTTAGCTAGTAAAGATCATAGAGTTTTATTTATTGACCTAGACCATCAAAGTAACCTAACACACTTTTATGACGTTTACGAGGATTCAGGAACGGTTGCCAATGTCTTTACTGGTTCAGGAGACGTGAACATTTTATCGGTTGCGCCTAACATTGATTTAATTGCAGGTTCTATGAGACTAGATGAAGCTGAAAGAAGACTTGAAACCAATCCTAATCAGAATATGTTTCTGTATGACTGGCTAGGTGAGAACCTGGAAGCAAAGAACCTGGCACAGTACGACTATGTGATTTTAGATTGCAGACCTGACTTCGGGATTGCTACAAGAAATGCTATCGCTGTTAGTCATGCTCTTTTCAGTCCTATTACGCCAAGCGATTTTGCTTTTGAAGCGAAACAAAATCTTGAAGTCCGTCTTGACGAGTACAGAAAAACAGAAATTGTACGTCCAAGCCGTGAGTCTCTAATTACTGCTAAACTCTACTTTTTGCCTAACATGATAAAGCATAATACGGCAAAATCGAAAGAGTTGTTATCTGTCCTTGAAAATGATGACAATGTTGTTGGTCAAATTCCTCAAAAGGAATTGTTTAATCGTGCATCAAAAGACAATACTGTTATTGACATCATGGCTGACCAAACATCACGAAACGAACACAAGGCTTTCTTTTCAGCTTTGGAAGAAACACTGATCCAAATTCAGACCGTTTCGGATAACTCCTGATATCAATCAATATAAAAACCATGATTTTAATCAATATTTTTATCACTATTTTTATCACTATTAAAATCATGATATAAATCACTATTTAAAAAGAGGTATGCAATGGCTTTTGAAATCAAAAAGGACAAAATTAGTAAAGCGTTAGGCGAGACACTACCGTCAGTCCCTAAGGCAAAATCACAAGGGCGAAGAGCAGGTCGTCCATCAGGGAAGACCAAACATCCTTATCAGTTCACCTTGAAGCCCCAAAATCGAGAAAAGTTAGATAGGATTGCGGAGCAAGCAGGATATAGCGGAGCATCAACTTTCCTTGATGATTGGATTGAGAGTTATATTGAGAGTTCTGAAGAATAACCGTCAATATTTTTATCATTATTAAAATCATGATAAAAATATCTATAAATATTATTTACGCAGGTGACCTATGCAACCAACCTATGAAATTGATAACCCCAACCTTTCCTATCAGACTAAACTTGACTTATGGCAGACTGGCTTTGGTCTTCAGCAAGTGGACGGTCTTGAGCCATCACGCTATATGGTTGAATTGGCTAAAGAGCAGATTGAAGGTAAGATTGAGTATCAACAAATTTATGACCAAATTACCAAATACCATGAAGAGACTGATGATAGCACGAAAGAAGCTGATATTGTCTCTTTAAGGATTGTAGAGCTGTTATCAAGCAACGCCTTCAAGTTTGCCCCAACCACTCTAAAATCAATCCATAAAGAGCTATTCTTTGGGGTTCTAAGTCAAGGTATCCCTTTAGGAGAATATCGCCATTATAACATCACTAAAAAAGAGCCGATTTTAGAGGGAGATAGCGTTATCTATGACCATTATCAAACTATCTCGGCTAGCTTAACCTATGATTTTGACCAGGAGTCACAATTTGACTATCGAGGGAAGACACCTGAAGAAATGGTCAAGCACTTGAAAAAGTTTGTATCGGGAATTTGGCAAATCCATCCGTTTGGAGAGGGCAACACCCGAACTGTTACGGTCTTCATGATTAAGTACCTACGTTCACTAGGCTTTGAAATTGATAATAGCCCGTTCAAAGAGCATGCACGTTACTTCAGGGATGCCCTGGTTTTGGACAATGCAAAATTGCTGAAGAAAAATCCTGAATACCTGGATAGATTTTTTGAAAATCTGTTGTTAGGTGGTCAACACGAGCTATCTCTAAAGAAAATGTATCAAGAGGTTTTACCAACTGCATCCGCTCCAAAGAACCAAAAAGACCAAGGTTTATCACTTTAGATATTGATTTTAATCACTATTAAAATCATGATATAAACCAATGTTAAAATCACTATAAGAATATAGACCCTTCCGTTTGGAGTGGTCTTTCTTCTTGTCTTGTTTTTGGGGTATAATAGGCGGTAGCGATGATTGAGGTGACAAAAATGGATATAACCGTGTTAGACGAAAGAGAATTTTCAAGGCAATTGAACCAAAATAATCAACGGGCTTTTTTGAAGATGATTGAAAACTATGAAAAATTCATTGCCCCTAGTATGCGAGCGCAGGGGTACAAAAGAATCAATCAAAAAGAGCGGACAGTTATTTTTTCTTTTGGAGAAATGACCTTTTCACGTAGCAGATGGAAGAAAGATGACACCATCCGAATCCCTGTTGATGAAAAGCTAGGACTAGAACCAAGGTCGAGGTTTTCTCAGGAGCTACTTTACCAGGTGACCAAGCTTGCTAATTTTATGCCCTATCGTAAAGTTGTATCGGTGATGGAAATGTTAAAGGAAATCTATATCACCAAGAATACAGTTCAGCACGCTTTAGACGTGGCAGGTGAACTCCTAGCTGAAAAAGAGGAGTACGACTCCTTGTCAGCTTCAGACTGGTCTGAAGATAACCAGGACAAAGTGAGAGCAAAGAAAGTCTATATTGAAGGTGATGGGGTTTGGGTCAAACAGGCAATACCTGACAGGAAAAAGAAGTCTATTGAGTTAAGTCATTTTGTCGTCCATACTGGAAGCAAGAAGGGGAAGAGGAATATCTTAAAAGACAAGATAGAAGTTATCTCTACACGCTGTCATAAAGCCAAAGATAGACTAATGGATTTGTTGACTAGGCATTTTGAAATTACTCCCGAAACGGTCATTGTGACTAATTCTGATGGTGGTAAAGGCTATTCTCCTACGGACTTTAAGGAGTTAGTTAGTGCTTTTAAGCCTAAAGAGCATTTGCACTTTTGGGATGCTTTTCACGTGAATCAATCCCTGAAAAAGAATTTACGTACTTTTCCTTTAGAGCTGACCAAACAAGCCTTTAAAGCGGTCAAGAGCCGAGATAAGGGTTTACTAGAAACGGTACTTGATACGGCTGAATCTTTGATTAAATCAGACAAAAAATTAGAGTCTTTTCAACGCTTCAAAAGACAACTTCTGAAAAACTTTAAATATACTGATCATCCTGAGAGCTTTGGACTCAGTAGCAAGGGTATTGGTATCATGGAATCTCAGCATCGCAAAGTGACGTATCGAATGAAAAATAGAGGTATGTATTGGAGTGAGAAAGGCGCTGATAATATGAGCCAAACCATTCTTTTAAACCATACAGGAGAATTGAGAGACCTCTTTTTTGGAGAGTGGAGGAAATCCTACCAAACAATAAAAGACCAGGAAAAAGATTATCCTGGTCACTTTTAACATACTCAAAAATCAGATTATACACTACCACAGGTCAATCGCTCAAACCGAAAACCGAAGTATTGGGGAGCTCTTACCGATGAAAGGGATTGAAAATCATATGAAACCATGATTTGTCAAGCATTTTAGAAAAAAAGTTTAGGAAAATGCTTGCATTCTCCTCCCAAAGTGGTATAATGGACTTATAGAAAAAACACGAACAAAAGGCGCTGAGTGCTACTAACACTCAAACGCCCACCGATTAAACAACCGTTCCTTGTTCAATCAGTTTAAAGCTATTGTATCATCAAAAGAACAATAAATCAAGACTGAAGCAGGAAAAAGTTGAAAGTTTCGGTCTTGATTTCCGTTCTCTTGGTGATTTTTCATTTTCTCCCAAAAACAGACACACTCAATGTTCGTTTTCTACTTGACTTTTTTAAGCTGAAAGAGTATACTAGTAAAAATTTAACCTTTAAGGGGAGTCCCGAGAGACTCACAAGGTGTCAGATAAAAGAATAGTACAATTTTCTAGAGGAGTCTTTTTGAGTGTGCTCTCTTGTGTTGTACAATTTTAACTGAGGCCTTGCACTAGCAAGGTCTTTTCTTTATCTGGTCCCCTTAAAATTTAAGGAGGAAAAGTCATGAATCCCACATGTAAGAAACGTTTGGGTGCAATTCGTTTGGAAACCATGAAGGTGGTTGCACAGGAGGAAATCGCGCCAGCAATCTTTGAAATAGTCCTAGAAGGAGAAATGGTTGAAGCCATGCGAGCAGGCCAATTTCTTCATCTACGTGTGCCTGATGATGCCCATCTCTTGCGCCGCCCGATTTCAATTTCGTCTATCGACAAGGTAAACAAGCAGTGTCATCTCATTTATCGGATTGAGGGGGCTGGGACAGCCGTTTTTTCAACCTTAAGTCAGGGAGACACTCTGGATGTGATGGGTCCTCAGGGAAATGGTTTTGACTTGTCTGACCTTGATGAGCAGAGCCAGGTTCTCCTCGTTGGTGGTGGGATTGGTGTTCCGCCCTTGCTTGAGGTGGCCAAAGAATTGCATGCGCGTGGTGTGAAAGTAGTGACTGTCTTTGGTTTTGCTAACAAGGATGCTGTTATTTTAGAGACGGAATTAGCTCAATATGGTCAAGTCTTTGTAACGACAGATGATGGTTCTTATGGTATTAAGGGAAATGTTTCCGTTGTTATCAATGACTTAGACAATCAATTTGATGCTGTTTACTCATGTGGGGCGCCTGGAATGATGAAGTATATCAATCAAACCTTTTATGACCACCCAAGAGCTTATCTATCTCTGGAATCTCGTATGGCTTGTGGGATGGGGGCTTGCTATGCCTGCGTCCTAAAAGTGCCAGAAAGCGAGACGGTTAGCCAACGCGTCTGTGAAGATGGGCCTGTTTTCCGCACAGGAACAGTTGTATTATAAGGAGAAAATCATGACTACAAATCGTTTACAAGTTTCTCTACCAGGCTTGGATTTGAAAAATCCGATTATTCCAGCATCAGGCTGTTTTGGTTTTGGTCAAGAGTATGCCAAATACTATGATTTAGACCTTTTAGGTTCTATTATGATCAAGGCGACAACACTTGAAGCCCGTTTTGGAAATCCAACTCCAAGGGTGGCAGAAACACCTGCTGGCATGCTCAATGCAATTGGCTTACAAAATCCTGGTTTGGAAGTTGTTTTGGCTGAAAAGCTACCTTGGCTGGAAAGAGAATATCCAAATCTTCCTATTATCGCCAATGTAGCTGGTTTTTCAAAACAAGAATATGCAGCTGTTTCTCATGGGATTTCCAAGGCAGCTAATGTGAAAGCAATCGAGCTCAATATTTCTTGCCCCAACGTTGACCACTGTAATCACGGACTTTTGATTGGTCAAGATCCAGATTTAGCTTATGATGTGGTGAAAGCAGCGGTAGAAGCCTCTGATGTACCAGTTTATGTCAAATTAACCCCTAGTGTGACGGATATCGTCACTGTCGCAAAAGCTGCAGAAGATGCGGGGGCAAGTGGCTTGACCATGATCAATACTCTAGTTGGAATGCGCTTTGACCTCAAAACTCGTAAACCAATCTTGGCAAATGGAACAGGTGGAATGTCTGGTCCAGCAGTCTTTCCAGTAGCCCTCAAACTTATCCGCCAAGTAGCCCAAACAACAGAACTGCCTATCATTGGAATGGGGGGAGTGGATTCGGCTGAAGCTGCCCTAGAAATGTATCTGGCGGGAGCATCTGCTATCGGAGTTGGAACAGCTAACTTTACCAATCCATATGCCTGTCCTGACATCATTGAAAATCTACCAAAGGTTATGGACAAATACGGTATTAGTAGTCTAGAAAATCTCCGCAAGGAAGTAAAAGCCAGCCTTAGATAAGCTAGACCATTCTTATCGTCAATAAGACACATAATTTTCATCATTTTGTAATATTTTCATCTTTTAACTATGTTAAAATAAAGTTAATTACGAATGATGTAGATGAATTTCTACTTAGGGGAGTAAAATGAAGAGAACACTACTTGTAAGCACGGCAGTGCTTGCATTGGCAATTGTGCCCACAACATCAGTCTTTGCTGAAGATAGTAAAACAACGGAGCAAAGTCAAACGACGAATAAGAGTCAATCTGTGGACAAAAATCAGTCTAAAGATAAAAATCAGACTCCAGCTTCAGAAGAGAAAAAAGTTGTTGAAAATACAAAGAATGAAGCTGAAAAGACGGAAAAAAAGAAAGAACCAGTTATTGTAAAAGAAAATAATTCTAAAAAAGAGGCTATTTCAAATAAAGAAAAAGTTGAAGAAGCTCATAAGAATGGTTGGCAGAAAGAGCATGGGAAATGGCTTTTTTATGAGAATAATCAACCAATAAAAAATTGGAAAAAAATTGCGGGTGTCTGGTATTTATTTGATCAACATGGAATCATGGCCAGCAATACTATTGTTAATGACTATGCTTTTCGTACTAGTGGAGCAATGGTAGAAAAGTCCTGGGTAAAAATTGCTGATAAATGGTATTATGCTACAGATTCAGGAAAGATCCTTCGTAATAGATGGGAAAAAATTGGCAATGTTTGGTATTACTTCAAGCAAGATGGAGTTATGGCTAGCAATACTCTAGTGAACGATTATCTGCTTAATAATACTGGAGCAATGGCTCAGAATGCTTGGGTGAAGATTACTGATAAATGGTATTATGCTACAGATTCAGGAAAAATCCTTCGTAATAAATGGGAAAAGATTAAGGGCGCATGGTATTATTTTAATAATGATGGTGTGATGGCCAGTAATCAGTGGAAAAATGCTTACTATCTAAAAAATAGTGGAGCAATGGCTGAAAAAGAATGGATTTTTGATACATCTTATAATAGCTGGTTTTACCTAAAATCAGGCGGTACGTATGCTTCACATGAATGGATTGGTGATTATTACCTCAAATCTGGTGGTTATATGGCCAAGAATGAATGGATTTTTGATTCTAACTACAATGCATGGTACTACCTAAAAGAAGATGGAAGCTATGTTACTGGTGGTTTTAACATCAAAAATAAAGAGTACTTCTTCCAGAGTAATGGAAAGTGGATTCAAAGTCCAAAATATTTTAAGGTTAAACCAATCACAGCCTATATTTATAGCGAATCAGGAGATATTTTGAGCTATGTCAATCAGGGAAGTATTGTGACCTATGATGGCTCTAAAAGCAAGGGTAGTCGTCTAGCTGTTTCAATATCAGGCTTGTCCGGTTATATGAATCAAAGTGATTTGGCTTTAGTTGAGGAAGGAAGTGAGTTTATTCCTCACTATACTACTGACGGAAGATTCCTATACCATGAACTTTCTCCATACACTAGTATTCGGGTAGCTTCACATACTTCAGCTATGAAAATTGGTAAGAAGTATTATTCAAAGGATGGAGAACATTTCGATGGGTTTACTATCAAAAATCGTTTCCTTTTCAAAAATTTAACTGAACCAACCAACTATAGTGCGGATGAATTAAATAGAGTTTATTCGATGATGAATATCCGAAACAGTCGTCTTGCCGGTAAAGGAGCAATTTTTAAGGAAGCTGAAAAACGTTACGGTGTCAATGCTCTCTATTTAATGGCTCACAGTGCGCTAGAAAGTGCTTGGGGACGTAGCCAAATTGCTAATGATAAAAATAACTTCTTCGGTATAGCTGCTTACGATACCAGTCCCTATGATTCCGCTAAGAAATTTGATGATGTAGACAAAGGAATTCTTGGTGCGGCCAAGTGGATTCGTGAGAACTATATTGACCGTGGAAGAGATCACCTTGGAAATAAAGCGACGGGAATGAATGTACGCTATGCATCAGATCCGTACTGGGGTGAAAAAATAGCTAGTATCATGATGAATATCAATAGTCGACTTGGTGGAAAAGATTAAAAGATAAGCAACGATAACTGCTGAAAAAGTGGTTGTCGTTTTTTTATTTTTCCGTAGATTTAAGAAGATAAAATGGAGTGAAGTATAGTCAAAAAGCCGTTTTAAAGCGGTTTTTTTGTTATAATGAAGGGAAGAATTATTGATATTAAAGGAGAAAAACATGACATTTGAAGAAATTCTACCTGGGTTAAAGGCTAAGAAAAAATATGTACGAACTGGTTGGGGAGGTACGGAAAACTATGTCCAGCTTTTTGATACTATTGAACAAAACGGGGTTGCACTGGAAGTGACACCTTATTTCCTAATCAACGTGTCTGGAGAAGGAGAAGGTTTTTCCATGTGGAGTCCGACACCTTGTGATGTTTTGGCGACAGATTGGGTAGAAGTGTATGGCTAAACGTGTACTCATTACAGGAGTGAGTTCAGGGATTGGTCTGGCTCAAGCTCGACTCTTTTTAGAAAAGGGCTATCAAGTTTATGGAGTGGACCAAGGTGAAAATCCATTCCTACAAGGTGATTTCCATTTTTTACAGAGAGATTTGACCTTGGACTTGGAGACTATTTTTGATTGGTGTCCTCAGGTGGATGTTTTGTGCAATACTGCTGGAGTTTTGGATGATTATAAACCACTTTTGGAACAGACAGCGCAGGAAATTCAAGAGATTTTTGAAATCAACTATATGACTCCTGTTGAGTTGACTCGCTATTACTTGACACAAATGCTGGAGAATAAAAAAGGGACCATTATCAATATGTGCTCCATCGCTTCGAGCCTAGCAGGTGGCGGTGGACATGCCTATACTTCTTCGAAGCACGCCTTGGCAGGCTTTACTAAGCAGTTGGCTCTAGACTATGCTGAAGCTGGGATTCAGGTCTTTGGTATCGCTCCAGGAGCAGTCAAGACAGCTATGACTGCTGCAGATTTTGAGCCAGGAGGCTTGGCTGACTGGGTTGCTAGTGAAACACCAATCAAGCGTTGGATTGAACCAGAGGAAGTGGCAGAAGTCAGTCTCTTTTTGGCCAGTGGAAAGGCATCTGCCATGCAGGGGCAAATTCTGACAATGGATGGTGGCTGGTCTTTGAAGTAGGAGGACCTGATGGAAATCAAAAATCACAGAAGAGAATGCATCGCAAGAAGTCTTGAAAGTCAAAGCAGAATTATTAGGATTTCCAGAACTGGACAAAACCTCTTACATGAATTGGAAGGTGAATGATGAGAAACCAACTAGCTCTTAGTGGTGAAAAACTTGATGAGAAAGTTTACCCACAACTATTTCATCATGTTGGCATGATTCGTGGGGAATACTTGTTGAGAGAGCTCAATCAAAATATACTATTACCAAGTTGTCAGCAATTTGTAAAAGATTATCTAGAGACTATCTGCTCCCTGTACTCAGATGAAGAAGTTTGGTATCGTTTTTCAGAGTTAACAAATACAGAAGCTAATTGTTTAGAGGGGACTAAAGAGCATTTTGATGAAAATCATCCCTTGTTTGGTTATAGAGGAACTAGGCGCTTGCTGGCGTGTCCTGATGAATTTCAGGCTGAAGCACATGTCGTTACAGAAGTTTATCAAACAAATCCCAATCTGTCTCTTATTTTTCCTTTTGTCAATGATGCCGACCAATTAAAACAAGCTATTACAGTATTACGTCAGCATGGTTTTACTGGGAAAGTCGGCACAATGATTGAATTACCTTCAGCTTATTTTGACTTGGAAAGGATACTGGAAACGGGTATTTCAAAGATTATAGTTGGAATGAATGATTTGACTTCTTTTGTTTTTGCGACTGTGAGAAACAGTCAATGGCATGATATGGAAAGTCCAATAATGTTAGCTATGCTAAGAGATATGCAGGATAAAGCAAGGATGAAAAAGATTGACTTTGCTGTAGCAGGCTATCTGAATGATTCTTTCATACAAAAAATGAATCAGTTGGGTATCAAGTGCATTATTCACTACAGTTCTATTCTAGAGATTTTTGATTTAGAAATTGACCATCCAGATCATCTCAAACATATAAAAGAAGAAAGTAAGAAATTACAAAGGAGCACCCATGACACCGCAAGAAATGTGGAATGCATACAAGAAAACTACCCCCTCTATAGGAGATGAAATCGATGCTTGGGCTTTTGGAGTAGATGCCGATCTCTTGGCAGATTTGGTTTTAAGAGGCGAAAAAACTGCAACAGCATCAGCCTACGATCTCTATGCACTAGAAGCCGAGTCTCTTCCTCAAGAAGGAACTTTTGATGTTATTTTAGATAGTCAAAATCAGGCTGTCTGTATTGTCGAAATTACAAAGGTTTCTGTCCAACCCTTCAATCAAGTTTCTGCTCAACATGCCTTTAAGGAAGGGGAAGGTGACAAATCCCTAGCCTATTGGCGGCAGGTTCATGAGGATTGTTTCGCCGAGTGGTTGAGAGAAGCAGGACTGACTTTTACACCTGAAAGCAAGGTTGTTTTAGAAGAATTTCGCAAGGTCTACCCACTGTAGACTGCTAGAATGAAGAAAGTTTTGGAAATGACCGTCCAATCCTTTTTTCTTAAGCAAAACATGATATAATAAGTTTGTTTGAAGAAGAGCTCTAGCTCTTAAACTTAGATAGGAGAAAACTATGCAAGCAGTTGAACATTTTATTAAGCAATTTGTTCCTGAACATTATGATTTATTTTTAGACTTGAGTCGTGAGACCAAGACTTTTTCAGGAAAGGTGACTATTACTGGTCAAGCACAGAGTGACCGTATTTCCCTTCACCAAAAAGATTTGGAAATCGCTTCTGTAGAAGTTGCAGGGGAAGCTCGCTCATTCACAGTTGATCATGACAACGAAGCTCTTCATATTGAATTAGCTGAGGCTGGTCAAGTTGAAGTGGTTATCGCTTTCTCAGGAAAAATTACAGACAACATGACAGGGATTTACCCTTCTTATTACACAGTTGATGGAGTTAAGAAGGAGGTCTTGTCAACTCAATTCGAGAGCCATTTTGCGCGCGAAGCCTTCCCATGTGTGGATGAGCCAGAAGCCAAAGCAACTTTTGACCTCTCTCTACGTTTTGACCAAGCAGAAGGTGAATTGGCCTTATCAAACATGCCTGAGATTGATGTTGAAAACCGTAAGGAAACAGGTATCTGGAAGTTTGAGACAACACCTCGCATGTCTTCTTACTTGTTGGCCTTTGTTGCTGGTGATTTGCAAGGTGTGACGGCTAAAACTAAAAACGGTACCCTCGTAGGTGTTTATTCAACCAAAGCTCATCCACTATCAAACCTTGATTTCTCACTGGATATCGCTGTTCGCTCTATCGAGTTTTACGAAGATTACTATGGAGTTAAATACCCAATCCCTCAATCTCTCCACATCGCCCTTCCTGACTTCTCAGCTGGTGCTATGGAAAACTGGGGGCTTGTGACCTACCGTGAAGTTTACTTGGTTGTGGATGAAAACTCAACATTTGCTAGCCGTCAACAAGTTGCCCTAGTTGTGGCCCATGAATTGGCTCACCAATGGTTTGGGAACCTCGTTACTATGAAATGGTGGGATGACCTTTGGCTCAATGAAAGCTTTGCTAACATGATGGAGTACGTCTGTGTGGATGCTATTGAACCAAGCTGGAATATCTTTGAAGATTTCCAAACAGGTGGTGTTCCGTCTGCGCTTAAACGCGATGCGACTGATGGTGTTCAATCTGTTCACGTCGAAGTTAAACATCCAGATGAAATCAATACGCTCTTTGACGGAGCTATCGTCTATGCTAAAGGAAGCCGTCTCATGCATATGCTTCGCCGTTGGCTAGGTGATGCCGATTTTGCCAAAGGTTTGCATGCCTACTTTGAAAAACATCAATACAGCAATACAATTGGTCGTGACCTTTGGGATGCTCTTGGTCAAGCATCAGGACGTGATGTCGCAGCCTTCATGGATTCTTGGTTGGAACAACCTGGTTACCCAGTTCTCACTGTCAAAGTTGAAAATGATGTCTTGAAGATTTCACAAAAACAATTCTTTATCGGTGAGCACGAAGACAAGAACCGTCTCTGGGTTGTGCCACTAAACAGCAACTGGAAAGGCTTGCCTGATACACTCGAAACTGAAAGCATCGAAATCCCTGGCTACGCAGCTCTTCTTGCAGAAAACAAAACAGCACTTCGTCTCAACACAGAAAATACAGCCCACTACATTACAGACTATCAAGGAGACTTGTTAGATGCTGTTCTTACTGACCTAGTTGAGCTTGATAATACAAGTAAACTGCAAATCGTCCAAGAACGTCTCTTACTTGCTGAAGCAGGGCACATTTCTTATGCTGACTTGCTCCCAGTTCTTGATAAACTAGCTAAGGAAGAATCTTACCTTGTCGTTTCAGCTGTTTCTCAAGTAATTTCTGCTCTTGAGCGCTTTATCGATGAAGGAACAGAAGCTGAAAGAGCCTTCAAAGAATTGGTTGCTAAATTGGCTCGTCACAACTATGATCGTCTTGGTTTTGAAGCTAAAGACGGAGAATCAGATGAGGATGAATTGGTTCGTCAGTTGGCTGTTTCTATGATGATTCGCTCAAATGATGCAGAAGCTAGTCAAGTCGCTAGCCAAATTTTTGCGGCTCACAAGGAGAATCTTGCAGGACTTCCAGCAGCTATTCGCTCACAAGTTCTGATTAATGAGATGAAACATCATGAGACTAAAGACTTGTTAGCACTTTATCTTGATACCTATACTCACGCAACAGATGCTGTCTTTAAACGTCAGTTGGCAGCTGCTCTTGCTTACAGTACAGATGCGGACAATATCCAAACCTTGATTACTTCTTGGAAGGACAAATTTGTGGTCAAACCACAAGACTTGTCTGCTTGGTACTTCCAGTTCTTAAGCCATCAAGCAACTCAGGAAACAGCATGGTCTTGGGCTCGTGAAAATTGGGCTTGGATTAAGGCAGCTCTTGGTGGAGATATGAGCTTTGATAGCTTTGTTATCCTTCCTGCTCACGTATTTAAGACTCAGCAACGCTTGGCAGAGTATAAGGAATTCTTTGAGCCACAACTTTCTGACCTTGCTCTTAGCCGTAACATCGGTATGGGAATCAAGGAAATTGCAGCGCGTGTTGATCTGATTAACCGTGAAAAAGTTGCAGTGGAAGCAGTCGTTCTTCAATACGGAAATGCATAAATAAGCCTAAAATAAAAAGAAAACTCAGCTATCTCATGTAAAATGCAGAGAGTTGAGTTTTTTTTAAGGCAAATTTGGTATAATGGTTTTAATAAGGAGGAGTTTCTCATGATAAAAATCTTATTGGTTGAGGATGACCTAGGCCTGTCAAATTCAGTATTTGACTTTTTAGACGATTTTGCGGATGTCATGCAGGTATTTGATGGGGAAGAAGGTCTCTACGAAGCTGAGAGTGGCGTCTATGACTTGATTTTGCTCGATTTGATGTTGCCTGAAAAAAATGGCTTCCAAGTATTGAAAGAATTGCGTGAAAAGGGGATTACGACTCCAGTTCTGATCATGACTGCCAAGGAAAGTTTGGATGACAAGGGACATGGATTTGAACTGGGAGCAGATGATTATCTGACCAAACCTTTCTACCTAGAAGAACTCAAAATGAGAATTCAAGCCCTGCTCAAACGTTCAGGCAAGTTTAATGAAAACACCTTGACTTATGGAAATATTGTGGTTAATTTGTCAACCAATACCGTTAAGGTTGAAGATACTCCTGTCGAATTACTGGGGAAAGAGTTCGATTTACTGGTTTATTTCCTTCAAAATCAAAATGTTATTTTGCCGAAGACTCAGATTTTTGATCGTTTATGGGGATTTGATAGTGACACAACGATTTCGGTTGTCGAAGTTTATGTTTCAAAAGTCCGTAAGAAATTAAAAGGAACCACTTTTGCAGAGAATTTGCAAACCTTGCGCAGTGTTGGGTATATTTTAAAAGATGTTCAGTAAACTAAAAAAAACATGGTATGCGGATGACTTTAGTTATTTTATCCGCAACTTTAGTGTCTTCACTCTGATTTTCTCTACCATGACCTTGATTATTTTACAGGTCATGCACTCGAGTCTCTATACTTCGGTGGACGATACGCTACATGGTTTGAGTAATAATCCTCAAGCAGTTATTCAGCTTGCTGTAAATAGGGCAACAGAAGAGATTAAAGATTTAGAGAATGCCGCTACAGATACTAGCAAGACGGAGATAAAACCAAATGTTAGTTCTAACACAGAAGTCATTCTTTTTGATAAGAATTTTACCCAGCTCCTTTCTGGAAACCGATTTTTGGGCTTGGATAAGATTAAACTAGAGAAAAAAGAACTAGGTCATATCTATCAGATTCAGGTTTTTAATAGCTATGGACAGGAAGAAATCTATCGCATGATTTTGATGGAAACGAATATCAGTTCGGTTTCAACCAATATCAAGTATGCAGCTGTCTTGATTAATACCAGTCAGTTGGAGCAGGCCAGTCAAAAGCACGAGAAATTGATTGTGGTCGTGATGGCTAGTTTCTGGATTTTGTCTTTACTTGCCAGTCTCTATCTAGCTAGAGTCAGTGTTCGTCCTCTGCTTGAGAGCATGCAGAAGCAGCAGTCCTTTGTGGAAAATGCCAGTCATGAGTTACGAACTCCACTTGCTGTTTTGCAAAATCGCTTAGAAACCCTTTTCCGTAAGCCAGAAGCTACCATTATGGATGTGAGCGAAAGCATTGCCTCGAGTTTGGAAGAAGTTCGAAACATGAGGTTTTTGACGACAAACTTGTTGAATTTAGCTCGGAGAGATGATGGGATTAAGCCAGAACTTGCAGAAGTTCCAACTAGCTTTTTTAATACGACTTTCACGAACTATGAGATGATTGCCTCGGAAAACGACCGTGTCTTCCGTTTTGAAAATCGTATCCATCGAACAATTGTTACAGATCAACTTCTTTTGAAACAACTGATGACCATCCTATTTGATAATGCCATCAAATATACTGAAGAGGATGGTGAAATTGATTTTGTGATTTCGGCGACAGATCGCAATCTGTATTTACTTGTTTCTGATAATGGAGTCGGTATTTCCGCAGAAGATAAGAAGAAAATTTTTGACCGTTTTTATCGAGTAGACAAGGCTAGAACCCGTCAAAAAGGTGGTTTTGGTTTAGGCTTATCCCTAGCCAAGCAAATTGTAGATGCGCTAAAAGGAACCATTACTGTTAAAGATAATAAACCAAAGGGAACAATCTTTGAAGTGAAGATAGCCATCCACACACCATCTAAAAAGAAAAAATAAAAATATCGCTCCAGTTGGGGCGATATTTTGGATTTATCTTCTACGTTTTCGTTTGATAATAGATCGTTGAATTTTTAAGACAAGTAAGCTGGCTCCGATTGCTGCTGCAAAGGCAAGAGCAGTTGATAATTTTAATGCTAAAAAGATAAAACTAAAGATAGCAATACAGATACAAAAAACAGCGATATTAACAAAAAATAGGATTTCCTTGAGATTGGCATCAGATTGCGCTACAGGTGTATAATCTTGATAGCGAGGAACCTGCTGGCTTAATTCTTCTTGATAGTCTACCTCATAGGATTGTAATTTTCTTACGGGCATTATTCTCTCCTTAACAGTACATACCTATTTTATCATTTTTTCAGCAGAGAATTATTACAGAAAGGTTACAAAAAGAATAAAGTACCTTTTCATTTTTAAAGAATAGCTGATTTTCCAGAAATATGGTATAATTTTTCTTATGGAAAAGATTATCATTACAGCAACTGCTGAAAGTATTGAACAAGTTAAACAACTGCTCGAAGTTGGCGTAGACCGTATCTATGTTGGTGAGAAAGATTTTGGCCTTCGTCTGCCAACAACCTTTAGTTATGACCAATTGCGTGAAATCGCTAAGTTGGTTCATGAAGCTGGTAAGGAATTGATTGTTGCAGTCAATGCCCTCATGCACCAAGATATGATGGATCGTATCAAGCCTTTCTTAGATTTCTTGAAAGAAATCAAGACAGACTACATTACGATTGGGGATGCAGGTGTCTTTTATGTAGTCAACCGCGATGGTTATTCCTTTAAGACTATCTACGATGCTTCGACTATGGTAACTAGCAGTCGTCAGATAAACTTCTGGGGACAAAAAGCTGGCGCATCTGAGGCTGTTTTGGCGCGTGAAATTCCATCAGCTGAACTTTTCAAAATGCCCGAGATTTTGGAAATTCCTGCTGAAGTTTTGGTTTACGGAGCTAGTGTTATTCACCATTCTAAACGTCCACTCTTGCAAAACTACTATAACTTTACGCATATCGATGACGAAAAGACTCGCAAGCGTGACCTCTTCTTGGCTGAGCCAAGTGACCCAGAGAGCCACTATTCCATTTTTGAAGACAATCATGGAACCCACATCTTTGCCAACAATGACCTTGATTTGATGACCAAATTGACAGAATTGGTGGAGCATGGTTTCACTCACTGGAAACTAGAAGGTCTCTACACTCCTGGTCAGAACTTTGTTGAGATTGCAAAACTCTTTATCCAGGCACGTAGCTTGATTCAAGAGGGCAACTTTAGCCATGACCAAGCCTTCTTGTTGGATGAAGAAGTGCGTAAACTTCACCCTAAAAACCGATTCCTTGATACAGGATTCTATGATTACGATCCTGATATGGTTAAATAGGACATCAAAACCCGAAATAAAAATGTTCGGGTTTTTCCAGTGTATCCATGAAATAAAAACGGATAGATGTTATAATAAAAGTAGCTCTTTAATGGAGGTGTTTGAGTGGAAAATCTGAAGAAAATGGCAGGTATCAAGGCTGCTGAGTTTGTCAAGGATGGCATGGTTGTCGGACTGGGAACAGGTTCTACTGCCTATTATTTTGTCGAAGAAATTGGTCGTCGTATCAAGGAAGAAGAGTTGCAGATTACAGCTGTAACGACTTCCAGTGTGACCAGTAAACAGGCTGAAGGGCTTAATATCCCACTCAAGTCTATTGACCAAGTAGATGTTGTCGATGTGACGGTTGATGGAGCGGATGAAGTGGATAGCCAGTTTAACGGAATCAAAGGTGGTGGTGGTGCCCTTCTCATGGAGAAGGTTGTCGCAACGCCCTCAAAAGAATACATTTGGGTGGTGGATGAAAGCAAGATGGTAGACAAACTAGGTGCTTTTAAATTGCCAGTAGAAGTGGTTCAGTATGGCGCAGAACAGGTTTTTCGTCGTTTTGAGCGAGCTGGCTACAAACCAAGTTTCCGTGAAAAAGACGGTCAACGTTTTGTGACAGATATGCAGAATTTTATCATTGACCTTGCCTTAGATGTCATTGAAAATCCAATTGCCTTTGGGCAAGAATTGGACCATGTCGTTGGTGTTGTAGAACACGGCTTATTTAACCAAATGGTAGATAAGGTCATCGTTGCTGGACAAGATGGAGTTCAGATTTTAACTTCAACAAAATCAAAATAATCAAAATAATAAGGAGATACACTATGTCAAAATTTAATCGTATTCACTTGGTGGTACTAGATTCTGTGGGAATTGGTGCTGCACCAGATGCTAATAACTTTGTCAATGCAGGGGTTCCAGATGGGGCTTCTGACACATTGGGACACATTTCTAAAACAGTTGGTTTGAATGTGCCAAACATGGCTAAAATCGGCCTAGGAAATATTCCTCGTGAAACTCCTCTTAAGACTGTACCGGCAGAAAGCAATCCAACTGGATATGCAACAAAATTAGAAGAAGTATCTCTTGGTAAGGATACTATGACTGGACACTGGGAAATCATGGGACTAAATATCACTGAGCCTTTCGATACTTTCTGGAACGGATTCCCAGAAGAAATCTTGACAAAAATTGAAGAATTCTCAGGACGCAAGGTCATTCGTGAAGCCAACAAACCTTACTCAGGAACAGCAGTTATCGATGATTTTGGACCACGTCAAATGGAAACTGGAGAGTTGATTATCTATACTTCAGCTGATCCTGTTTTGCAAATTGCTGCCCACGAAGACATCATTCCTCTGGATGAACTCTACCGTATCTGTGAATACGCTCGTTCGATTACCCTTGAGCGCCCAGCCCTTCTAGGTCGTATCATTGCTCGTCCTTATGTTGGTGAGCCAGGTAACTTCACCCGTACTGCAAATCGTCGTGACTTGGCAGTTTCACCATTTGCACCAACTGTTTTGGATAAATTAAATGAAGCTGGTATCGATACTTATGCTGTTGGTAAAATCAATGATATCTTTAACGGCGCTGGTATCAACCATGACATGGGTCACAACAAATCAAACAGCCACGGAATTGATACATTATTGAAGACCATGGGACTTGCTGAGTTTGAAAAAGGATTCTCCTTCACAAACTTGGTAGACTTTGATGCTCTTTACGGTCACCGCCGCAATGCTCATGGTTACCGTGATTGCTTGCATGAGTTTGATGAACGCTTGCCTGAAATTATCGCAGCTATGAGAGAGAATGACCTTCTCTTGATAACTGCGGACCATGGAAATGACCCAACCTATGCAGGAACAGACCACACTCGTGAATATATTCCACTTTTGGCTTACAGTCCTTCCTTTAAAGGAAATGGTGTCATTCCAGTTGGACATTTTGCAGATATCTCAGCGACTGTTGCCGATAACTTTGGTGTTGAAACTGCCATGATTGGGGAAAGTTTCTTAGATAAATTGGTATAAGATGACGCGATATGCTTTACTTGTTCGGGGCATTAATGTCGGAGGGAAAAATAAGGTTGTCATGGCGCAACTTCGTCAAGAACTGACAGAGTTGGGACTGGAAAAGGTTGAAACCTACATCAACAGTGGCAATATTTTCTTTACTTCGAGAGTTCTCAAAGACCAATTGGTTGAAAAGTTAGAGGCTTTCTTTGCAGTCCATTATCCATTTATTCAGAGTTTTTCTTTGCTGAGTCAAGAAGACTATGAAGCAGAAGTGGAGAATCTGCCAGCTTGGTGGAACGAAGATTTGGCACGAAAAGATGTCCTCTTTTACACGGAGGGTTTGGATGTGGACCAAGTCATCGAGAAAGTAGGCAGTTTGAAACTGGAAGATGAAGTTCTTCATTTTGGAAAACTTGGGATTTTCTGGGGAAAATTCTCTGAAGAATCCTACTCTAAGACTGCCTATCATAAGTACTTGCTCAAGATGCCTTTCTACCGCCAAATCACCATTCGCAATGCTAAAACTTTTGAAAAAATCGGTCAAATGCTAAAAAATAATAAAGGAGACACACAATGACATTTTTAGATAAGATCCAAGAAACAGCTGCTTTTCTGAAAGATAAAGGAATCCAAGCGCCTGAGTTCGGTTTAATCCTTGGATCAGGACTTGGAGAACTGGCAGAAGAAATCGAAAATCCAGTTGTAGTAGACTATGCTGAGATTCCAAACTGGGGCCGTTCGACAGTAGTCGGTCACGCTGGTAAATTGGTATATGGAGAACTTGCAGGTCGCAAGGTCTTAGCTCTTCAAGGTCGTTTTCATTTTTACGAAGGAAACCCTCTTGAAGTTGTGACTTTTCCAGTACGTGTGATGAAAGTTCTCGGATGTGAAGGTGTCATTGTAACCAATGCTGCTGGTGGTATTGGATATGGGCCTGGTACTTTGATGGCTATCTCAGACCATATCAACATGACAGGTCAAAACCCATTGATGGGTGAAAACTTGGATGACTTTGGCCCACGTTTCCCAGATATGTCTAAGGCCTACACACCAGAATACCGTGCTACTGCCCATGAAGTGGCTAAAAAACTTGGTATCAAGCTTGATGAAGGTGTCTATATTGGTGTAACTGGTCCGACTTATGAAACACCAGCAGAAATTCGTGCCTATAAGACACTGGGAGCAGATGCCGTTGGTATGTCTACGGTTCCTGAAGTTATTGTGGCAGCTCACTCAGGCTTGAAAGTTCTAGGTATTTCATGTATCACTAACTTTGCTGCTGGCTTCCAAGAAGAACTCAACCACGAAGAAGTTGTAGAAGTAACCGAACGTGTCAAAGGTGATTTCAAGGGCTTGCTGAAAGCAATTCTTGCTGAATTGTAATCATGTTAAAAGAATCGAGGAGATTTTTTCGAAAGATTCCTTATAATTTTAGATTATTCCTAGCAGTAATTCTACAAGGAATAGTTACTGGTTTATCTGGTATATTTCTCCATTATCTTTTAGAGATGGTAGAGAGTCTAGCTTTTGGTCAGTCAGAGCATCATACTGGATTTTTGACAGATGGAGTTTCCTCGTCACGGATAGGATTAAGTTTAATAATCGTGGGTCTTGGCTCAGCCTTGGTCTGGTATTTCTTGCAAAAAGGGTCGAAGATTTATTCCATAAAAGCTCAGATGAAGGATGAGACTGCACAATACAAGCTTCATTTTTTAAGACAGCTATTTCATTCAATTTGGCAGATCATTGCAGTTGGAGGGGGAGCACCTATTGGTAAAGAAGCTGCGCCACGAGAGATTGGGACTCTATTTGCAGGACCAATTGGAAATATATGTATACTGTCTATAAAGGATCGTATTTTTCTCCTTGCTTGTGGTGCTGGTGCTGGTTTAGCAGCTGTCTATCAGGTTCCATTAACGAGCGTCTTCTTTGTTTTTGAAACCCTAGGAATTGCTCTATCTATTAAACGATTTGTCTTAGTCGGTTTGACTACCTATATCTCAACCTATATAGCAGGCTTGGTTATTTCAGATCAGGCTCTCTACCAGATTTCAGCCATCACGTGGTCATTAAAGGAAATATGGATTATTCCCTTATTACTTCTTTTCTTAACCCCACTAGCTTGGCTTTTTGGTCGCTTAAGTAAGGCAGCGTCTTCAAACAGAATAAAAGATAAACGAGTACTTCTCGCATTGCCTACAGCTTTTCTTTTTCTTGTTGGATTGGCAAGTTATTTTCCACATCTACTTGGAAATGGACGGATGATGGCTCAGGAAGTATTGAATGGTAGTAGTGGCAAAACAGTACTCCTCTTGTTTATCCTAAAAGCAGTGGTCGTTCTTATTATTCTGTGGGCAGGGGCCTATGGTGGTAACCTTACGCCATCTTTTGCCTTGGGGATGGCTGGTGCTGCTCTCTTGGGCATGATTCTAGGTTTGGACAGTCAGCCAACCGTTTTACTTTTGGGATCTGTTTGCTTTTTATCTGTGACCTTGAGGGCGCCCATTTCTGCAACTGGATTAGTAATAGGCTTCACTGGGGTCGGTTTAGATTCTCTTCCGTATCTCTTAGTAACAGCTGTTTTAGCCTATGAATTTGCAAAAATGTTAGACCGCTTTCCTTGGCCTAGCATACTGTGTCAGAAATCAAAGAATAAAGTAATTAGGTAGGAAATACCCATTTCTTCTAGTCAATGATTTGATTTAAAAGATTAAAAAAACTCTCAATTTATTTATAACTGTTTTAAATAAAAATGAAGTAGTCTTATTGGAATCTTGATTGAATCCGATTTTTCCTAGCTATAAAAATAAAAAAAAGAAAGGTAGAGCGTGTGTTCTAATTTGAACACGAGCGGAAAACTTTTCTAAAAACTCAGAAGAGAAGGGAGTTCGGATTTGAATAAAAGCCGCTCTAAGCTTCTCAATATCATCAAAATTAAGAAAGAAAGGATGGGTAAACCGTATTTGCTGAACTGAATACGGGCGGAGAACTGTGTAAAAAAGATAAACTGTTTAGCATCTGCGATGCGTCATCAGTTTCTTATTTTTACTTTATTCTCTGTCGCTATCCTGAATATAAAAAAAGAAAGGTAGAGTGAGGTGTTCTAATTTGAACACGAGCGGAAAACTCGGAAAATAGATAATCTGACTGAGAAATCAGGATTTCTCGTCAGATTCCTAATTTTCAGTCGTTTTCTTGTCGCTCTTTGTATCATAAATTATGTCTATCCATATTGCTGCTCAGCAGGGTGAAATTGCTGATAAAATTCTTCTTCCTGGGGATCCTCTTCGTGCGAAGTTTATTGCGGAGAATTTCCTTGAAGATGCTGTTTGTTTTAACGAAGTGCGTAACATGTTTGGTTACACTGGTACTTACAAGGGCCACCGTGTATCTGTCATGGGAACTGGGATGGGGATGCCATCGATTTCGATTTATGCGCGTGAGTTGATTGTGGACTACGGTGTGAAAAAATTGATCCGTGTGGGAACAGCAGGTTCTTTGAATGAAGACGTTCACGTCCGTGAATTAGTTTTGGCGCAAGCAGCTGCAACCAATTCAAACATCATCCGCAATGACTGGCCACAGTACGATTTCCCACAAATCGCTAGCTTTGATTTGCTGGACAAGGCCTACCATATCGCCAAAGAACTTGGTATGACCACCCACGTTGGGAACGTTTTGTCTTCTGATGTCTTTTATTCAAACTACTTTGAAAAGAACATCGAACTTGGTAAATGGGGAGTCAAGGCTGTGGAAATGGAAGCAGCAGCCCTTTACTATCTGGCGGCCCAACACCATGTTGACGCGCTTGCCATCATGACTATTTCTGATAGTTTGGTCAATCCAGATGAAGACACGACTGCAGAAGAACGCCAAAATACCTTCACCGATATGATGAAGGTTGGATTAGAAACCTTGATTACAGAGTAAAATGTAAAAGAAAATCCTGATTTTAAGTAAAATCAGGATTTTTTCATGGATGCAATTTTTTCTGGGTCTGGTGTGACACGGAGGGTCTTTTGTCCTGTGTAGGTGACAAAGCCAGGTTTTCCACCAGTTGGTTTATTGAGTTTCTTGACTTCAATCATATCTACCTGAACCAGATTTGACAGGCGACCTTGAGAGAAGTAGGCGGCTAGTTCTGCCGCGTCTGTCTTGACTTCATCGGATGGGTCAAGATTTCCTGAGATGACAACGTGGCTTCCAGGAATGTCCTTAGCATGGAACCAAAGTTCTTCCTTGCGGGCCATTTTAAAGGTCAATTCCTCATTTTGCAGGTTATTGCGTCCTACATAGATGATAGTTTTGCCATCGCTTGCTAGATATTGTTCTGGCTTTTTGCGCTTCTGAATTTTTTCTCGCTGTCTTCTGCGGATAAAACCTGTTTGAATCAATTCTTCACGGATTTCAGCGATTTCTTCCAGCCCAGCTTGATTGAGAACAGTTTCCACACTTTCCAGATAGAGAATGGTTGCCTTGGTTTCTTCAATCAGATCAGTCAAGTATTTGACAGCTTCTTTGAGTTTCTGATACCGTTTAAAATAGCGTTGGGCATTCTGGTTGGGAGTCAGAGCTTTATCAAGCGCAATCGTGATAGGTTGGTTGGTGTAGTAGTTTTCTAGGATAACCTGGTCTTGGTCGTTAGGCACTTGGTGAAGGAAGGTTGTCAGCAATTCCCCTTTTTGACGAAATTCTTCAGCATTGTCTGTCGCCAGTAATTCTTTTTCCTGTTTTTTAAGCTTATGACGATTTTTTTGAAGTTCATTTTCAACACGACGAATGAGTTCACTGGCTTGCTGTTTGACGCGGTCGCGCTCAGCCTTATCCTTATAGTAGTTGTCCAACAAATCAGAAAGACTGGCAAAAGGCTCTCCCACCTGATTTGCAAAAGGAACTGGACTGAAGGAAGTCTCAGTCAAGCATGGCTTGGTTTCTTGATGGAAAAAGTTACGGAAAGTAGATAGTTTATCACTAACCAGAATGTTTTCCAATTCATTTGCAGTATCCCGTCCCAGACCTTGAAAGAGGTTTTGAAGGTTCTTAGCTCTCGTTTCCTGAGTTTGTAGGATTTCAAAGAGCTTTTCATCCTTGATCGTGAAAGGATTGAAAGATTCCGTACTTGGCGGAGCGATGTAGGTCGACCCAGGAAGCAAGGTACGGTAGCTATTTTGTGAAAAGCCAACATGTTTGATAACTTCGAGGATTTTATGACTGCTTTTATCGACCAGTAGAATATTACTGTGTTTCCCCATAATTTCGATAATCAAGGTAGCCTGAATATGGTCTCCAATCTCGTTTTTATTAGAAACCGTAATTTCCACAATACGGTCATTTTCCACTTGCTCAATTGATTCAATCAGGGCACCCTGCAAATACTTTCTCAAAACCATGATAAAGGTAGAAGGCTGGGCTGGGTTTTCAAAAGTTGTTTGTGTCAGCTGAATGCGTCCAAAAACTGGATGGGCAGAAAGGAGCAGGCGATGGCTTTGGCGATTGCTGCGGATTTGCAAGACCAACTCTTGTTCAAAAGGTTGATTGATTTTCTGGATGCGACCATTGACCAACTCGCTTCTCAATTCCTCAACCATGTGGTGTAAAAAAAATCCGTCAAATGACATCGTTCTCTCCTTGTGATTGTATTCCATAGTATTATATCAAAAAGGTAGAATAAAATCATGGAAATATGGTATAATAAAGCCAAGTAAAGAGAATCGAGAAGTACATGTATATTGAAATGGTAGATGAAACTGGTCAAGTTTCACAAGAAATCTTGCACCAAACCCAAGAAATTTTGGAATTTGCAGCCCAAAAAATAGGAAAAGAAGACAAGGAGATGGCAGTCACTTTTGTGACCAACGAGCGTAGCCACGAACTCAATCTGGAGTACCGTGATACGGATCGTCCGACAGATGTTATCAGCCTTGAGTATAAGCCAGAGTTGGACATTGCCTTTGATGAAGAAGATCTGCTTGAAAATCCTGAATTGGCAGAGATGATGTCTGAGTTTGATGCTTATATTGGGGAACTGTTCATCTCTATCGATAAAGCGCATGAGCAGGCTGAGGAATACGGTCACACCTTTGAGCGTGAAATGGGCTTCTTGGCAGTACACGGCTTTTTACACATTAACGGCTATGATCACTACACTCCGGAAGAAGAAGCGGAGATGTTCGGTTTACAAGAAGAAATTTTGACAGCCTATGGACTCACAAGACAATAAACGAAAATGGAAAAATCGTGACCTGGTATCCAGTTTAGAATTTGCTCTTACAGGAATTCTGACTGCTTTCAAGGAAGAACGCAATATGCGAAAACATGCAGTGACGGCTCTAGTAGTCATCCTTGCAGGTTTTGTTTTTCAGGTGTCACGCATTGAATGGCTCTTTCTCCTAATGAGCATTTTCTTGGTAGTAGCCTTTGAGATTATTAACTCTGCTATTGAAAATGTGGTGGATTTGGCCAGTCACTATCACTTTTCCATGCTGGCTAAAAATGCCAAGGATATGGCGGCTGGCGCGGTATTAGTGGTCTCTCTTTTCGCAGCCTTAACAGGCGCATTGATTTTTCTCCCACGAATCTGGGATTTATTATTTTAAACAGTAAGAGGAAATTATGACTTTTAAATCAGGTTTTGTAGCCATTTTAGGACGTCCCAACGTTGGGAAGTCAACCTTTTTGAATCACGTCATGGGGCAAAAGATTGCCATTATGAGTGACAAGGCGCAAACAACGCGTAATAAAATCATGGGAATTTACACCACGGATAAGGAGCAAATCGTCTTTATCGATACACCGGGGATTCACAAGCCAAAAACAGCTCTTGGAGATTTCATGGTGGAATCTGCCTATAGTACTCTGCGTGAAGTGGATACTGTTCTATTCATGGTGCCAGCTGATGAGCCACGTGGTAAGGGCGACGACATGATTATCGAGCGTCTGAAAGCTGCCAAGGTTCCTGTGATTCTGGTGGTGAATAAGATTGACAAGGTTCATCCAGACCAGCTTTTGGCTCAGATTGATGACTTCCGTAACCAGATGGACTTCAAGGAAATCGTTCCTATCTCAGCTCTTCAGGGAAATAACGTTTCTCGACTAATCGATATTTTGAGTGAAAATCTAGAGGAAGGTTTCCAGTATTTCCCATCTAATCAAATCACAGACCACCCTGAGCGTTTCTTGGTTTCAGAAATGATTCGTGAGAAAGTCTTGCACCTAACTCGAGAAGAGATTCCACACTCAGTCGCAGTAGTGATCGACTCTATGAAGCGTGATGAAGAGACAGACAAGGTTCATATCCGTGCAACCATCATGGTCGAGCGTGATAGTCAAAAAGGCATTATCATCGGAAAAGGTGGGGCTATGCTCAAGAAAATCGGGACTATGGCCCGTCGTGATATCGAACTCATGCTAGGGGATAAGGTTTTCCTAGAAACTTGGGTCAAGGTCAAGAAAAACTGGCGTGATAGAAAGCTAGATTTGGCTGACTTTGGCTATAATGAAAAAGAATACTAAGTAGAGGTGGGCTCATGCCTGCTTCTTGTTTTTACAGAAGGAGGATTTATGCCTGAATTACCTGAGGTTGAAACGGTTCGTCGTGGCTTAGAAAAATTGATCTTGGGAAAGAAGATTTCTAATATAGAGATTCGTTATCCCAAGATGATTAAGACAGATTTGGAAGAGTTTCAAAAAGAACTAGCTGGTCAAGTAATTGAGTCAATGGGACGCCGTGGAAAATATTTGCTTTTCTACTTGACAGACAAGGTCTTGATTTCTCATCTGCGAATGGAGGGAAAGTATTTTTACTATCCAGACAAAGTTCCAGAACGTAAACACGCCCATGTTTTGATTCATTTTGAGGACGGCGGCACTCTTGTATATGAGGACGTACGCAAGTTTGGTACCATGGAACTCTTGGCGCCTGACCTTTTGGATGCCTACTTTATTTCTAAGAAACTAGGCCCTGAGCCCAAAGATCAGGACTTTGATTTGCAGGTCTTTCAAGCTGCCCTAGCCAAATCTAAAAAACCAATCAAATCCCACCTCCTAGACCAAACCTTGGTAGCTGGTCTTGGCAATATCTATGTGGATGAGGTTCTTTGGCGAGCTCAGATTCATCCAGCTAGACTTTCCCAGACTTTGACAGCAGAAGAAGCGTCAGCTATTCATGACCAGACCATTGCTGTTTTGGGACAGGCAGTCGAAAAGGGCGGTTCCACCATTCGGACCTATACCAATGCCTTTGGGGAAGACGGAACCATGCAGGATTTCCATCAGGTCTATGATAGGACTGGGCAAGCGTGTTCCCGCTGTGGGACAGTCATTGAGAAAATCCAACTAGGAGGACGAGGCACTCACTTTTGTCCAAACTGTCAAAGGAGGGACTGATGGGAAAAATCATCGGAATCACAGGAGGAATTGCTTCTGGTAAGTCAACTGTGACAAATTTCCTAAGAGAGCAAGGTTTTCAAGTGGTGGATGCTGACGCAGTCGTCCACCAACTACAGAAACCGGGTGGTCGTCTTTGTCAGCTCTTAGTTCAGCACTTTGGGCAGGAAATTATCTTAGAAAATGGAGAACTCAATCGCCCTCTCCTAGCTAGTCTCATCTTCTCAAATCCTGAGGAGCGGGAATGGTCTAAACAAACCCAAGGAGAGATTATTCGTGAGGAATTGGCTGCACTGAGAGACCAGTTAGCCCAGACAGAAACGGTTTTTTTCATGGATATTCCCCTGCTTTTTGAACAGGACTACAGTGCTTGGTTTGATGAAACGTGGCTGGTCTATGTGGACCGTGATGTTCAGGTGGAACGTTTCATGAAACGGGATCATCTTTCTAAGGAAGTAGCAGAGTCTCGTTTGGCCGCCCAATGGTCTTTAGAGAAAAAGAAAGATTTGGCCAGTTATGTTCTAGATAACAATGGTAGTCGTGATCAGCTTCTAACTCAGGTGCTTACCCTTCTTGAGGGAGATAAGCAAGATGACAGAGATTAACTGGAAAGATAATCTGCGCATTGCCTGGTTTGGTAATTTTCTGACAGGAGCCAGTATTTCCTTGGTTGTGCCTTTTATGCCTATCTTTGTGGAAAATTTAGGTGTAGGGAGTGATCAAGCTGCTTTTTATGCAGGTTTAGCTATTTCTGTCTCTGCCATTTCTGCGGCACTTTTCTCTCCTATCTGGGGCATCCTTGCTGACAAATACGGTCGAAAACCCATGATGATTCGGGCTGGGATGGCCATGACCATTACTATGGGAGGCTTGGCTTTTGTGCCAAATATTTATTGGTTAATCTTTCTTCGTTTATTAAACGGTGTATTTGCAGGATTTGTTCCCAATGCAACGGCTATGATAGCCAGTCAGGTTCCCAAGGAGAAATCGGGTTCTGCTCTTGGGACTTTGTCCACAGGTGTAGTTGCAGGTACTTTAACTGGTCCCTTTATCGGGGGATTTATTGCAGAATTATTTGGCATTCGTACTGTTTTCTTACTGGTTGGTAGTTTTCTATTCTTAGCTGCTGTTTTAACTATTTGCTTTATTAAGGAAGATTTTCAACCAGTAGCCAAGGAAAAGGCCATCCCAACAAAGGAATTATTTACATCAGTTAAATATCCCTATCTCTTGGTCAACCTCTTTCTGACCAGTTTTGTCATCCAATTTTCAGCCCAATCAATCGGCCCTATCTTAGCTCTGTATGTACGCGACTTAGGCCAGACAGAGAATCTTCTTTTTGTCTCTGCTTTGATTGTGTCCAGTATGGGCTTTTCCAGTATGATGAGTGCAGGAGTCATGGGCAAGTTAGGTGACAAGGTGGGGAATCATCGTCTCTTGGTTGTAGCCCAGTTTTATTCAGTCATCATCTATCTTCTCTGTGCCAATGCTTCTAGCCCCCTTCAACTAGGACTCTATCGTTTCCTCTTTGGCTTGGGAACCGGTGCGCTGATTCCTGGAGTTAATGCCCTTCTCAGCAAGATGACGCCCAAAGCTGGTATTTCGAGGGTCTTTGCCTTCAATCAGGTATTCTTTTATCTGGGAGGTGTCGTTGGGCCTATGGCAGGTTCTGCAGTAGCAGGTCAATTTGGCTACCATGCTGTCTTTTATGCGACAAGTCTTTGTGTTGCCTTTAGTTGTCTCTTTAACCTTCTTCAATTTCGAACATTATTAAAAGTAAAGGAAATCTAGTGCGAGTAAAAATTAATCTCAAATGCTCCTCTTGTGGCAGTATCAATTACCTAACCAGTAAAAATTCAAAAACCCATCCAGACAAGATTGAGGTTTTAAAGTATTGTCCCAAGGAAAGAAAAGTAACCCTACATCTTGAATCTAAGTAGATTTTATGGTAAAATAATAGGGATTTTAAGGAGTTTGATATGTATAACCTATTATTAACCATTTTATTAGTATTATCTGTTGTGATTGTAATTGCGATTTTCATGCAACCAACTAAAAACCAATCCAGCAATGTATTTGATGCCAGCTCAGGTGATTTGTTTGAACGCAGTAAAGCACGCGGTTTCGAAGCTGTAATGCAGCGTTTGACAGGGATTTTAGTCTTTTTCTGGCTAGCCATTGCCTTAGCATTGACGGTATTATCAAGTAGATAAGAAAATAATGGGCAGGACTAGGTCTTTGCCTGTTTTTATTTGTAAAATGAGTATCTTATTTTAACACCAAATAAAAAATCTAGAAAGAAAACATGAAAGAAATTATAAAAGAATATTTACAAGATAAAGGAAAGGTAACTGTCAATGACTTAGCTCAGGCTTTGGGAAAAGACGGATCCAAGGATTTTCGTGAGTTGATTAAAAGCTTGTCCCTAATGGAAAGAAAACACCAGATTCGCTTTGAAGAAGATGGCAGTCTGACCTTGGAAGTTAAGAAAAAACATGAGATTACTCTCAAGGGGATTTTTCATGCCCATAAAAATGGCTTTGGCTTTGTCAGCCTAGAAGGTGAGGAGGACGACCTTTTTGTAGGGAAAAACGATGTCAACTATGCTATTGATGGCGATACTGTTGAGGTTATCATCAAGAAAGTCGCTGATCGTAACAAGGGAACAGCAGCGGAAGCCAAAATTATCGATATCCTAGAACATAGTTTGACAACCGTTGTCGGTCAAATCGTTCTAGATCAGGAGAAGCCTAAGTATGCTGGCTACATTCGTTCGAAAAACCAGAAAATCAGTCAACCGATTTATGTGAAGAAACCAGCCCTTAAACTGGAGGGAACAGAAGTTCTCAAGGTCTTTATCGACAAATACCCGAGCAAGAAACATGATTTCTTTGTTGCTAGTGTTCTCGATGTAGTGGGTCATTCAACAGATGTCGGAATTGATGTTCTTGAGGTCTTGGAATCAATGGATATTGTCTCAGAATTTCCAGAAGCTGTTGTCAAGGAAGCAGAAAGTGTGCCTGATGCTCCGTCTCAAAAGGATATGGAAGGTCGTCTGGATCTAAGAGATGAGATAACTTTTACCATTGACGGTGCAGATGCTAAGGACTTGGACGATGCGGTGCATATCAAGGCCTTGAAAAATGGCAATCTGGAACTCGGAGTTCACATCGCAGATGTTTCCTACTATGTGACCGAGGGTTCTGCTCTTGACAAGGAAGCCCTTAACCGCGCAACTTCTGTCTATGTGACAGACCGTGTGGTCCCAATGCTTCCAGAACGACTGTCAAATGGAATTTGCTCTCTCAATCCTCAAGTTGACCGCCTGACCCAGTCAGCCATTATGGAGATTGATAAACATGGTCGTGTGGTCAATTACACTATCACACAAACGGTTATCAAGACTAGCTTCAGGATGACCTACAGTGATGTCAATGATATCCTAGCTGGAGATAAGGAAAAGAGACAAGAATATCAGAAAATTGTTCCAAGTATCGAACTCATGGCCAAGCTCCATGAAATTTTAGAAAACATGCGTGTGAAACGTGGAGCCCTCAATTTCGATACCAATGAAGCCAAGATTTTAGTGGATAAACAAGGTAAGCCTGTTGATATCGTTCTTCGTCAGCGTGGTGTTGCCGAGCGCATGATTGAATCCTTTATGTTGATGGCCAATGAAACAGTTGCCGAGCATTTTAGCAAGCTGGATTTACCTTTTATTTATCGAATTCACGAGGAGCCCAAGGCTGAAAAGGTTCAGAAGTTTATTGATTATGCTTCGAGTTTTGGCTTGCGGATTTATGGGACTGCCAGTGAGATTAGCCAGGAGGCGCTTCAAGACATCATGCGTACTGTTGAGGGAGAACCTTATGCGGATGTATTGTCCATGATGCTTCTCCGTTCCATGCAGCAGGCTCGCTATTCGGAGCACAATCACGGTCACTATGGTCTAGCGGCTGATTATTACACTCACTTTACTAGTCCGATTCGACGTTATCCAGACCTTCTGGTTCACCGTATGATTAGGGACTATGGTCGTTCTAAGGAAATAGCCGAGCATTTTGAACAAGTGATTCCAGAGATTGCAACCCAGTCTTCCAATCGTGAGCGTCGTGCCATTGAGGCTGAGCGTGAAGTCGAAGCCATGAAAAAGGCTGAGTATATGGAAGAATACGTGGGTGAAGAGTATGATGCGGTTGTATCCAGCATCGTTAAATTTGGTCTCTTTGTTGAATTGCCAAACACGGTTGAAGGCTTGATTCACATCACTAATCTACCTGAATTTTACCATTTCAATGAACGTGATTTGACTCTTCGTGGAGAGAAATCAGGAACAACCTTCCGTGTAGGACAGCAGATTCGCATTCGCGTTGAAAGAGCTGACAAGATGACGGGGGAAATTGATTTCTCTTATATCCCAAGTGAGTTTGATGTGATTGAAAAAGGCTTGAAAGAGTCTAATCGCAGTGACAGAGGGCGTGGTTCAAGTCGACGTTCAGATAAGAGGGAAGACAAGAGAAAATCAGGACGCTCAAATGATAAGCGCAAGCATTCACAAAAAGACAAGAAGAAAAAAGGAAAGAAACCTTTTTACAAGGAAGTAGCTAAGAAAGGAGCCAAGCATGGCAAAGGGCGAGGGAAAGGTCGTCGCACAAAATAAAAAGGCGCACCACGACTATACAATCGTAGATACGCTAGAGGCAGGAATGGTCCTGACTGGGACTGAAATTAAGAGTGTGCGAGCTGCTCGAATCAATCTCAAGGATGGCTTTGCCCAAGTAAAAAATGGGGAAGTCTGGTTGAGCAATGTTCACATCGCTCCTTACGAAGAGGGTAATATCTGGAATCAGGAACCAGAACGTCGCCGCAAACTCCTGCTCCATAAGAAGCAAATCCAAAAATTGGAACAAGAGACTAAAGGAACAGGAATGACGCTGGTTCCTCTTAAGGTCTATATCAAAGATGGCTACGCTAAACTCCTTTTAGGACTTGCTAAAGGGAAACATGACTATGATAAGAGAGAGTCTATCAAACGTCGTGAACAAAACCGCGATATCGCGCGTGTCATGAAAGCTGTCAACCAGCGATAAAAAGAGGAATAAAAATGGAAAAACTAGTTGCCTACAAACGCATGCCACTGTGGAATAAACAACCAATGCCCGAAGCTGTCCAGCAGAAACACAATACCAAGGTCGGGACTTGGGGCAAGATTACTGTTATAAAAGGAGCCCTCAAGTTTATTGAATTGAGTGAAGAAGGAGAAGTTCTAGCTGAACACCTCTTTAAAGCAGGTGCAGACAATCCCATGGCGCAACCGCAAGCCTGGCACCGAGTGGAGGCTGTAACAGATGATGTAGAGTGGTACTTGGAATTTTATTGTAAACCTGAGGATTATTTTCCTAAGAAATACAATACCAATCCTGTTCATTCAGAGGTCCTAGAGGCAATGCAGACAGTAAAACCAGGGAAAGCCTTGGATTTGGGCTGTGGTCAGGGTCGTAATTCTCTCTTTTTAGCCCAACAAGGTTTTGATGTGACAGCTGTAGATCAAAATGAACTGGCCCTTGAAATCTTACAAAGCATTGTGGAACAGGAAGATCTGGACATGCCTGTCGGTCTTTACGATATCAATTCAGCTAGTATTGGGCAAGCGTATGATTTCATCGTATCGACAGTTGTTTTGATGTTTTTGCAAGCAGACCGCATTCCTGTAATTATCAAAAATATGCAGGAAAAAACCACTGTTGGTGGCTACAATCTTATCGTTTGTGCTATGGATACGGAAGATTACCCTTGCTCAGTGAACTTCCCATTTACTTTTAAAGAAGGCGAACTAGCGAACTATTACAAGGACTGGGAATTGGTTAAGTACAATGAAAATCCAGGCCATTTGCACCGTCGCGATGAGAATGGCAATCGTATTCAACTACGCTTTGCGACCATGCTAGCTAAAAAAATTAAATAAACATTGAAGGTTAGGAAATTTCCTGATCTTTTTTCTTTTTTACGAATAATATAGAAAAGGAGGGAAATCATGTTTGTTGCGAGAGATGCTAGGGGAGAGTTAGTAAATGTGTTAGAAGACAAGCTTGAGAAGCAAGAATACACCTGCCCAGCTTGTGGAGGTCAGCTCCGTTTGCGTCAAGGACCAAGTGTCCGAACCCATTTTGCTCATAAATTCTTAAAAGACTGTGATTATTCCTCTGAAAATGAAAGTCCAGAACACCTGGCAAATAAGGAATCCCTTTATCACTGGTTGAAAAAAGAGACAGAGGTTCAATTAGAATACCCGCTTCCAGAACTTAAACAGATTGCAGATGTATTTGTAAATCGTAATCTAGTTCTAGAAGTTCAGTGTAGTCCCTTGCCTCAAAAACTTCTTAAAGAGCGTAGTGAGGGTTATCGTAGTCAGGGTTACCAAGTACTGTGGTTGCTAGGAGAAAAACTTTGGCTCAAGGAGCGTTTGACTCGTCTGCAACAAGGTTTTCTCTATTTTAGTCAAAACATGGGCTTTTATATTTGGGAAGTAGACAAGAAAAAACAGGTTTTAAGGCTTAAATATCTCATCCACCAGGATCTCCGAGGTAAACTCCATTATCAGATTAAGGAATTTCCCTATGGCCAAGATAGTCTACTGGAGATATTACGTCTTCCCTATAAGAAACAAAAAATATATCGTTTTACAGTTTCTCAGGACAAGAACATCTGTCGCTATATCAGACAGCAACTTTATTATCAAAATCCTATTTGGATGAAAGAACAAGCAGAAGCTTATGAAAAGGGAGATAATATCCTGACTTATGGGCTGAAAGAATGGTATCCACAAATTCGACCACTAGTAGGTGAGTTTTGCCAGATTAAGCAAGATTTGACCAGCTATTATCAGTATTTTCAAACCTATTATCAAAAAAATCCTCAAAATGATTGGCAAAAGCTCTATCCACCAGCCTTTTATCATCAATATTTCATGAAAAATATGGTAGAATAGAGAAGATGGAGGAATCTAATGGTATTACAAAGACATGAAATAAATGAAAAAGATACATGGGATCTATCAACGATTTACCCAACTGACCAGGCTTGGGAAGAAGCCTTAAAAGAGTTAACAGAACAATTGGAGACAGTAGCCCAGTATGAAGGCCATCTCTTGGATAGTGCGGATAGCCTACTAGAAATTACTGAATTTTCTCTTGAAATGGAACGCCAGATGGAGAAGCTTTACGTCTATGCTCATATGAAAAATGACCAGGACACCCGTGAAGCTAAGTACCAAGAGTACTATGCCAAGGCCATGACGCTCTACAGCCAGCTAGACCAGGCCTTTTCATTCTATGAGCCTGAATTTATGGAGATTAGTGAAGAGCAGTATGCTGCCTTTTTAGAGGCTCAACCAAAATTGCAGGTTTATCAACACTATTTTGACAAGCTTTTACAAGGCAAGGAACACGTTCTATCACAACGCGAAGAAGAATTATTGGCTGGAGCTGGAGAAATCTTTGGTTCGGCAAGTGAAACCTTCGCTATCTTGGACAATGCGGATATTGTGTTCCCTTATGTCCTCGACGATGATGGTAAGGAAGTTCAACTCTCTCATGGGACTTACACACGTTTGATGGAGTCTAAAAATCGTGAGGTGCGTCGTGGTGCTTATCAAGCACTTTATGCGACTTATGAACAATTCCAACATACCTATGCCAAAACCTTGCAAACCAATGTTAAGGTGCAAAACTATCGTGCCAAAGTTCGCAACTATAAGAGTGCTCGTCATGCAGCCCTAGCAGCGAATTTTGTTCCAGAAAGTGTTTATGATAATTTGGTAGCAGCAGTTCGCAAGCATTTGCCACTCTTGCATCGTTACCTTGAGCTACGTTCAAAGATTTTGGGGATTTCAGACCTCAAGATGTATGATGTCTACACACCGCTTTCGTCTGTCGAATATAGTTTTACCTACCAAGAAGCCTTGAAAAAAGCAGAAGAAGCCCTGGCAGTCTTGGGTGAGGATTACTTGAGTCGTGTTAAACGTGCCTTCAGCGAGCGTTGGATTGATGTTTACGAAAATCAAGGCAAGCGTTCAGGAGCCTACTCTGGTGGTTCTTACGATACCAATGCCTTTATGCTTCTTAACTGGCAGGACAATCTGGACAATCTCTTTACTCTTGTTCATGAAACAGGTCACAGTATGCACTCAAGCTATACTCGCGAAACTCAGCCTTATGTTTACGGAGATTATTCTATCTTCTTGGCTGAGATTGCATCAACTACCAATGAAAATATCTTGACGGAGAAATTATTGGAAGAAGTGGAAGATGACACAACTCGCTTTGCTATTCTCAATAACTTCCTAGATGGTTTCCGTGGAACAGTTTTCCGCCAAACTCAATTTGCTGAGTTTGAACACGCGATTCACCAAGCAGATCAAAATGGTGAAGTCTTGACAAGCGATTTCCTAAATAAACTCTATGCAGACTTGAACCAAGAGTATTATGGTTTGAGTAAGGAAGACAATCCTGAAATCCAATACGAGTGGGCTCGCATTCCACACTTCTACTATAACTACTATGTATACCAATATTCAACAGGCTTTGCGGCCGCCTCAGCCCTGGCTGAAAAGATTGTCCATGGTAGTCAAGAAGATCGTGACCGCTATATTGACTACCTCAAGGCAGGTAAGTCTGACTATCCACTTAATGTCATGAGAAAAGCTGGTGTTGATATGGAGAAGGAAGACTATCTCAACGACGCCTTTGCAGTCTTCGAACGTCGTTTGAATGAGTTTGAAGCCCTTGTTGAAAAATTGGGATTGGCATAAGATGGTTGAATCGTATAGTAAAAATGCCAACCATAACATGCGTCGTCCTGTCGTCAAGGAAGAAATTGTGAACTTGATGCGTCAGCGTCAAAAGCAAGTCACAGGCTCTTTGAAAGAACTGGAAGACTTTGCTCGCAAGGAAAATATTCCCATCATTCCCCATGAAACGGTTGCTTATTTCCGTTTTCTCATGGAAACTATGCAACCAAAAAACATTCTGGAAATTGGGACAGCTATCGGTTTTTCAGCCCTCTTGATGGCAGAACATGCGCCAAACGCCAAGATTACAACCGTTGACCGCAATCCAGAAATGATTGGTTTTGCCAAGGAAAATTTTGCCCAGTTTGACAGTCGCAAGCAAATCACGCTTCTAGAGGGAGATGCGGTAGATATATTATCTACACTGACAGAGTCCTATGATTTCGTCTTTATGGACTCTGCTAAGTCTAAATACATCGTCTTTCTGCCAGAAATCCTCAAACACTTGGAATTTGGTGGTGTGGTTGTCTTGGATGATATCTTCCAAGGTGGTGATGTTGCCAAGGATATTATGGAAGTCCGTCGAGGTCAGCGAACTATTTATCGAGGCCTTCAAAGACTATTTGATGCAACCTTAGACAATCCAGGACTCACTGCAACATTAGTACCTCTGGGGGACGGCATTCTCATGCTTCGTAAAAATGTAGCAGACGTTCAATTGCCTGACAGCGAATGATTTTCAGAATAATTTAAGAAAATATAGTAAAATAGATAGGGTAACACTTATCTCAAAGGAGTAGACATGAAGAAAAAACTATTGGCAGGTGCCATTACACTATTATCAGTAGCAACTTTAGCAGCTTGTTCGAAAGGTTCGGAAGGGGCAGACCTTATCAGCATGAAAGGGGATGTCATCACTGAACATCAATTTTATGAGCAAGTAAAAATCAATCCTTCGGCCCAACAAGTCTTGTTGAACTTGACTATTCAAAAAGTATTTGAAAAGCAATATGGCTCAGAAGTAGATGACAAAGAAATCGATGATATCATTTCTGGAGAAGAAAAACAATATGGTGAGAATTACCAACGTGTCTTATCACAATCAGGTATGACTCTTGAAACACGTAAAGCACAAATTCGTACAAGTAAATTAGTTGAATTTGCAGTTAAAAAGGCTGCAGAAGCTGAATTAACTGATGAAGCGTATAAGAAAGCGTTTGAGAGCTATACTCCGGACGTAACTGCTCAAATTATTCGTCTTGATAATGAGGATAAAGCGAAAGAAGTCCTCGAAAAAGCTAAGGCAAGTGGCGCAGATTTCGCTCAATTAGCTAAAGATAACTCAACTGATGAGAAAACCAAAGCTAACGGTGGTGAAATCACTTTTGATTCAGCTTCAACAGAGGTACCAGATCAAGTTAAGAAAGCAGCTTTTGCCTTGGATGTTAATGGCATTTCTGATGTCATTACAGCTACTGGTACTCAAGCATACAGCAGTCAGTATTACATTGTAAAACTCATTAAGAAAACAGAAAAGTCATCTAATATCGATGACTACAAAGAAAAATTGAAAACTGTTATCTTGACTCAAAAACAAAATGATGCATCATTTGTTCAAAGTATTGTCGGAAAAGAATTGCAAGCAGCCAATATCAAGGTTAAAGACCAAGCCTTCCAAAATATCTTTACCCAATATATCGGTGGTGGCGATTCAAGCTCAAGTAGTTCTTCAAAAGAATAAAACAAAAAAGAGCCCAGTGCTCTTTTTCTTATGAGAAAATCTATTATCTTAAGGGTAAGAGTTTTTTTCTTTCGGAAAAAATGGTATAATAGCAATCAAAACTAGAAAATAAACGGAATTTGGGAATAATTTCTTTTGTTCTCATTAGATTGGTGATACTATGAAGATTAGTAAGAGGCACCTGTTAAACTATTCTATTCTAGTTCCTTACTTACTTTTATCTATTTTGGGCTTGATTGTAGTTTATTCTACAACCAGTGCCATTCTTATCGAAGAAGGTAAAAGCGCCCTCCAATTGGTTCGAAGTCAGGGAATGTTTTGGATACTTAGTTTAATATTGATTGCCTTGATATATAAGCTGAAACTGAATTTTTTAAGAAAAGAACGACTCTTATTTATTGTTATGTTTGTTGAGCTGATTCTTTTGGCTCTGGCTCGCTTAATTGGTACGCCAGTCAATGGAGCCTATGGTTGGATTTCAGTAGGACCTTTGACCATTCAGCCTGCGGAGTATTTGAAGATTATCATCGTCTGGTACTTGGCCCAACGTTTTTCAAAACAACAGGATGAAATTGGGATTTACGATTTTCAAGTTTTAACTCAAAATCAATGGATTCCTCGTGCTTTTAATGATTGGCGCTTCGTCCTACTAGTAATGATAGGAAGTTTAGCTATTTTCCCAGATTTGGGGAATGCTACCATCCTAGTTCTTGTCGCCTTGATTATGTATACAGTTAGTGGAATTGCTCATCGTTGGTTTATAGTCTTTATCGGTGTATTATTTGGAGTTTCAGCCCTATCCTTATCAGCTATCTCTATGATCGGGGTTGATAAGTTTTCAAAAGTTCCAGTATTTGGTTACGTTGCTAAGCGTTTCAGTGCCTACTTTAATCCCTTTGCCGATTTGGCAGGGTCAGGCCACCAACTTGCAAATTCCTACTTTGCCATGGTAAATGGTGGGTGGTTTGGTCTAGGCTTAGGAAATTCAATAGAAAAACGTGGTTATTTACCAGAGGCACATACAGACTTTGTATTTTCAATTGTTATTGAAGAGTTTGGATTTGTGGGAGCCAGCTTGATTTTAGCACTTGTCTTTTTCCTGATTTTACGAATTATCCTAGTCGGTATTCGTGCTAAGAATCCCTTTAATTCTATGATGGCGATTGGGGTTGGGGGGATGATGCTGGTACAGGTATTTGTCAATATCGGTGGAATTTCTGGCATTATTCCTTCGACAGGAGTAACCTTCCCCTTCTTATCACAAGGAGGGAACAGTCTCCTAGTCTTGTCTGTAGCCATCGCCTTTGTCTTAAATATTGATGCAAGTGAAAAACGTGCCCAATTATATGAGGAGTTAGAAGCTCACTCATCAAACTATATGTAGAGCTGAGAGTGGAAAGGATTACCTATGTCTCTTCAAAAATTAGAAAACTATAGTAATAAAGCTGTCGTGCAAGAAGAAGTATTGATTTTAACAGAATTGTTAGAAGATATCACTAAAAATATGCTTGCCCCAGAGACTTTTGAAAAAATCATGCAGTTGAAGGAATTGTCAACTCAAGAAGATTATCAAGGTTTGAACCAATTAGTTACTAGTCTGACAAATGATGAAATGGCTTATATTTCACGCTATTTCTCTATCTTGCCTCTTTTGATTAATATTTCTGAAGACGTGGATTTAGCCTATGAAATCAACCATCAAAATAATATCGATCAAGATTATCTTGGTAAATTATCAGCAACGATCAAAATGGTTGCAGAAAAAGAAAATGCGGTTGAAATTCTAGAACACTTGAATGTTGTCCCTGTTTTGACAGCCCATCCAACACAAGTGCAACGTAAGAGTATGTTGGATTTGACTAACCATATCCATACCCTCTTGCGTAAGTACCGTGATGTGAAATTAGGCTTGATTAATAAGGAAAAATGGCATAATGATCTCCGTCGTTACATTGAGATTATCATGCAGACAGATATGATTCGTGAAAAGAAATTGAAAGTAACCAATGAAATCACGAATGTAATGGAATACTACAATAGTTCATTCCTGAAGGCAGTTCCTCATTTGACTGCTGAGTACAAGCGTCTGGCTAAAAAACACGGCTTGGACTTGAAACATCCTAAACCAATTACCATGGGTATGTGGATTGGTGGAGACCGTGATGGTAATCCTTTTGTTACAGCAGATACCTTAAAACAATCTGCTATGACCCAGTGTGAAGTCATCATGAACTACTATGATGAAAAGATTTACCAACTTTATCGTGAATTCTCCCTCTCAACCAGTATTGTCAATGTGAGCAAGCAAGTCAGAGAAATGGCTCGTCAATCCAAGGATAACTCGATCTATCGTGAAAAAGAGCTTTACCGCCGTGCCTTATTTGATATTCAATCAAAAATCCAAGCAACAAAAACTTATCTGATTGAAGATAAGGAAGTTGGAGCTCGCTATGAAACTGCTAATGATTTTTATAAGGATTTAATTACCATTCGTGATTCCCTCATGGAAAATAAGGGTGAAGCACTGATTTCTGGTGATTTTGTTGAATTGATTCAGGCAGTTGAAATTTTTGGTTTCTATTTGGCATCTATTGACATGCGTCAAGATTCTAGTGTTCACGAAGCCTGTGTAGCTGAACTCTTGAAATCAGCGGGTATTCATTCTCATTATAGCGAACTAAGTGAAGAAGAAAAATGCCAGCTTCTCTTGAAAGAATTAGAGGAAGATCCACGTATTCTTTCTGCCACTCACGTTGAAAAATCAGAGTTACTTGAAAAAGAATTAGCAATCTTTAAGGCCGCTCGTAAGTTGAAAGATAAGTTGGGAGATGATGTCATTCGTCAGACCATCATTTCACATGCAACCAGCGTATCAGACATGCTGGAATTGGCTATCTTGCTAAAAGAAGTAGGGCTAGTTGATAAAGAAAGAGCTCGTGTCCAAATCGTTCCTCTCTTTGAAACAATCGAGGACTTGGATCACTCAGAAGAAACCATGAGAGAGTACCTTTCACTTCCTCTTGCTAAGAAATGGATTGCTTCACGTAATAACTACCAAGAAATCATGCTTGGTTACTCTGATAGTAATAAAGATGGTGGTTACCTTTCATCATGTTGGACCCTCTACAAGGCTCAACAACAATTGACTGCTATTGGAGATGAATTTGGCGTTAAGGTTACCTTCTTCCACGGCCGTGGTGGTACTGTCGGTCGTGGTGGTGGACCAACCTATGAGGCCATCACCTCTCAACCGCTCAAGTCTATTAAGGATCGTATCCGCTTGACGGAGCAGGGTGAAGTAATTGGAAATAAATACGGTAATAAAGACGCAGCCTACTATAACCTTGAAATGCTAGTATCTGCAGCCATTAACCGTATGATTACTCAGAAGAAGAGCGATACCAATACATCCAATCGTTATGAAGCTATTATGGACCAAGTGGTGGACCGTAGTTACGATATCTACCGTGATTTGGTCTTTGGCAATGACCATTTCTATGATTATTTCTTCGAGTCAAGTCCAATCAAGGCTATTTCAAGCTTTAACATTGGTTCTCGTCCAGCCGCTCGTAAGACTATTACTGAAATCGGTGGTTTGCGAGCTATTCCTTGGGTATTCTCATGGTCGCAAAGTCGCGTCATGTTCCCTGGCTGGTATGGGGTTGGTTCAAGCTTCAAGGAATTTATCGATAAAAATCCAGAGAATATCGCTATCTTACGAGACATGTACCAAAACTGGCCTTTCTTCCAATCGCTTCTTTCAAATGTCGACATGGTCTTGTCAAAATCAAATATGAACATTGCTTTTGAATATGCCAAACTGTGTGAGGATGAAGAAGTCAAAGCAATCTATGAGACTATTCTAAATGAATGGCAAGTTACCAAGGAAGTCATCTTAGCTATTGAAGGTTACGATGAACTCTTGGCTGAAAATCCATATCTAAAAGCAAGTTTGGATTACCGTATGCCTTACTTTAATATCCTCAACTATATCCAGTTGGAGTTGATTAAACGTCAACGCCGAGGAGAATTATCAAGCGATCAAGAAAAATTAATCCATACAACCATCAACGGAATTGCAACAGGATTGCGTAATTCAGGCTGATGCCTATCAAACTTCCTCTTTTCTATAGGGGAAGTTTTTGAATCTTTCAAAAAAATGCTAAAAGAGTCTTGACAAGTAGTTGAAAAATGATATAATTTAACCATTCAGAAAAGTAATCATAATAAACTTTTTAGAGAGTCTGTGGTAGCTGAAAACAGATAAGTGTGATGATGAAAATTGGGCTGAATGGTATTTAGAATTTGAAATCATAAAAATTCGGTGAGCACACCTTACAGTGCATCTCGTTATTGCGAGACAGAGCGATAGGGAAATTCCCTATAATTGAGGTGGTACCGCGCATCGACGTCCTCACACAAGTTTTTTGTGTGAGGACTTTTTTGATGGAGGTTAGTATGGAAAGAAAACGATGGCGTAGCTTGTTGAGATAAGTGAAGTATTTTAAAGGAATAAAAGGAGAAATAGAATGAAAAATAAACGTTTAATTGGAATTATCGCTGCATTAGCAGTCTTAGTAGCAGGAAGCTTGATTTACTCTTCAATGAATAAACCAGAAGCTAAAAATGAAAAGAAAGTTGCCAAAGTTGGTGTCCTTCAATTTGTGAGCCATCCATCTCTTGATTTGATTTATAAAGGGATTCAAGATGGACTGGCAGAAGAAGGCTATAAAGATGATCAGTTGAAAATTGACTTTATGAACTCAGAAGGTGACCAAAGTAAGGTTGCAACAATGAGCAAACAGTTGGTTGCAAATGGGAATGACCTTGTGGTTGGTATTGCAACACCAGCTGCTCAAGGCTTGGCTAGTGCCACAAAAGACCTACCGGTTATCATGGCCGCTATTACAGACCCAATCGGAGCTAACTTGGTCAAAGATTTGAAAAAACCAGGTGGCAACATTACAGGGGTATCTGACCACAACCCAGCTCAACAACAAGTTGAACTCATCAAAGCTTTGACACCAAATGTGAAAACAATCGGAGCCCTTTACTCAAGCAGCGAAGACAATTCAAAAACACAGGTAGAAGAATTTAAGGCTTATGCTGAAAAAGCAGGTTTGACAGTCGAAACATTTGCTGTTCCTTCAACAAATGAAATTGCTTCAACAGTTAACGTTATGACTAGCAAGGTTGATGCTATCTGGGTTCCAATCGATAACACAATCGCATCTGCATTTTCAACAGTTATTTCAAGCAATCAATCAGCTAAAAAACCAATCTATCCAAGCGCAACTGCCATGGTAGAAGCTGGTGGTTTGGCATCAGTTGTAGTTGACCAACATGACCTTGGTGTGGCAACAGGTAAAATGATTGCGCAAGTCTTGAAAGGTGCAAAACCAGCTGATACTCCAGTTAATGTCTTTTCAACTGGTAAGTCAGTGATTAACAAAAAATTGGCACAAGAATTAGGTATTACGATTCCTGAATCTGTTCTAAAAGAAGCAGGACAAGTGATTGAATAATCTGTAATGGAGGAGTTGGGGACATCTCCTCCAATTTTTTACAATAGAAATCATATAGAAAAGGTTAAGAAACAGATGATATTATCTATTATTTCTCAAGGATTTGTCTGGGCTATTTTAGGTCTGGGAATCTTTATGACATTTAGGATTTTAAACTTTCCAGATATGACGACAGAAGGTTCCTTCCCTCTTGGGGGAGCTGTTGCTGTCACTTTGATAACCAAAGGCGTGAACCCATTTTTAGCGACTCTTGTTGCTGTAGGAGCAGGTTGTTTGGCTGGAATGGCAGCAGGCCTTCTTTATACAAAAGGGAAGATCCCAACCTTGCTCTCAGGGATTTTGGTGATGACTTCCTGTCACTCTATCATGCTCTTAATTATGGGACGTGCGAATTTAGGCCTGCTTGGAACCAAGCAAATTCAGGATGTTTTGCCTTTTGATTCGGATTTGAATCAACTCTTGACAGGTCTTATCTTTGTCAGTCTTGTTATTGCTCTCATGCTCTTTTTCTTGGACACTAAACTCGGACAAGCCTATATTGCTACAGGTGACAATCCTGATATGGCTAGAAGTTTCGGGATTCATACTGGACGCATGGAGCTTATGGGCTTGGTTTTATCAAATGGTGTGATTGCCCTTGCAGGAGCTCTCATTGCGCAGCAAGAAGGCTATGCTGATGTATCTCGAGGAATTGGAGTTATCGTTGTGGGGCTTGCAAGTTTGATAATTGGAGAAGTTATTTTCAAGAGTTTGAGCTTGGCAGAGCGTCTGGTTGCCATCGTTGTGGGTTCTATCGCCTATCAATTCTTAGTGTGGGCAGTTATCGCTCTTGGCTTTAATACAAGTTACCTTCGTTTATACAGTGCCTTGATTTTAGCAGTCTGCCTCATGATTCCAACATTTAAGCAAACAATCTTGAAAGGAGCCAAGTTAAGTAAATGACAGCAATTGTAGAATTAAAAAATGCAACCAAAGTCGTTAAAAATGGCTTTGATGAAGAAAAGATTATTTTAAATGATGTTTCCTTAGAAATTTTTGAACAGGATTTTATCACGATTTTAGGTGGAAATGGTGCTGGGAAATCAACTCTCTTTAACACTATTGCAGGAACCTTGTCATTAACCAGTGGAACCATCCGTATTTTAGGTGAAGATGTTACCAAGTTTTCACCAGAGAAGCGGGCTAAGTATCTGTCTCGTGTCTTCCAAGATCCTAAGATGGGGACAGCTCCCCGTATGACGGTCGCTGAAAATCTTTTGATTGCCAAGTTTCGTGGTGAAAAACGAGGACTGTTTCCGAGACGACTGGCTAGCTACAAGGATGAATTTCAAGCGACCATTGAAAAAGTAGGAAATGGTCTTGAGAAACACTTGAATACACCGATTGAGTTCTTATCAGGTGGTCAAAGACAGGCCTTGAGTCTCTTAATGGCAACCTTGAAGCGTCCTGAATTACTCTTGTTAGACGAGCATACTGCAGCCCTTGATCCAAAGACCAGTGTGGCCTTGATGGAATTGACGGATGAATTTGTCAAGAAAGATCAGCTGACAGCGCTTATGATTACCCACCATATGGAAGATGCTCTCAAATATGGCAATCGTTTAATTGTCATGAAAGAAGGACGAATTATCCAAGATTTGAACCAAGAAGAAAAAGCAAAAATGAAAATCTCTGATTATTATCAACTCTTTGAATAAAGTAGGGAAAATGAGTGAAATGGTTTACTTTTTTTCTGAAATAAAGTATACTATATAAAGTAAACTATGATAACATGGAGGTATTGTGTATGGTTGACAAACAAGTCATTGAAGAAATCAAAAACAATGCCAACATTGTGGAAGTCATAGGAGATGTGATTTCTTTACAAAAGGCAGGACGGAACTATCTAGGGCTCTGTCCTTTTCATGGTGAAAAAACACCTTCTTTCAACGTTGTAGAGGACAAGCAGTTTTACCACTGTTTTGGTTGTGGGCGCTCAGGTGATGTCTTTAAATTCATTGAGGAGTACCAAGGGGTTCCCTTTATGGAGGCTGTCCAAATCTTAGGTCAGCGTGTTGGGATAGAGGTAGAAAAACCGCTTTATAGTGAGCAGAAGCCAGCTTCACCCCACCAAGCTCTTTATGATATGCACGAAGATGCTGTCAAATTTTATCATGCTATTCTGATGACAACGACCATGGGGGAAGAGGCCAGAAACTACCTTTATCAGCGTGGTTTGACAGATGAAGTGCTCAAGCATTTTCGGATTGGTTTAGCACCTCCAGAACGAAACTATCTCTATCAACGTTTGTCTGATCAGTATCGTGAAGAGGATTTCTTGGATTCGGGACTGTTTTATCTCTCGGATGCCAATCAATTTGTAGACACCTTTCACAATCGGATTATGTTTCCCCTGACAAATGACCAGGGAAAGGTCATTGCCTTCTCAGGTCGTATCTGGCAGAAAACGGATTCACAAACTTCTAAGTATAAAAATAGCCGATCGACTGCAATTTTTAACAAAAGTTACGAATTATATCATATGGATAGGGCAAAAAAATCTTCTGGAAAAGCCAGTGAGATTTACCTCATGGAAGGGTTCATGGATGTCATCGCAGCCTATCGGGCTGGAATCGAAAACGCTGTGGCATCTATGGGAACGGCCTTGAGTCGTGAGCATGTTGAGCATCTGAAAAGGTTAACCAAGAAGTTAGTTCTTGTTTACGATGGCGATAAGGCTGGGCAAGCTGCGACATTGAAAGCGCTGGACGAAATTGGTGATATGCCTGTGCAAATCGTAAGCATGCCTGATAACTTGGATCCTGATGAATATCTACAAAAAAATGGTCCAGAAGACTTGGCCTATCTATTAACGAAAACTCGTATTAGTCCGATTGAGTTTTACATTCACCAGTACAAACCTGAAAATAGTGAAAATTTGCAGGCTCAGATTGAGTTTATTGAAAAAATAGCTCCCTTGATTGTTCAAGAAAAATCTATTACTGCTCAAAACAGCTATATACATATTTTAGCTGACAGTCTGGCGTCCTTTGATTATGCCCAGATTGAGCAGATTGTTAATGAGAGTCGTCAGGCACAAAGGCAGAATCGCATGGAAGGTATTTCCAGACCGACGTCAATCACTATGCCTGTCACCAAGCAGTTATCAGCTATTATGAGAGCAGAAGCTCATCTACTTTATCGAATGATGGAATCTCCTCTTGTTTTGAACGATTACCGTTTAAGGGAAGACTTTGCATTTGACACACCTGAATTTCAGGTCTTATATGACTTGCTTGGCCAGTATGGAAATCTTCCTCCGGAAGTTTTAGCAGAACAGACAGATGAAGTTGAAAGAGCTTGGTACCAAGTCTTAGCTCAGGATTTGCCTGCTGAGATGTCACCTCAGGAACTTAGTGAAGTAGAAATGACTCGAAACAAGGCTCTCTTGAATCAGGACAATATGAGAATCAAAAAGAAGGTGCAGGAAGCGAGCCATGTAGGAGATACAGACACAGCCCTAGAAGAATTGGAACGTTTAATTTCCCAAAAGAGAAGAATGGAGTAATAATGGCAACAAAACAAAAAGAAGTAACAACATTTGATGTACAAGTAGCAGAATTTATCCGTAATCATAAACAAAAAGGGACAGCAACTGATGATGAAATTAATGCAAGTCTGGTGATTCCTTTTACCTTGGATGCTGATGGGATTGAAGATCTCTTGCAACGAATTCAGGATGCAGGGATTTCTATCACAGATAACGAAGGAAATCCAAGTGCGCGTGTTCTTAGCACTGAAGAAGAGCCAGAACTCAGTGATGAGGACTTGATTGGTTCAACTTCGGCTAAGGTTAATGACCCTGTCCGTATGTACTTGAAAGAAATCGGGGTCGTACCTCTCTTGACCAATGAAGAGGAAAAAGAATTGGCACTAGCTGTTGAAGCTGGTGATATCGAAGCCAAACAACGTCTTGCGGAAGCCAACCTTCGTTTGGTTGTTTCTATTGCCAAACGCTATGTCGGCCGTGGTATGCAGTTCCTTGACTTGATTCAAGAAGGGAACATGGGCTTGATGAAGGCGGTTGACAAGTTTGACTATTCTAAAGGGTTCAAGTTTTCAACTTACGCAACTTGGTGGATTCGTCAGGCTATCACTCGTGCTATTGCGGATCAAGCTCGTACTATTCGTATCCCAGTCCACATGGTTGAAACGATTAACAAGCTTGTTCGTGAACAGCGTAACCTTCTTCAAGAATTGGGACAAGATCCGACACCAGAACAAATCGCTGAACGTATGGATATGACACCTGATAAGGTTCGTGAAATCTTGAAGATTGCTCAAGAACCGGTATCCCTTGAAACACCAATCGGTGAAGAGGATGATAGTCACCTTGGGGACTTTATCGAAGATGAAGTGATTGAAAATCCAGTGGACTATACAACTCGTATTGTCTTGCGTGAGCAGTTGGATGAGGTCTTGGATACTCTTACAGACCGTGAAGAAAACGTCTTGCGCTTGCGCTTCGGACTAGATGATGGTAAAATGCGTACCCTTGAAGATGTGGGTAAAGTCTTTAACGTGACTCGCGAGCGTATCCGTCAGATTGAAGCTAAGGCTTTGAGAAAACTACGTCAACCAAGTCGCAGCAAACCGCTTCGTGATTTTATTGAAGACTAAGAGTGAGGATGAATATGACTTATACAGAAGAGCAAATTGAAAACATCAAAACACGGATTTTAACAGCTTTGGAAGAAGTTATCGACCCTGAGTTGGGAATCGATATTGTCAATCTTGGCTTGATCTATGAAATTCGTTTTGATGGAGATACAGGTCAAACAGAGATTGATATGACTTTGACCACTATGGGTTGTCCCCTAGCAGACCTTTTGACGGACCAGATTTATGATGCCATGACAGAGGTACCAGAAGTAACGGATACTGAGGTCAAATTAGTTTGGTATCCAGCCTGGACTGTTGAAAAAATGAGTCGCTATGCACGTATTGCCCTAGGCATTAAGTAAACAAATAAAAACATGTGAGAGATTATTGGAAAAGCGAGGAAATTTCCCCCTCTTTTCCTCTAGTCTCTCCTTTCTTTTGCTGATTTTATTCAAAGAAAATGATATAATAGTAGTTATGGAAAAAAAGAAATTACGCATCAATATGTTGAGTTCAAGTGAGAAAGTAGCAGGACAAGGAGTTTCAGGTGCTTACCGTGAATTAGTTCGTCTTCTTCACCGTGATGCCAAGGACCAATTGATTGTTACAGAAAATCTTCCAATAGAGGCAGATGTGACTCACTTTCATACAATTGATCTCCCCTATTATTTATCAACATTCCAGAAGAAACGATCAGGAAGGAAAATTGGCTATGTGCATTTCTTACCTGATACACTCGAGGGGAGTTTGAAAATTCCATTTTTCATAAAGGGAATTGTGAAACGCTATGTATTTTCTTTTTACAACCGGATGGAGCACTTGGTGGTGGTCAATCCTATGTTTATTGAGGATTTAGTGGCAGCTGGTATTCCACGTGAAAAAGTGACCTATATCCCTAACTTTGTCAACAAGGAAAAATGGCATCCGCTTCCACAGGAAGAGGTAGCGAGACTGCGTACAGAGCTAGGTCTTAGTGACAATCAGTTTATCGTAGTAGGTGCTGGTCAAGTTCAGAAACGCAAAGGGATTGACGATTTTATCCGTCTGGCTGAGGAATTGCCGCAAATTACCTTTATCTGGGCCGGTGGTTTCTCTTTTGGTGGTATGACAGATGGTTATGAACGCTACAAGAAAATCATGGAAAATCCCCCTAAAAATTTGATTTTTCCAGGTATTGTATCGCCAGAGCGGATGCGAGAATTGTATGCCCTAGCGAATCTTTTCTTGCTTCCTAGTTATAATGAGCTCTTTCCGATGACGATTTTAGAGGCTGCCAGTTGTGAAGCTCCGATTATGTTGCGTGATTTAGATCTTTATAAGGTAATTTTGGAGGGAGATTATCGGGCTACAGCAGACAGAGAAGAGATGAAAGAAGCTATTCTGGAATATCAAGCGAATCCTGCTGCTTTAAAAGATTTGAAAGAAAAAGCTAAGAATATTTCTAGAGAGTATTCTGAAGAGCATCTGTTACAAATCTGGTTGGACTTTTATGAGAAACAAGCCGCTTTAGGGAGAAAGTAAAAAGTGAGGTAATCTATGCGAATTGGTTTATTTACAGATACCTATTTTCCTCAGGTTTCAGGTGTTGCGACCAGTATTCGAACCTTGAAAACCGAACTTGAAAAGCAGGGGCACGCTGTTTTTATCTTTACGACGACAGATAAGGATGTCAATCGCTACGAAGATTGGCAAATTATCCGCATTCCAAGTGTTCCTTTCTTTGCTTTTAAGGATCGCCGCTTTGCCTATCGAGGTTTCAGCAAGGCGCTTGAAATTGCTAAACAATATCAACTGGATATTATCCACACTCAGACAGAATTTTCTCTTGGCCTGTTGGGGATTTGGATTGCGCGTGAATTGAAGATTCCAGTCATCCATACCTATCACACCCAATACGAAGACTATGTGCATTATATTGCCAAGGGGATGTTGATTCGTCCTAGTATGGTCAAGTATTTGGTTAGAGGTTTTTTACATGATGTAGATGGAGTCATTTGTCCTAGTGAGATTGTCCGTGACTTGCTATCTGACTATAAGGTCAAGGTCGAAAAACGTGTCATTCCTACTGGGATTGAATTAGCCAAGTTTGAACGTCCAGAAATCAAGCAAGAAAATCTGAAAGAACTACGTAGTAAACTAGGGATTCAAGCTGATGAACAGATGTTGCTGAGTCTTTCCAGAATTTCCTATGAAAAAAATATTCAAGCAGTATTAGCAGCCTTTGCTGATGTTCTGAAAGAGGAAGACAAGGTTAAACTGGTAGTTGCTGGGGATGGCCCTTATCTGAATGACCTCAAAGAGCAAGCCCAGAAACTAGAGATTCAAGACTCCGTTGTCTTTACAGGGATGATTGCTCCTAGTGAGACCGCTCTTTACTATAAGGCGGCAGATTTCTTCATCTCGGCATCGACAAGTGAAACCCAAGGCTTGACCTACTTGGAAAGTTTGGCTAGTGGGACGCCTGTCATTGCACATGGAAATCCTTATCTGGACAATCTTATCAGTGATAAAATGTTTGGAACCTTGTATTATGGTGAACATGATTTGGCTGGAGCTATTCTGGAGGCCCTGATTGCAACGCCAGATATGGATGAGCATACCTTATCAGAGAAATTATATGAGATTTCAGCTGAGAATTTTGGAAAACGGGTGCATGAGTTTTATCTTGATGCTATTATTTCAAATAATTTCCAGAAAGATTTAGCCAAAGATGATACGGTCACTCAGCGTATCTTTAAGACAGTTTTGTATCTACCGCAACAGGTGGTTGCTGTGCCCGTAAAAGGCTCTAGACGCATGCTGAAGGCTTCAAAAACACAGTTAATCAGCATCAGAGATTATTGGAAAGACCATGAAGAATAGAAAGAGGAATAGCTATGAAAAAACAATTGATGAGAAGTGGTAGTGATCAAAAAATTGCTGGTGTTTGTGCCGGAGTGGCTCATTATCTAGATATGGATCCAACTATCGTTCGAGTCATTTGGGGTGTCCTTGCTTGCTGTTACGGAGCGGGAATTGTAGCTTATATCATTTTATGGATTATTGCGCCGGTAGCAAGTGACTATTGAAAACTAGCTGAATTCATGCTAAGATAATAGAAAATAGAATGTAACGAAGGAGATAAAAATGGCATTTGGAGATAATGGAAAACGTAAAAAAACTATGTTTGAGAAATTAACCTTGCTTATCGTACTTATCATGTTAGTAGCAAGTATTTTGGGTATTTTTGCAACTGCAATTGGTGCCCTCAGTAATCTATAAAATAGATTCAAGAAAATTTTGTGACTGGGATTTCCCAGCCCTTTTTTAAAGTGAGAAGAAAAAAATGAGTATGTTTTTAGATACAGCCAAGATCAAGGTCAAGGCTGGTAATGGTGGCGATGGTATGGTTGCCTTTCGCCGTGAAAAATATGTCCCTAATGGCGGTCCTTGGGGTGGTGACGGTGGTCGTGGAGGTAATGTAGTCTTCGTTGTAGACGAAGGTCTACGTACTCTCATGGATTTCCGCTATAATCGCCATTTCAAGGCTGATTCTGGTGAGAAAGGAATGACCAAAGGGATGCATGGTCGTGGTGCTGAGGACCTTAGAGTTCGAGTACCACAAGGTACGACTGTGCGTGATGCTGAGACAGGCAAGGTCTTGACAGATTTGATTGAACACGGTCAAGAATTTATCGTTGCCCACGGTGGTCGTGGTGGACGTGGAAATATCCGCTTTGCAACACCAAAAAATCCTGCACCGGAAATCTCTGAAAATGGAGAACCAGGTCAGGAACGTGAGTTACAATTGGAATTAAAAATCTTGGCAGATGTTGGTTTAGTAGGCTTCCCCTCTGTTGGGAAATCAACACTTTTAAGTGTTATCACCTCAGCTAAGCCTAAAATTGGTGCCTACCACTTTACGACAATTGTGCCAAATCTAGGAATGGTTCGTACCCAATCAGGTGAATCCTTTGCAGTAGCTGATCTACCAGGTTTGATTGAAGGAGCTAGTCAGGGAGTCGGTCTGGGAACTCAGTTCCTCCGTCACATCGAGCGTACACGTGTCATCCTTCACATCATTGATATGTCAGCTAGTGAAGGGCGTGATCCATATGAGGATTATCTTGCTATCAATAAAGAGCTAGAGTCATACAATCTCCGTTTGATGGAGCGTCCACAGATTATCGTAGCCAATAAGATGGATATGCCTGAGAGTCAGGAAAATCTTGTAGAATTCAAGAAAAAATTGGCTGAAAACTACGATGAATTTGAAGAGTTACCAGCTATTTTCCCAATTTCTGGATTGACCAAGCAAGGTTTGGCTACGCTTTTGGATGCTACAGCTGAATTGCTAGACAAGACACCAGAATTCTTGCTCTACGACGAGTCAGATATGGAAGAAGAAGCCTACTATGGATTTGATGAGGAAGAAAAAGCCTTTGAAATTAGTCGTGATGACGATGCAACATGGGTACTTTCTGGTGAAAAACTCATGAAACTCTTTAATATGACCAACTTTGATCGTGACGAATCAGTCATGAAATTTGCTCGCCAGCTTCGTGGTATGGGGGTTGATGAAGCCCTTCGTGCGCGTGGTGCTAAAGATGGGGATTTGGTCCGCATTGGTAAATTTGAGTTTGAATTTGTAGACTAGGAGACTGATATGGGAGATAAACCGATATCTTTCCGAGATGCGGATGGTAATTTCGTTTCTGCCGCAGATGTTTGGAATGAAAAGAAATTGGAAGAACTATTTAATCGTCTCAATCCAAATCGTGCCCTGAGATTAGCACGAACTAAAAAAGAAAATCCATCTCAGTAAAGAATATAACAAAATTCCGTGCCACATCAGACACGGAATTTTCTTATTCTTCAAAGAAAAATGGTGGAGCGAATTTTTTCAGTTCTTCAAAGCATCTTTGAGCAGCTTCTGCATCTTCGCAGATGACAAGGCAGACATCATCACCACAGAGAGTAGCGATAGCGTCAGAGAAACTTAATGCATCAATGATAGAACCAAAGGATTGCGCAAGTCCAGGAAGGGTTTTAAGGAGGACTTGGTGTTGAACGGGACGCATCAAGACAAGAGCATCTTCCATGTAGATTTCGAGACGTTTCTCCCATTTTGAGATAGAGCCTGTATTGAGCACGTAGTAAGAGTTGTCTTCTTCACGTACTTTTGAGAGGTTCATACTTTTAATATCTCTCGAAAGTGTAGCTTGTGTAACTTGAATATCATTATCGGCAAGAAGAGCTTGTAGCTCAGCTTGAGTATGAATCTTGTTTTTCGTTACAAGAGCTCGTATGAGTTGGTGTCGGTGTTCAGATTTATTCATAAAATGTTACTCCTTGTACTGGGTACAGAAAGCGTGGACGGAACGAAATCGTCAGTCGGGTGGTAAGCGGTATTGTCACGTATGATGATTTCAAAGTCAGTAGTATAGGACTAAATGGAGAAAATCCCACTCTTTTAACTTGTCACTAGTTGAGTGTAGATGAATTGGGTATCTATCCGTTTATCTACATTGGTGTCCTCTACTAACAGTAAATCATTCAATTAGGGTAGCCTTTTGTCACGACTTATTGTGAATTTATGATTAATGTTAATTCACAAAGATTTTTCAACATGTGGTCTGGTAGCGAGTATTATTAATGAGTACACATGTTGGTTAGGGTTTTAGTATCTTTTGTCAAAGCTTCCGTGTAGACCTATCATAAGCCTATATCGGGATTGCATTTGATACCAAGTTTATGTTTGTTTCAACTGTTTAAGTGGAAATCTTCCATATTGAAAGTCTGATATCATACCTTTTGACAAGGTAAGAGAAGTGTAGACTGTTCAAGATCGACAGTCAGGTGGTAGTCAGTATTGTCACGGATGGTGATTTCAAAGTCAGTAGTATAGAGGACTAAACGAAGAGTATCTCCTTCTTTTAACTTGTAAATAGTTGGTTGCAGTTCAAACTGGATATCCATCCATTCATCTGCCTTAATATCCTCTACTAACAGTAAATCATTTCTATTTTGCAAATTGAGGTAGCCTTTTGTCACGACGCGATGTGCATTTTCACGAAAAGGCAATTCGTTAAGATTTTCCAACATGTGGTAGCGACCGTTGTCAATGGTTCTAGCACTTAAAACAGCTGGATAAGGTTGTAGGTATTTCTTTTGTCCATGTTCCAGTAGTTGGGCTGATAAGAGACCCTTGTTTGTACTGGATTTGATACGAAGATTGAGTTGAGCTCGACCGTTCAAGTGAATGTCTTTAGTTACAGGAAGGTCAATAGTAATCTGATTGACTTTCCCTTGATAAAGTTCTGTATTGAAGGTCTGGTATGTCTTACCATAACGCTCAAAATCTTTATCTGAGTACTGGTTTTGAATAACTTGCTCTTCTTGACCAAGTGAGAATGTTTCAAAGTTATCTTGCTCACCGAAGGTATCAAGTGATAACCAAGTCTGAGGAGCTGTATTATCCTGCCAAATGACAGTAGGGAGTTGAAAATCTGTATCTTCTCCCAGTAATTTCTTAGTCAATAAGGCATTCATGGACTCACGGAAATCAATGGACTGCCAGTTATTCATATAAACATGGGCACCATTATGGAAAAAGAGGTGCTTATTTATATTATCAGGAAGGGCGTGAAACATCTGATAAACATGAAGTGGTTTGACATTCCAATCCTGTGAACCATGAGTAAAGACAACCTCTGCCTTTACCTTATGAGCATTGAGCAGATAATTGCGGTCATGCCAAAACTGATTATAGTCACCAGATTTGCGATCTAACTGCTTTTTTACTTTTTCTAAGTCAGTTTGGTGATCTTCATTACCACGAATATAGTCGCCAGCCAAGAGATTACGAGAGTAGGTTAGTTCTGCAAGGGAGTCAAAGTCCTCACCTGGATAACCACCTGGGCTAGTTACCAGACCGTTTTCACGGTAGTAGTTGTACCACGAAGAAATACCAGCCTCGGCAATAATAACCTCTAAACCATCTACACCTGTAGTCGCAAGACCATTGGACATGGTACCTAGATAGGAAAGTCCAGTTGTAGCTACTTTTCCATTTGACCAGTCAGCCTTGACTTGACGTTGGCGCGTGTGGTCAGTAAAAGCACGGCAACGGCCATTAAGCCAATCGATGACATTTTTATAAGCCTCGATTTGCTGGTAGTCTCCGTTAGTCATGAAACCAGTAGAGTCTTTGGTACCAACACCTGAGACATACAGATTGGCAAAACCTCGTGGAAGGAAGTAGTCGTTGAGAGTATAGCTAGCGTTGATGTGCGTTAGCTTTTCCTCAGTTTCTGACACAAGCTCAGCTTGACCTTGAGGTTGGACGAGATTTAGTTGAGGTTCCTCTAGCTCAATCTTGTGAGCAGGTTTAACCTCGAGATTGCCCTCCATCTTGTAGAGAGCCTTGTCACTAGCCTTGTCATTTGTTCCCTGATGATAGGGACTGGCTGTCATGATAGCAGGGATTTTTCCATCAAAACGAGGACGAATAATGCTAACCTTGACTAAGTCTGGAAGACCTTTTTGGTCAGTATCGACACGAGACTCAACGTAAACGACTTCTCGAATGGCATCATGGCTAGAAAAAGTAGCCAAACTCTTACCGTTAAAGTAGTGATAGTCATTATCCTCAGGAATAAGACCGTCACTGACAAGTTGGTCGATAAGAGTATTTCCCTTTTTGGTGCGAGTATTGAGTAACTGATAGAAATTTTCAATCAAGTCACCATATACAATGGGAAAACCAGTCTCTTTACGAAAAACATCACTGTCTTCAAAGTCAATCAAGTAGGAAAAACCTAAGAGTTGAAAGGCTACAGTATAGAAAATATCTGCAGTCAGTTCTTTGTCTGACTGAAAAAATGTCAGTAAGTCAGTTTCTTTATCAACTGCTAAACTGGATAGGGGATAGGTGCTATCTTTGTAATTAAAAAAGAAACGAATAAGAAACGCTTCAAGCGTTTTTTTATTTGTAATGTTGACCGGTAAATCGAATCCATACTTTTTTAATTCAAAGATAATTGTATCTCTAGGTAGCGCAAAATAGCTGAATTGATTAAAACGCATAAAACCTCCTATTTATGAAATATATTAAGGTTATTATATCAAAAAATAGAGAGAAAAGAAACTATAAAAATTAACAGAAATTATAATAAATAAAAATAAGTACTTATGAAATAAACATGTAAAATGATAAGCTTAAATACAAAAATATTAGCGATTCTGTTGAAAATCGGGCAAGGATCGTCTAGTCAACTATGATTTTAGTTATTAGATATTAAAGCATCAGTAATACTAATAGAAATTTAAAGAAAATGGTATAATATAGTGAGAACGATAGAGGAGAAGTGTAAATTGATCGCACAACTAGATACAAAAACAGTCTATAGTTTTATGGAGAGTGTCATTTCAATCGACAAGTATGTGAGAGTTGCAAAAGACTATGGATACACTCATCTGGCTATGATGGATATTGACAATCTTTATGGGGCTTTCGACTTTCTAGAGGTTACAAAAAAATATGGAATTCATCCTTTGTTAGGGCTTGAAATGAATGTCCTTGTAGATGATAAAGATGTGAATCTGCGCTTTTTAGCTCTATCTAGTGTGGGCTACCAGCAGTTGATGAAACTTTCAACAGCTAAGATGCAGGGGGAGAAAACTTGGTCGGTTCTGTCTCAGTATCTTGAAGATATTGCTGTAATTGTGCCTTATTTTGAAGAACTTGAGTTGTTAAATCTAGGCTGTGATTACTATATAGGGGTTTACCCAGAAACACTGTCCAGCGAATTTCACCATCCAATTTTGCCACTATGTCGGGTCAATGCCTTTGAAAGTAAGGATAGAGAAATTCTGCAAGTTTTAACAGCGATTAAAGAAAATCTCTCCCTTAGAGAAGTTCCCTTGCGCTCACGACAAGATGTCTTTATATCAGCAAGTTCTTTAGAGAAACTATTCCAAGAACGTTTTCCTCAAGCCTTGGACAATTTAGAAAAGCTTATTTCAGGCATTTCTTATGACTTGGATACTAGTCTAAAACTGCCTCGCTTTAATCCTGCTAGACCAGCAGTAGAAGAATTGAGAGAACGCGCTGAATTGGGGCTTGTTCAGAAGGGGGTGACTGGTAAAGAATATCAAGACCGTCTAGACCAAGAATTGGCTGTTATTCATGATATGGGCTTTGACGATTATTTCTTGGTTGTCTGGGATTTGTTGCGTTTTGGACGTTCGAATGGCTATTATATGGGAATGGGACGGGGTTCTGCAGTAGGTAGCTTGGTTTCCTATGCTTTAGACATTACAGGGATTGACCCAGTAGAGAAGAATCTGATTTTTGAACGCTTCCTCAATCGTGAACGTTATACTATGCCTGATATTGATATCGATATTCCTGATATTTATCGTCCAGATTTTATCAGATATGTTGGTAATAAATATGGCAGTAAACATGCGGCTCAAATCGTTACCTTTTCTACTTTTGGTGCTAAGCAAGCTCTTCGAGATGTCTTAAAACGTTTTGGTGTGCCAGAGTATGAATTATCTGCAATTACCAAGAAAATCAGTTTTCGTGATAATCTTAAGTCAGCCTATGAAGGGAACCTTCAGTTTCGTCAGCAAATCAATAGTAAGCTAGAATATCAAAAAGCCTTTGAAATTGCTTGCAAGATAGAGGGCTATCCAAGACAAACCTCTGTCCATGCGGCTGGTGTTGTAATCAGTGACCAAGATTTGACCAATTACATCCCTCTAAAGCATGGTGACGAAATTCCACTGACTCAGTATGATGCTCATGGAGTTGAAGCTAGTGGACTTTTGAAAATGGATTTTCTGGGGCTACGAAATTTGACCTTTGTCCAGAAGATGCAAGAGTTGCTTGCTGAAACAGAAGGTGTTAAGATAGTTATCAACGAGATTGATTTGGAAGATAAAGAAACGTTAGCTTTATTTGCCTCTGGTAATACAAAAGGTATCTTTCAATTTGAGCAACCTGGTGCCATTCGCTTGCTCAAGCGTGTTCAGCCAGTCTGTTTTGAAGATGTCGTAGCAACTACTTCCCTAAATCGACCAGGTGCTAGTGACTACATCAATAATTTTGTGGCAAGAAAACATGGGCAGGAAGAAGTGACGGTTCTAGATTCAGCACTTGAGGATATTTTGGCTCCAACTTATGGCATTATGCTCTATCAGGAGCAGGTTATGCAGGTTGCTCAGCGATTTGCTGGATTTAGTCTTGGGAAGGCTGATATTTTGCGTCGAGCTATGGGTAAAAAGGATGCCTCTGCTATGCATGAGATGAGGGCTTCCTTTATTCATGGCTCCATAGAAGCTGGTCATACTGCGGAAAAAGCAGAGCAGGTTTTTGATGTTATGGAGAAGTTTGCAGGTTATGGTTTTAACAGGTCACACGCCTATGCCTACTCAGCCTTGGCCTTCCAATTGGCTTATTTCAAAACACATTATCCAGCTATTTTTTATCAGGTCATGTTGAATTCTGCCAATAGTGATTATGTAACAGATGCCTTAGAAGCAGGTTTTGAAGTAGCCCCATTGTCCATCAATACTATTCCCTATCACGATAAAATTGCCAACAAGTCTATCTATCTAGGTTTGAAATCGATTAAGGGGCTCAGCAAGGATTTGGCGCTTTGGATTATTGAACATAGACCTTATTCTAATATTGAAGATTTTTTAGCTAAACTACCTGAGAATTATTTGAAACTTCCCTTGCTGGAACCTTTGGTAAAAGTTGGTCTTTTCGATTCATTTGAAAAAAATCGTCAAAAAGTATTCAATAATTTAGCTAATCTATTTGAATTTGTGAAAGTATTAGGAAGCTTATTTGGAGAGACCATCTATAGTTGGCAAGATTCGGAGGACTGGTCGGAGCAAGAAAAATTCTACATGGAACAAGAGCTTCTAGGAGTAGGCGTCAGCAAACATCCACTACAATCTATTGCAAGTAAGGCCATTTATCCGATTACTCCTATTAGTAATTTATCAGAAAATAGCTATGCTATTATCTTGGTTGAGGTTCAGAAGATAAAAGTAATTCGTACCAAAAAAGGTGAAAATATGGCTTTCTTACAGGTGGATGACAGTAAGAAAAAATTTGATGTTACCCTCTTTTCAGATTTATATCGACAGGTTGGGCAGGAAGTAAGAGAAGGAGCCTTCTACTATATTAAAGGGAAAGTCCAGTCACGTGACGGTCGTCTGCAAATGATTGCACAAGAAATAAGAGAAGCAGTGGCTGAGCGCTTTTGGATTCAGGTGAAAAATCATGACTCGGATCAAGAAATGTCACGTATTTTAGACCAGTATAAAGGCCCAATCCCAGTCATTATCAGGTATGAAGAGGAGCAGAGAACAATTGTTTCTCCAAACCATTTTGTAGCTAAATCTGATGAATTAGAGGCGAAATTGAATGGAATCGTTATGAAAACGATTTATCGCTAAAATTACGGAAAATAGAAGAATTTTCAACGTAAATGTGGTATAATCAGTAAGAATGTTAAAAGAAAAAGGAGCATAACCAATATGAAACGTATTGCTGTTTTGACTAGTGGTGGAGACGCCCCTGGTATGAACGCTGCCATCCGTGCAGTTGTTCGTCAAGCAATTTCAGAAGGAATGGAAGTGTTTGGTATCTATGACGGATATGCTGGTATGGTTGCCGGTGAAATTCATCCCCTAGATGCAGCTTCAGTAGGAGACATCATTTCTCGTGGTGGTACTTTCCTTCACTCAGCTCGCTACCCAGAGTTCGCTCAACTTGAAGGGCAACTTAAAGGGATTGAGCAATTGAAAAAACACGGGATTGAAGGTGTAGTTGTTATCGGTGGTGACGGATCTTACCACGGTGCTATGCGTTTGACTGAGCATGGCTTCCCAGCTATCGGTCTTCCAGGTACAATCGATAACGATATCGTTGGTACTGACTTCACAATCGGTTTTGACACAGCGGTTACGACTGCTATGGATGCTATCGATAAGATTCGTGATACGTCATCAAGTCACCGTCGTACTTTTGTTATCGAAGTTATGGGACGTAACGCAGGTGATATCGCTCTTTGGGCAGGTATCGCAACTGGTGCTGATGAAATCATCATTCCTGAAGAAGGCTTCAAGATTGAAGATATCGTAGAAAGCATTAAATGTGGTTATGAGTGTGGTAAAAAACACAACATCATCGTCTTGGCAGAAGGTGTAATGTCTGCAGCTGAATTTGGTCAAAAACTAAAAGAAGCTGGGGATACAAGCGACCTTCGTGTGACAGAACTTGGACATATTCAACGTGGTGGTTCTCCAACTGCGCGTGACCGTGTTTTGGCGTCACGTATGGGTGCCCATGCTGTTAAACTTCTTAAAGAAGGTATCGGTGGTGTTGCGGTTGGTATCCGTAACGAGAAAATGGTTGAAAACCCAATTCTTGGAACTGCAGAAGAAGGAGCATTGTTTAGCCTTACTGCAGATGGTAAGATTGTGGTTAACAACCCACACAAGGCTGACCTTGAGCTATCTAGCTTGAATAAGAGCTTGTCATAATTTATAATTTAGTTAATAAGACCAAAAAGGTCATATATAAAGGAGTCACAAAAATCATGAATAAACGTGTAAAAATCGTTGCAACTTTGGGACCTGCGGTAGAAATCCGTGGTGGTAAAAAATTTGGTGATGACGGATACTGGGGTGAAAAACTTGATGTTGAAGCTTCAGCTAAAAACATTGCCAAATTGATTGAAGCTGGTGCTAACACATTCCGTTTCAACTTCTCACACGGTGACCACCAAGAACAAGGTGAGCGTATGGCAACTGTTAAACTTGCAGAAAAACTTGCAGGTAAAAAAGTTGGTTTCCTTCTTGATACAAAAGGACCAGAAATCCGTACAGAATTGTTCGAAGGTGAAGCTAAAGAGTATTCATACAAAACTGGTGAGAAAATCCGTGTTGCAACTAAACAGGGAATCAAATCAACTCGTGATGTGATTGCATTGAACGTTGCTGGTGCTCTTGATATCTATGATGATGTTGAAGTTGGTCGTCAAGTTTTGGTTGACGATGGTAAACTTGGTCTTCGTGTGGTTGCTAAAGATGATGCAACTCGTGAATTTGAAGTTGAAGTTGAAAACGATGGCGTAATTGCTAAACAAAAAGGTGTTAACATCCCTAACACTAAAATTCCTTTCCCAGCACTTGCTGAACGCGATAACGATGATATCCGCTTCGGTCTTGAACAAGGTATCAACTTCATCGCGATTTCATTCGTACGTACTGCAAAAGACGTGAACGAAGTTCGTGCAATCTGTAAAGAAACTGGAAATGGACATGTTCAATTGTTCGCTAAAATTGAAAACCAACAAGGTATCGACAACTTGGATGAAATCATCGAAGCTGCTGATGGTATCATGATCGCTCGTGGTGACATGGGTATCGAAGTACCATTCGAAATGGTTCCAGTTTACCAAAAAATGATCATCAAGAAAGTCAATGCTGCAGGTAAAGTTGTTATCACTGCAACAAACATGCTTGAAACAATGACAGAAAAACCACGTGCAACTCGTTCAGAAGTATCAGACGTATTCAACGCTGTTATCGACGGTACTGATGCTACAATGCTTTCAGGTGAGTCTGCAAACGGTAAATACCCACTTGAGTCAGTAACTACAATGGCTACAATCGACAAGAACGCTCAAACTCTTCTTAACGAATACGGTCGTTTGAACTCAGATTCATTTGAACGTAACTCTAAGACAGAAGTAATGGCTTCAGCTGTTAAAGATGCTACTAACTCAATGGACATTAAATTGGTTGTAACTCTTACTAAGACAGGTCACACTGCACGTTTGATCTCTAAATACCGCCCAAATGCTGACATCTTGGCATTGACATTCGACGAATTGACAGAACGTGGATTGATGTTGAACTGGGGTGTTATCCCAATGTTGACAGATGCTCCATCATCAACTGATGATATGTTCGAAATTGCTGAACGTAAAGCAGTTGAAGCAGGTCTTGTACAATCTGGTGACGATATCGTTATCGTAGCTGGTGTACCAGTTGGAGAAGCTGTACGTACAAATACAATGCGTATCCGTACAGTACGTTAATTAAAATGAAAAAAGCCTATCATATCAAGCTTTCTAGCCTGTATGATAGGTTTTTTTGTAGCAGGGGGCAAATAAGGGGCAAAACTTTTTAAAAAAGGCCAGTTAATACAAATACGATTCAGCTAATATAATTGAAAATGATGGAAAAAAAGGTGAAATTATGGTATACTTTAACACAGGACCTTTTTAGAAATTTTGAAAGAGTATTAAAAATTTAAAATGAGAAAAATTGTTATCAATGGTGGCTTGCCCCTGCAAGGTGAGATTACCATTAGTGGTGCAAAAAATAGTGTTGTAGCTTTGATTCCAGCTATTATCTTGGCAGATGATGTTGTGACTTTGGATTGTGTTCCAGATATTTCGGATGTTGCTAGTCTTGTCGAAATTATGGAATTGATGGGTGCTACCGTTAAGCGTTATGACGATGTGTTAGAGATTGATCCAAGAGGTGTTCAAAATATTCCAATGCCTTATGGGAAAATCAATAGTCTTCGTGCATCTTATTATTTTTATGGAAGTCTTTTAGGTCGCTTTGGAGAAGCTACAGTTGGTTTACCTGGTGGATGTGATTTGGGACCACGTCCTATTGACTTACATCTTAAGGCTTTTGAAGCTATGGGAGCCACTGTTAGCTACGAGGGTGATAACATGAAGTTATCTGCTAAAGATGTGGGACTTCATGGTGCAAGTATTTACATGGATACGGTAAGTGTAGGTGCGACGATTAATACAATGATTGCTGCGGTTAAAGCAAATGGTCGTACTATTATTGAAAATGCAGCCCGAGAACCTGAGATTATTGACGTTGCTACTCTCTTGAATAATATGGGGGCTCATATCCGTGGTGCTGGAACCAATATTATCATTATTGATGGTGTTGACAGATTACATGGAACGCGTCATCAGGTGATTCCAGACCGTATTGAAGCGGGAACGTACATTTCCTTAGCTGCTGCAGTTGGTAAGGGAATTCGTATTAATAATGTTCTTTATGAACACTTAGAAGGATTTATTGCTAAGTTGGAAGAAATGGGAGTACGAATGACTGTATCTGAAGACAGCATTTTTGTTGAGGAACAGTCTAATTTGAAAGCAATCAATATTAAGACAGCTCCTTATCCAGGTTTTGCTACTGACTTGCAACAACCAATTACTCCTCTTCTGTTAACAGCAGAGGGGCGTGGAACCATTATTGATACAATTTATGAGAAACGTGTAAACCATGTTTTTGAACTAGCAAAGATGAACGCAGATATTACGACTACAAACGACCATATTTTATATACTGGTGGACGTGGTTTGCGTGGGGCAAGTGTTAAAGCTACTGATCTTAGAGCTGGGGCCGCACTTGTCATTGCTGGACTGATGGCTGAAGGTAAAACTGAAATAACAAATATTGAGTTCATTTTACGTGGTTACTCAGATATTATTGAAAAATTACGTAATCTAGGAGCTGATATTACACTTGTTGAGGATTAAACCGTAGAGGTGTTTATGAATATTTGGACCAAATTAGCAATGTTTTCTTTTTTTGAAACGGATCGCTTGTATTTGCGTCCTTTCTTTTTTAGTGATAGTAAGGACTTCCATGATATAGCTTCAAATCCAGAAAATTTACAATTCATTTTTCCAAGTCAAGCTAGTCTGGAAGAGAGTCAATATGCACTGGCCAATTATTTTATGAAGGCTCCTTTAGGTGTATGGGCTATTTGTGATAAGAAAACTGAAAAAATGATTGGTTCAATTAAGTTTGAGAAGCTAGATGAAATTAAAAAAGAAGCAGAACTTGGTTATTTTTTGAGAAAAGATATATGGTGTCAAGGTTTTATGACAGAAGTTGTAAGAAAACTTTGCCAACTTTCTTTTGAGGAATTTGGTTTAAAGCAATTATCTATCATTACTCATCTTGAAAATGAAGCTAGCCAACGGGTTGCTCTCAAGTCTGGATTTCGATTGATTCGTCAGTTTAAAGGAAGTGATCGCTATACAAAGAAAATGCGTGATTATCTTGAGTTTCGCTTTGTAAAGGGAGAAATTAATGAGTAAACACCAAGAAATTCTAAGCTATTTGGAAGAATTACCCGTTGGTAAAAGGGTCAGTGTTCGTAGTATTTCGAATCATCTGGGAGTCAGTGATGGAACGGCTTATCGGGCCATTAAAGAAGCTGAAAATCGTGGAATTGTAGAGACTCGTCCAAGAAGTGGTACTATCCGTGTTAAATCTCAGAAAGTGGCTATAGAAAGATTAACTTTTGCTGAAATTGCAGAAGTGACTTCTTCTGAGGTTCTGGCTGGTCAAGAAGGTTTAGAGAGAGAGTTTAGTAAGTTCTCAATCGGTGCCATGACTGAGCAAAATATCTTATCTTATCTTCATGATGGGGGACTCTTGATTGTCGGAGACCGAACCCGTATTCAGTTGTTAGCTTTGGAAAATGAAAATGCAGTTCTAGTTACAGGTGGATTTCAGGTCCATGATGATGTGCTAAAACTGGCTAATCAAAAAGGGATTCCTGTTCTGAGAAGCAAGCATGATACTTTCACTGTCGCGACCATGATCAATAAAGCCTTGTCAAATGTTCAAATCAAAACAGATATTTTGACAGTTGAGAAACTGTACCGTCCGAGTCATGAGTATGGTTTTCTGAGAGAGACTGACACAGTTAAAGATTATTTGGACTTGGTACGTAAGAATCGTAGCAGTCGTTTCCCTGTTATTAATCAACATCAGGTTGTTGTTGGAGTTGTAACCATGAGAGACGCTGGTGATAAATCGCCAAGTACGACAATTGATAAGGTCATGTCTCGTAGTCTATTTTTAGTTGGATTATCGACAAATATTGCCAATGTGAGTCAACGGATGATTGCTGAAGACTTTGAAATGGTACCAGTTATTCGAAGTAATCAAACCTTGCTTGGGGTTGTAACTAGACGAGATGTCATGGAGAAGATGAGTCGTTCCCAAGTTTCTGCTCTACCTACTTTTTCTGAGCAGATTGGACAAAAACTTTCTTATCATCATGATGAAGTAGTCATTACAGTGGAACCCTTTATGCTTGAGAAGAACGGTGTTTTGGCTAATGGTGTATTGGCAGAAATTTTGACCCACATGACCCAAGATTTAGTTGTTAATAGTGGTCGAAATCTCATTATTGAGCAGATGCTGATTTACTTTTTGCAGGCTGTTCAGATAGATGATATATTGCGCATTCAAGCACGCATTATCCATCATACAAGACGGTCGGCTATTATTGACTACGATATTTATCATGGTCATCAGATTGTTTCAAAGGCAAATGTAACCGTTAAAATTAATTAGAAACTAGGAGAAAAAATGATAACATTAAAATCAGCTCGTGAAATCGAAGCTATGGATAAGGCAGGTGACTTTCTAGCAAGTATTCATATCGGCTTGCGTGATTTGATTAAGCCTGGCGTAGATATGTGGGAAGTTGAAGAGTATGTCCGACGTCGTTGCAAGGAAGAAAATTTCCTTCCGCTTCAGATTGGAGTTGACGGTGCAATGATGGACTATCCTTATGCTACCTGTTGCTCTCTTAATGATGAAGTGGCTCATGCTTTCCCTCGTCACTATATCTTGAAAGATGGTGATTTGCTCAAGGTTGACATGGTTTTGGGAGGTCCAATTGCTAAATCTGACCTGAATGTCTCAAAATTAAACTTCAACAATGTGGAACAAATGAAAAAATACACTCAGAGCTATTCTGGTGGTTTAGCAGACTCATGTTGGGCTTATGCTGTTGGTACACCGTCCGAAGAAGTGAAAAACTTGATGGATGTAACTAAAGAAGCTATGTACAAGGGGATTGAGCAGGCTGTTGTTGGAAATCGTATCGGTGATATCGGTGCGGCTATTCAAGAATACGCTGAAAGTCGTGGATACGGTGTAGTGCGTGATTTGGTTGGTCATGGTGTTGGCCCAACTATGCATGAAGAACCAATGGTTCCTAACTATGGTATTGCAGGTCGTGGGCTTCGTCTCCGTGAAGGAATGGTCTTGACTATTGAACCAATGATCAATACAGGTGACTGGGAAATTGATACAGATATGAAGACCGGTTGGGCGCATAAGACCATTGACGGTGGCCTATCTTGCCAATATGAACACCAATTTGTCATTACTAAGGATGGTCCGGTAATCTTGACTAGCCAAGGAGAAGAAGGAACTTATTAATAAAAAGTGAAAAGGCTACTGGATGTTCATTTTGAAAAAATCCAGTAGGCTTTTTCATATTAAATAGAAGCATTGATTTGATATTTTCAGATATTTTCAAGACAACAAAATAGGCTCTATATTATCTGTAGGGGGACTTACCTACAGATATTAAAGAGCCTTTTTCTTATGCTTAGAATGGTAATTTTCCAGCGAAAGCGCCTAGTTTTTTCTTGGTAGTTTCATCGATTTGTTCAAGAGCAGAGTTGATGGCTTGAACGGTCATATCAGAAAGAGTTTCAAGGTCTTCAGGGTCAACGACAGCTGGATTGAAGTCAATGCTGACAACTTTCTTATCTCCAGTTAAGGTCGCTTGAACAAGGTCTTGAGCAGATTTGCCAACAAATTGCAGAGCAGCAAGCTCAGCTTGGCTTTGTTCCATCTGTTTTTGAAGTTTTTGTGCTTGACGCATCATGTTTTGCATGTTCATCATGGTGATTTCAGTTTCCTTTTATCTTATTTTCTTTCCTATTTTATCAATTTTGAGGATAAAAGTCTATTATTAGTATAAGTTACTCAATATTAAATTGTCTGAAAATTTATTGAAAAATGAGTGAAAACATGGTATAATGAAACGTAAAATTAATTCAGGTTTCCTGAACCAATAGGAGTAAACAATGAAAAAACTAGGTTTTGTCCTTTTATCTTCAGCCTTGCTATTGACAGCTTGTGCTAATAATCAATCTAAGCCAAGCAACACAAGTGATTCGTCCAAGGTGACAGCCTTGTCTGAAGACAAGCAAAAAATGCTTGATAAGGCCACTTCTGACTATAAAACTTTTGTGCAAGAGCAAATCGATAAACTGTTGACAGATACGGAAGGCTTTGTCAAATTGTTGAAAGAAGGCAAATTAGAAGAGGCTAAGAAAGTTTATCCACTGATTCGTATGTCCTATGAGCGTTCAGAACCAATTGCTGAAAGTTTTGGTGAGTCAGATGTCAAGATTGACTTCCGTTTGGCAGACTACATGGACGAAAACAAGACAGAAGAAGGTTGGTCAGGTTTCCACCGTATCGAGCGTATCCTTTGGGAAGACAATACAACTAAAGGAACTGAAAGCTACGGCGATCAGTTGGTAAATGATATCAAGGAATTGAAAGCCAAGATTGCAACTGTAGATGTGGACTACAAGGTTATGTTGACTGGGGCAGTTGACTTGCTCAATGAAGTAGCGACAAGCAAGATTACAGGTGAAGAGGAAGTTTATTCTCATACAGACTTGTATGACTTCCGTGCCAATATTGAGGGAGCTGAGAAGATTTTCCAACTCTTTAAACCTTTGCTTGAAAAATCAGACGCTAACCTAGTTAAAGAATTGGAAGCAGATTTCAAATCTGTTAATAGCTTGTTGGACAAACACATGATCGACAAGGAACACTACAAGCTCTATACTGATTTGACAAAAGAAGATACCAAAGAATTGTCAGAAGCAGTGACAAAACTTGGTGAACCTCTGTCACAAATGGGTAAATTTCTTAGTGGAGAATAAGAGTCATGACTGAAAAAGACGAAAAGTTTTTTGAGAAGAAAATGGACCGTCGAGAATTTCTAAAAAAAGCAGGGATTGGAGGGGCTGGTTTAGCGCTAGGACTCTCTGGTGCTTCTGCTTTTTTCGCACCTAAGCTAGGAAGTCAGGAAAAAATCTCGTACGGAAATGAAAAAATTGCTTTTTATGGCAAGCATCAAGCTGGGATTAGTACGCCCATGCAAAAGAATATTTATTTTGTGGTCTTGGACTTGCATACGACGGATAAGGATAAGATTATCCAGTTGTTTAAGGATTGGACGGATTATAGTGCCAAATTGGTCGAGGGGGAATTGGTCAAAAAAGATGGGAAAAATACTCTCTTGCCTCCGAGCGATACTGGTGAAACAGTCGGGCTCAATCCTCATCGTTTAACGCTGACTTTTGGTGTGTCTGCCAGTTTCTTGAAAAAGATGAACTTGGAAAATAAGCGTCCTCAAGTGTTCAGGGATTTACCGCCTTTTCCTAAAGAGCAATTGCGTGAAAAATATACAGGTGGAGATATTGTGATTCAGGCTTGTGCCGATGATGAGCAAGTTGCCTTTCACGCTATTCGCAATCTCATCCGTAAGGGGAGAAATGCAGTGACCCTTCGTTGGAGTCAGTCTGGATTTGCAGCTATCGGAGATCGAATGGAGACACCGCGTAACCTCTTTGGTTTTAAGGATGGAACAGCAAATCCAAGCAAAGAGAAAGATTTTGACCGCGTCATCTGGGCTGATAGTAAGGACTGGATGGAAAATGGTTCTTATATGGCAGTTCGTCGGATTCAGATGTTTTTAGAGACCTGGGATCGCACCAGTCTTGAAGAACAAGAAAATACTTTTGGTCGTTACAAGGAAAGTGGTGCCCCCTTTGGTAAGAAAAATGAGTTTGATGAAGTGGATTTGAGTCTTTTGCCTGATGATTCGCATGTCCGTTTGGCCAAGGAAGTGGAGAAACCACTTTTGCGTCGTTCTTATTCTTACTCAGATGGGATTGATGAAAAAACTGGTCAGTTTGATACGGGCTTGCTTTTCATTTCTTTCCAGAAGGATCCTGATAATTTTGTTAAGGTTCAAACCAATCTAGGTGCTACAGATAAGATGAATGAATACATCACTCACATCGGTAGTGGACTCTTTGCTTGCTTTGGTGGTGTGGAGAAAGGAGGCTACATTGGTCAGAAATTATTGGAAGGCTAAAAGCTGGTTCTTGGTTTTAACTTTGTCACTTTTAATTCTTTCCCCAGTAGGTGCCCAAGAAAGTCTGAGTTCTTACTTTGTGAAAATCACAGATGCGTCTAAAGCAGTGAAAAATGGGAATCAGTCTGAGGCTAAGAAACTCGTTACGGAGATAGCAATAGACTTTGAAAGAGTAGAAGACAGCAATTCTGAGGCTGGTAAAGTCGTTAAGGAAAAGTTAGCTCAATCAGGCGAGATTACTGAAGACAAACTCACCGAAATTTCTGCAGCCCTGTTAGCCTTTGAAAAAGAACAAAATCCTGTTGACTTAGATGCGGAAAAAGAAAAATTGGTGAACCGTCTAAGTCCTCGTTTTGAAGCCCTGGAACAGGCTATTGCCTCCAAAGATTTGGAAAAGGTTCGAGAAGCCTTTAAGAAAATGAATTCTACTTGGACCATTAATGAAAGTGTGGTTCGTGACAATAGTACGGCCCATTATGGACGTGTTGAAACAGCCATATCCTTCTTGCGTAGTAGTATGGAAACCGAACCTACAGATTTTAACTCGATTCAGACTTCCTTTGAAGACTTTAAAAAGGCTATTGATGATTTTGTAACTGGAAAAGAAGTCGTAGCAACATCTTCTGATTTGACTCTCAAAGACGGCATTGCCCTTTTGACAAAGGCTTTGGAACAATTCCAAGCTGGTGACCAAGTAGCAGGAGCAGCTAGTATGAAGGAATTCATCACTATCTGGCCAACGATTGAGGGCTCTGTTAGCACGACCAATCCTTCCCTCTATACTCGAGTGGAAAGCGAAAGCCCTGTGATTATGGTCAAGGGAAGCGAAAAGGAATACCAAGAAAAATTAGAAAAACTGATTGCAGATTTATCACAAATTGATACCAGTGCACGTTACAATGCCTTTGATGCTATGCTCATTCTCCTAAGAGAAGGAGTAGAGGCTCTCTTAATCGTTATGGCCTTGGTAACGACCTTGAAAGCAGCTAAGATGCGAAAGGGACTCAAGTGGGTTTATGGTGGTGCTATCACCGGAATTATGGCCAGTCTGGTCATTGCTTTCATCCTGCAAATTGCTTTTCCAGCAGTCACATCAGGCTCCAATCGTGAAATCATCGAAGGAGCAGTGGGGATTTTTGCAGTAGCTATGATGATTTTGATTGGAATCTGGCTTCACAGCAAATCCTCGGTCAAAAAATGGAATACCTTTATGGAGTCACAAATGGAAACAGTGACCAAGACAGGTTCCTTTATTTCCATGTTTGCCCTCAGTTTCCTAGCTGTTTTCCGTGAGGGAGCAGAAACCATTCTCTTTTATGTTGGGATTTTACCAAGAATTTCTAGCTTTGAATTTGTCTTGGGAATTTCACTTGCCTTGCTGATTCTAGTAGTTATTGCCATTGTGATGAACAAGGCTAGTCAATTCTTCCTGCCTCATAAGGTCTTCTTTATCCTTACTTGGATGATTTATGCTTTGGCATTCAAGATGCTTGGAGTTAGTATCCATGCTCTTCAGTTGACCAATATGGCACCAAATCACTTGCTGACAGGCTTTCCAACTATCGACTTACTTGGAATTTACCCAAGTTGGGAAGGTTTGGCCAGCCAGCTACTCTTTGCCATTATTGTCTTGATTGTCACTTTCAGACAGGGTGAAAAATAAATGGATAGAAAAGAATTGACAATCGTTGAACATCTGGTAGAATTTAGAAAGAGATTATTGGCAGTAGTCATTTGTTTCTTTTTGGTATTCTGTGTTTCTCTGCTTTTTGCAGACCAGATTTACCAGTATGTGACCCAATCTTTTCAGCAAAAGTTGATTGTTTTAGGTCCAAATGATATTTTATGGATTTACATACGCTTAGCTAGTCTGATGGCCTTTACTATCACCCTACCTTACACGGTGTATCATATTTGGTCTTTCATTAAACCTGGTTTAAAGAAGGAAGAAGCTAGAGCTATTTTTGCCTATATTCCAGCTAGTTTCCTTTGTTTTCTAGTTGGACTGGCTTTTGGTTTTTACTTTGTAACACCAACCTTACTTCAGGTTTTATTAGGGTTGGGAGAGGGACTGTTTGAAACGCAGTTAACAGCCCAAAATTATCTGTCCTTTGTTTTTCAAACGACCTTGCCCTTGGCCCTGATTTTTGAATTGCCAGTTATCATTGCCTTTTTGACGTCGATTGGACTCATTGGGCCAGAATTATTGATTACTTATCGCCGATATGCCTATTTTATCTTATTGGTACTTGCAGTCATCTTAACACCAGCTGACTTTGTCAGCGATTTGGCAATGACTGCCCCCTTGATTTTACTTTATGAGTTGAGTATTGCTATCAGCAAACACATTATGAAACGCAAGCAGAAAGGAGAGAGAAATGGGAATCTTACGTGATATCGGAGCACCAGGATTGATTATTATCGTTTTAGGAGCTCTATTGATTTTTGGACCAAAACGATTGCCTGAACTAGGCGAGTCAATTGGTAAAATGCTATCTGAATTTAAAAAAGCAGTTAAAGGAGCAGAAAATCAAGATAAGGAAGAGTAAGACTTGTGAGTTTTACTAAAAATAATAAGTTAGGAAGTGTGTCTCTGTCAGACAATTTACCATTTCCTAGCTTTTTCTTGTATTAAGAAAATATAAATTTAAGTTTTCTTTAAGAAAACTATATTATTCTGAAGAACTCTAAAATTTCACAGCCATTTATTAGTAATGACTATTGAATTCCTAGTCACTACTAGAAATGGATTAGTTTCTTTGAATAATAGAACTCCTTAATCCTCCTATTCTAGAACGGGATGACTAGTATTTCTTTTATGATAGGACTAGATTGTGGTATAATAGAGAGAATAAGTTTTTTAGTAAGACAAAGGAGAAAATAGATGATTTATGCAGGAATTCTTGCCGGTGGAACTGGCACACGTATGGGAATCAGTAACTTGCCAAAACAATTTTTAGAGCTAGGTGATCGACCTATCTTGGTTCATACAATTGAAAAATTTGTCTTGGAACCAAGCATTGAAAAAATTGTAGTTGGGGTTCATGGAGACTGGGTTTCCCATGCAGAGGATCTTGTAGATAAATATCTGCCCCTTCATAAGGATCGTATCATCATTACAAAAGGTGGTGCTGACCGTAATACGAGTATTGAGAAAATCATTGAAGCCATCGATGCTTATCGTCCGCTTACTCCAGAGGATATCGTTGTTACCCACGATTCTGTTCGTCCATTCATTACGCTTCGCATGATTCAAGACAATATCAAACTTGCTCAAAATCATGACGCAGTGGACACAGTGGTGGAAGCGGTTGATACTATCGTTGAAAGCACTAACGGTCAATTTATTACAGATATTCCAAATCGTGCTCACCTCTATCAAGGACAAACACCTCAAACATTCCGTTGTAAGGACTTCATGGACCTTTACGGTTCTCTCTCTGCCGAAGAGAAAGAAATCTTAACAGATGCATGTAAAATCTTTGTGATCAAAGGAAAAAATGTAGCCTTGGCTAAGGGTGAATATTCAAATCTGAAAATTACTACAGTAACAGATCTGAAGATTGCAAAAAGCATGATTGAGGAAGAGTAATAAAATGATTAATCAAATTTACCAACTAACAAAGCCTAAGTTTATCAATGTCAAATACCAGGAAGAGGCTATTGATCAAGAGAATCATATCCTCATCCGCCCTAATTATATGGCGGTCTGTCATGCGGATCAGCGTTACTATCAAGGAAAACGTGATCCAAAGATTTTGAATAAAAAACTTCCAATGGCAATGATTCACGAGTCATGTGGAACCGTTATTTCTGACCCAACAGGAACCTATGAAGTTGGTCAAAAAGTTGTCATGATTCCCAATCAGCCTCCTATGCAGAGTGATGAAGAATTCTATGAAAACTACATGACAGGGACCCACTTCTTGTCTAGTGGCTTTGATGGCTTTATGAGAGAATTTGTTTCTCTTCCTAAAGACCGTGTGGTGGCTTATGATGCTATTGAAGATACGGTTGCAGCCATTACAGAGTTTGTCAGTGTTGGTATGCATGCCATGAATCGCTTATTGACCCTTGCTCATAGCAAGCGGGATCGAATCGCCGTTATCGGAGATGGAAGTTTAGCTTTTGTGGTTGCCAATATTATCAACTATACTTTGCCAGAAGCAGAGATTGTGGTTATTGGTCGTCATTGGGAAAAATTGGAACTTTTCTCTTTTGCCAAAGAATGCTATATTACTGACAATATTCCTGAAGATTTGGCCTTTGACCATGCTTTTGAGTGTTGTGGTGGTGATGGTACTGGACCAGCCATTAATGACTTGATTCGCTATATTCGTCCTCAAGGAACGATTCTTATGATGGGAGTTAGTGAGTATAAAGTTAACATCAATACACGCGATGCCTTAGAAAAAGGCTTGCTCTTGGTTGGTTCCTCTCGCTCTGGTCGCATTGATTTTGAAAATGCAATCCAAATGATGGAAGTCAAGAAATTTGCCAATCGTCTTAAAAATATCCTTTATCTAGAAGAACCTGTAAGAGAAATTAAAGATATTCACCGTGTCTTTGCTACCGATTTAAACACAGCCTTTAAAACAGTGTTTAAGTGGGAAGTATAAGTCCTGGAGGTTAATTGTGGAGAAAATCATTAAAGAAAAAATTTTTTCCTTACTTAGTCAAGAAGAAGAAGTCCTCAGTGTTGAACAACTGGGGGGAATGACCAATCAAAACTATTTGGCCAAAACAACAAATAAGCAATACATTGTTAAATTCTTTGGTAAAGGGACAGAAAAACTGATTAATCGTCAAGATGAAAAGTACAATCTTGAACTACTAAAAGATTTAGATTTAGATGTAAAAAATTATCTTTTTGATATTGAAGCTGGTATCAAAGTAAATGAGTATATCGAATCTGCGATTACGCTTGATTCAACGTCAATCAAGACAAAGTTCGATAAAATTTCTCCAATTTTACAAACTATTCATGCGTCCGGTAAGGAATTAAGAGGAGAATTTGCTCCTTTTGAAGAAATCAAAAAATACGAATCCTTGATTGAAGGGAAAATCCCTTATGCCAACTATGAAGCAGTTCGAGAAGAAGTCTTCTCCTTAGAGAAAAGACTGGCTGACTTAGGTGTTGACAGAAAATCTTGTCATATCGATTTGGTGCCTGAAAACTTTATCGAATCACCTCAAGGACGTCTATATCTGATTGACTGGGAATATTCATCAATGAATGATCCAATGTGGGATTTGGCTGCTCTCTTTTTAGAGTCTGAATTCACTCTCCAAGAGGAAGAAGCCTTCTTATCTTACTATGAGAGTGACCAAACACCTGTCTCTCGAGAAAAGATTACTATTTATAAAATTTTACAAGATACTATTTGGAGTCTATGGACTATCTATAAGGAAGAGCAAGGCGCAGATTTTGGTGACTATGGTGTAAGTCGTTACCAAAGAGCTGTTAAAGGTTTGGCTTATTATGGAGGTTCAGATGAAAACTAAAAATGGAGTTTCTTTTGGTCTACTCTCAGGTATTTTCTGGGGGTTAGGTCTAACGATTAGTGCTTATATCTTTTCGATTTTTACAGATTTATCGCCCTTTGTGGTGGCTGCTGCTCACGATTTCTTGAGTATCTTTATCTTACTAGCTTTTCTTTTGATAAAAGAAGGAAAAGTTCGTCTCTCAATTTTCTTAAATATTCGCAATGTTAGTGTTATTATCGGAGCCTTATTAGCAGGCCCTATCGGTATGCAGGCCAATCTTTATGCAGTTAAGTATATTGGAAGTTCCTTAGCTTCATCTGTATCTGCTATCTACCCGGCAGTTTCAGTTTTATTGGCTTTCTTCTTTTTGAAGCACAAGATTTCAAAAAATACTGTGTTTGGGATTGTTTTGATTATTGCAGGGATTATTGCCCAGACCTATAAGGTTGAACAGGTCAATTCCTTCTACATTGGGATTCTCTGTGCTTTGGTTTGTGCCATTGCATGGGGGAGTGAAAGTGTCCTTAGCTCCTTTGCTATGGAAAGTGAATTAAGTGAAATCGAAGCCCTCTTAATCCGTCAAGTGACTTCATTCTTGTCCTATCTTGTGATTGTGCTCTTCTCTCATCAATCATTTTCAGAAGTGGCCAATGGACAATTGCTAGGTCTTATGATTGTCTTTGCAGCCTTTGATATGATTTCCTACTTGGCTTATTATATCGCTATCAATCGCTTGCAACCTGCTAAAGCTACAGGCTTGAACGTGAGTTATGTAGTTTGGACTGTCTTGTTTGCAGTTGTTTTCTTGGGTGCACCGCTAGATATGCTGACAATTATTACGTCACTTGTCGTCATTGCTGGAGTTTATATTATTATTAAAGAATAAAGGAGATTCGTGTGAAAGCCATCATCTTAGCAGCGGGCTTGGGAACTCGCTTGCGTCCTATGACTGAAAAGACCCCTAAAGCCTTAGTTCAGGTTAATCAAAAACCTCTGATTGAATACCAAATTGAGTTTCTCAAAGAAAAAGGAATCCATGATATCATTATCATTGTTGGTTATCTTAAAGAACAATTCGATTACTTGAAAGAGAAATATGGAGTACGACTCGTTTTCAATGATAAATACGCTGATTACAATAACTTTTACTCTCTCTATCTTGTAAAAGAAGAATTGGCTAACAGCTATGTTATTGATGCCGACAATTATCTCTTTAAAAATATGTTCCGCAATGATTTGACACGTTCGACTTATTTTAGTGTCTATCGTGAAGATTGTACCAACGAATGGTTCTTGGTCTATGGAGATGACTACAAGGTTCAAGACATTATTGTTGATAGCAAGGCAGGCCGGATCCTTAGTGGTGTATCCTTCTGGGATGCTCCAACTGCAGAAAAGATTGTCAGCTTTATCGACAAGGCTTATGCAAGTGGAGAATTTGTTGATCTCTACTGGGACAATATGGTTAAGGATAATATCAAAGAGCTAGATGTCTATGTCGAAGAATTAGAAGGTAATAGTATCTATGAGATTGATAGTGTCCAAGATTATCATAAATTAGAAGAAATTCTTAAAAACGAAAATTAAAGATTCCAACATCTGACTGAAATAGTCGGATGTTTTTTACTTCACTTTAGTTTGTTATTTTTAATAACTGTTTGAAATGTGGTTGTTAAATATAAAAAAAACAAAAAATGAACAAAAAACAACAGAAAAACATTGACAACGATTTCATATAGTGTTATACTTATAGCATAAAGTTAATGGAAAGAAGGGAAAACCTTATGGGATTAGATCATTTCTTTGACAAAAACCTTGTGTTTTGCTTAGAAGCGGATAATCAAGAACATCTCTTTGATCAGGTTGCAACTTTATTGGAAGAACGTGAAATCGTAACTCCAACTTATCGTGAAGCCTTGATCACGCGTGAAAAGTCATTTCCAACTGGCTTAGATATGGAATTTTTGGGTAAGGATTTGCCGAATGTGGCTATTCCTCACACAGATATTGTTCATAATCTAGCCGAAAAAGTTGTGGTCGTTCGATTAGAAAAACCAGTGACTTTCCACAATATGATTGCGCCAGATAAGGAAGTAGAAGTATCCTTACTCTTCTTTATCATTAATAACTCAAGTTCAAGTCAAACGAACATTCTTGCTCAGTTGATGGACTTCTTTACTGGAAATGGTCATCTTGAAGACCTATCAAAAATTTCTGAACCAGAAGCCATCTATGCTTATATTGCTGAAGCAATTGCTTAATCTTGTCTATTAAAAATATTAAATCGGAGGAAATCCATATGATTAAAATTCTTGCTGCCTGCGGTGCAGGTGTTAACTCAAGCCACCAAATTAAAAGTGCTCTTGAAGAAGAACTTTCAAACCGCGGTTTCGATGTTCACTGTGATGCGGTAATGGTCAAAGACGTTAATGAAGACCTTATCAAAGGTTATGACATCTTCACACCAATTGCTGCGACAGATCTTGGTTTTGACCCAGGTATTCCAGTTATCGAAGCTGGACCAATCTTATTCCGTATCCCAGCAATGAGTGCTCCAGTATTTGACAATATTGAAGCAGCTATCAAAGAACACGGATTAAGCTAATTTTAATTTGTTAACATTCATATAACTATAAAAAGGGAGGAACTATTATGGATGTCATTATCAATCTGGCCAACGATATCTTTAAACCTATCTTGGCTATGGGTGGTCCTATCATCATGCTGATCATTTTGACAGTGTTGGCCCTACTTTTTGGAGTGAAATTCTCCAAAGCGCTTGAAGGTGGTATCAAGCTCGCCATCGCCCTTACTGGTATCGGTGCTATCATCGGTATGCTCAACGGAGCTTTCTCAGCATCACTTGCGAAATTCGTTGAAAACACTGGTATTCAATTGAACATCACCGACGTTGGTTGGGCACCACTTGCTACCATCACTTGGGGATCTGCTTGGACACTTTACTTCTTGCTTGTAATGTTGATTGTCAACGTTGTGATGCTTGCAATGAAGAAAACAGACACACTTGATGTCGATATCTTCGATATCTGGCACTTGTCAATCACTGGTCTTTTGATCAAATGGTATGCAGACAACAATGGTGTAAGCCAAGGGGTTTCACTCTTCATCGCGACAGCAGCAGTTGTACTTGTAGGTATTTTGAAGATCATCAACTCTGATTTGATGAAACCAACATTCGACGACCTTCTTAACGCACCAAGTTCATCACCAATGACTTCAACTCACATGAACTACATGATGAACCCAGTTATCATGGTCTTGGATAAGATTTTTGATAAAGTTTTGCCAGGTCTTGATAAATATGACTTTGACGCTGCAAAATTGAACAAGAAAATCGGTTTCTGGGGATCTAAATTCTTCATCGGTTTCATTCTTGGTATCGTTATTGGTTTGATGGGAACTCCACATCCAGTTGCTGGAGTAGAAGATGCATCTTCATGGGAACTTGTTATTAAAGGTTGGTTGTCTCTTGGTTTGACAGCCGGTGTATCTTTGGAACTCTTCTCACTTATCGGTTCATGGTTCATCGCTGCCGTAGAACCACTTTCACAAGGTATTACAAACGTTGCTACTAAACGTCTTCAAGGACGTAAATTTAACATCGGTCTTGACTGGCCATTCATCGCTGGTCGTGCTGAAATCTGGGCTTGTGCCAACGTACTTGCACCAATCATGTTGGTTGAAGCAGTACTTCTTTCAAAAGTTGGAAATGGTATCTTGCCACTTGCAGGCATCATCGCTATGGGTGTTACACCAGCTCTCTTGGTTGTAACTCGTGGTAAATTGCTCCGTATGATTATCTTCGGAACACTCTTGTTGCCACTCTTCCTTCTTTCAGGTACACTTATCGCACCATTTGCAACAGAACTTGCTAAAGGTGTAGGTGCCTTCCCAGCAGGTGTGAGCGAAACTCAATTGATCACTCACTCAACTCTTGAAGGACCAATCGAAAAACTTCTTGGTTGGACAATTGGTAACACTACAACTGGTGATATCAAAGCAATCCTTGGTGCTGTAGTCTTCCTTGTATTCTATATCGGTATCTTTGCATGGTACAGAAAACAAATGATCAAACGTAACGAAGAGTACGCAGCAAAAGCAAAATAATGCGCTCCTATAAAATGTAAATTGTTAAAGCTAGGTTGTCGACATCCATTAGGAGTGACAGCCTAGTTTTTTATAAACTATCAAGAAATCGGAGAAAATAATGGTAATTGAATTAAAATCAGAACAATTAAGAGTTCAATTTAACAGTTTTGGTGGGGCTCTTTCTTCTATAAAAGATGCTGAGGGACTTGAGTATTTGTGGCAAGGTGATGATACTTATTGGAGTGGACAAGCTCCTGTTCTCTTCCCCATTTGTGGTTCATTGAGAGAGGATACAGCACTTTATATAGATGAGAAGGGGCAAGAAAGCAAAGGAAACATTCCTCGTCATGGTTTGGTTCGTAAGAAAGAATTTGAATTAGTTGAACAGACAGATAATAGTGTAACTTTTGCAATTGAAGACGATGAGAATAGCTATCAAAACTATCCTTATCATTTCCGACTAGAAATCACTTATATCCTTACTGGCAAGACAGTACGAACTCAATACAAGATTTTCAATAAAGAAATCAACAAGGTCATGCCTTACTTTATTGGTGGACATCCAGGATTTAATTGTCCTCTGCTCGATGATGAAGTCTATGAAGATTATTATCTAGAGTTTGAAAAAGAAGAGACTTGCTCTGTTTCACGTCCTTTCCCAGAAACGGGTATGCTGGATTTTCAAGATAGAAGTCCATGGCTAGAAGGTCAAAAAGAATTAGACCTCAGCTATGATCTTTTCAGTACAGATGCAGTCACCTTAGATGAATTGCAATCTAGAACAATTGCCCTTCGTTCTCGTAAACATGATAAGGGATTGAAAGTGCACTTTGCAGAGTTTCCAAACCTCATTATATGGTCAACTTTGAATAAGGGACCTTTCATTGCCTTTGAACCATGGTCTGGCTTGTCAACATCCCTTGAAGAAGGAGATCATCTAGAAGATAAGAAGAATGTTCGTCTCCTAGAACCTGGTCAAGTGGATCAAATTGGTTTTGATATCGAAATTTTTTAGTTAAAAAACACAAAAACAAACATTAACTGTTGACTTTTTTAGTAAATAGGAGTATATTATGTTTGTAAGCAACAAATGATGTTTGCAACAAACAAACAATCACTTGTTATATTCTCTTTCGTAGAGAAAGATTATTTCTAGGAAACTGATTTCCTAAACTTGAATAAGGTGTCATTCATCTCATTCAATCCAATTTGTCAATAAACTGCTAGAAAACTTTTTGTAGGTAAACTGCTAACCATAAAAGTTTTTACTAGCCTAGAAAAATAAAAGGAGTATACAATATGTCTATTGTTATCGGTGCAGATGCTGCAGGTTTGAGATTGAAAGAAGTTGTGAAAGACTTCTTGGAAAAAGAAAACTTCCACGTTGTGGATGTTACAGCTGAAGGTCAAGACTTTGTTGATGTGACTCTTGCTGTTGCTGCAGAAGTAAACAAAGAAGAACAAAACCTTGGTATCGTGATTGATGCTTATGGAGCTGGTCCATTTATGGTCGCAACTAAGATCAAAGGAATGGTTGCTGCAGAAGTATCTGACGAACGTTCAGCTTATATGACTCGTGGTCACAACAACTCACGTATGATCACTATGGGTGCACAACTTGTTGGTGATGAATTGGCTAAAAACATCGCTAAAGGATTTGTTAACGGTAAATACGATGGTGGACGTCACCAAATCAGGGTCGATATGTTGAACAAAATGTGCTAATACGCTTCAAAAATCAAGATAATCTGTCGTCAGCTCACTTTAGCTAACCTCAGTTATGCTCGCAGCTCGCTTCCTAAGCTAATCTTGATTTTTCTTGAGTAAGGATAAATGATATTAGATTTATATAATTAATCGGAGGGAATAACTAATGAGAATTGCAATTGGATGTGACCACATCGTAACAGATGAAAAAATGGCGGTTTCAGAATTTTTGAAATCAAAAGGATATGAAGTCATTGACTTTGGTACATATGACCATACACGTACTCACTACCCAATCTTTGGTAAAAAAGTAGGGGAAGCTGTAACTAGCGGTCAAGCTGATCTTGGGGTATGTATCTGTGGTACTGGTGTTGGTATCAACAATGCTGTAAATAAAGTTCCAGGTGTCCGTTCTGCCTTGGTTCGTGATATGACAACAGCTCTTTATGCTAAAGAGCAATTGAACGCTAACGTTATCGGTTTTGGTGGTAAGATTACTGGTGAATTGCTCATGTGTGATATCATCGAAGCTTTCATCCATGCTGAATACAAACCATCTGAAGAAAACAAAAAATTGATTGCGAAAATTGAACACCTTGAAAGTCACAATGCTCAACAAACAGACGCAAACTTCTTCACTGAATTCCTTGAAAAATGGGATCGCGGAGAATACCACGACTAAGAGGTGACCTATGATTTTAACAGTCACAATGAACCCATCCATCGATATTTCCTATCCTTTGGATGAGTTGAAGATTGATACTGTCAATCGTGTGGTGGATGTAACCAAAACGGCTGGTGGTAAGGGACTCAATGTTACCCGAGTACTTTCAGAATTTGGGGATTCTGTTCTTGCTACTGGTTTAGTGGGTGGCAAACTTGGTGAGTTTTTGGTTGAAAATATCGATGATCAAGTAAAGAAAGATTTCTTCTCCATTCAGGGAGAAACTCGGAACTGTATCGCTATTCTCCACGGTGACAACCAAACTGAAGTTCTTGAAAAAGGTCCTGAAGTATTGGAACAGGAAGGTCAAGACTTTTTGAAACATTTCAAAAAACTCTTGGAGTCAGTTGAAGTAGTAGCTATCTCAGGTAGTCTGCCAGCTGGCCTTCCAGTTGATTACTATGCGAGCTTGGTAGAACTTGCTAATCAAGCTGGCAAACCTGTAGTCTTGGACTGCTCTGGTGCAGCACTTCAGGCGGTTCTTGAATCACCACATAAACCAACAGTAATTAAACCAAATAATGAGGAATTGTCTCAGCTTCTAGGAAGAGAAGTTTCTGAGGATTTGGATGAATTAAAAGAAGTCCTTCAAGAACCTTTGTTTGCAGGTATTGAATGGATTATCGTTTCACTTGGTGCCAACGGTGCTTTTGCCAAACATGGTGACACTTTCTACAAGGTAGATATTCCTAGAATTCAGGTGGTCAACCCTGTCGGATCTGGAGATTCTACTGTAGCAGGAATTTCTTCAGGACTTCTTCACAAAGAATCGGATGCAGCATTACTCATCAAGGCAAATGTCCTTGGTATGCTCAATGCTCAAGAAAAAATGACTGGTCATGTCAACATGGCCAACTATCAAGCTCTATATGATCAATTAATAGTAAAAGAGGTATAAAATGGCTTTAACAGAACAAAAACGTGCACGCTTAGAAAAACTTTCTGATGAAAATGGTATCATCTCAGCTCTTGCATTTGACCAACGTGGTGCTTTGAAACGCCTCATGGCTCAACACCAAACAGAAGAACCAACTGTGGCTCAAATGGAAGAACTTAAAGTTTTGGTAGCAGATGAATTGACTAAATACGCTTCATCTATGCTTCTTGATCCTGAATATGGACTTCCAGCGACTAAAGCTCTTGATGAAAAATCTGGTCTTCTCCTTGCTTATGAAAAAACAGGCTATGACACAACAAGTACAAAACGTTTGCCAGACTGCTTGGATGTTTGGTCTGCAAAACGTATTAAAGAAGAAGGTGCAGATGCAGTTAAATTCTTGCTTTACTATGACGTAGATAGCTCAGACGAACTCAACCAAGAAAAACAAGCTTACATCGAACGTATCGGTTCTGAATGTGTGGCTGAAGATATCCCATTCTTCCTTGAAATCCTTGCTTATGATGAAAAAATTGCTGACGCTGGTTCTGTAGAATACGCTAAAGTAAAACCACACAAAGTTATCGGTGCTATGAAAGTCTTCTCAGACCCACGCTTTAACATTGATGTCTTGAAAGTAGAAGTTCCTGTTAACATTAAATATGTTGAAGGCTTCGCTGAAGGTGAAGTGGTTTATACACGTGAAGAAGCAGCAGCCTTCTTCAAAGCACAAGATGAAGCAACTAACTTGCCATACATCTACTTGAGTGCTGGTGTATCAGCTAAACTTTTCCAAGATACTCTTGTATTTGCTCATGAATCAGGTGCAAACTTTAACGGAGTTCTTTGTGGCCGTGCTACATGGGCTGGATCAGTTGAAGCATACATCAAAGATGGTGAAGCAGCAGCTCGCGAATGGCTTCGCACAACTGGTTTTGAAAACATTGATGAGCTCAATAAAGTTCTTCAAACAACAGCGACTTCATGGAAAGAACGCGTGTAAGCAAGTCCTCCTAGGTTAGGAACATGAATCTAAAAAAATTTTAAAAAAAGTTTTATGTAAAGGTTTACAAAATAACTTACTTGTGCTATACTTAAATCACAAGTTAATACAAGGTGAGTGTTACTAAGTAATATTAGGCATGATCACAGGTGAATTAGAAATCGGCTGATTTTCTAGTTCATTTGTGGTCATTTTTTGTACTCATATACCTTTAAGATATAAAAGGAGGTTGACATGTATCGAATTCTAAATCCAATGAATCACAATGTCTCGCTTGTCAGAAATGATAAAGGAGAAGAAGTGATTGTGATTGGTAAGGGGATTACATTTGGAAAGAGGAAGGGAGATTTGATTACTGAACAGCATATTGAGAAAATCTTTCGGATGAAGACAGAAGAGTCAAGAGAAAACTTTATGGCTCTCCTCAAAGATGTTCCGCTTGATTTTATCACAGTGACCTATGAAATCATTGATAAGCTATCAAAGAAATATCATTATCCAATTCAAGAGTATCTCTACGTAACCTTGACAGATCATATTTACTGTTCTTACCAAGCTCTAGCACAAGGAAGGTACAAGGATAGTAATCTACCAGATATTTCCACTAAGTATCCTGTCGCTTTTCAAATCGCAAATGAAGCTTTTGAAATTTATCGTCAGAAGCTAGCAGATCATTTTCCTGAGGACGAAATTATTCGGATTGCTTATCATTTCATTAATGCCGAAGGTGAAAATGAAGTGGAACTTGTGGAGTCGATTGATAAGAGGAAAGAAATTCTCAGGAATGTTGAAGAAGTTTTAACGGACTATGCAATTCAACGAACCAAAGAGAATAATCATTTCTATGATCGTTTTATGATACATTTGAATTATTTCTTGGATTATTTAGACAGATCTAGAGATGATAACCAATCACTTCTGGATATGGAAGATCATATTAAACAATCCTATCCAAAAGCGTTCGAGATTGGTTCCAAGATCTATGATGTGATTACGCAACATACGGGTCTTGATTTGTATAAAAGTGAACGAGTTTATCTAGTTCTACATATCCAACGTTTATTGTCATAAAAATTTAATTAAAAATACCTAAGGAGAATTCTATCATGAATAGAGAAGAAGTAACATTGTTAGGTTTTGAAATCGTAGCCTATGCTGGCGATGCTCGTTCAAAACTATTGGAAGCCTTGAAAGCTGCTGAAGCTGGCGATTTTGCGAAAGCAGATAGCTTAGTCGAGGAAGCTGGTTCTTGCATTGCAGAGGCTCACCACGCGCAAACAAGTCTATTGGCTAAGGAAGCTTCAGGTGAGGACTTAGCCTATAGTGTAACCATGATGCATGGCCAAGACCACTTGATGACAACTATCTTATTAAAAGATTTGATGCACCATTTAATTGAACTCTACAAGAGAGGAGTTAAGTAATGAATAAATTAATTGCATTTATTGAGAAAGGAAAGCCTTTCTTTGAGAAACTATCTCGTAATATCTACCTTCGTGCCATTCGTGATGGTTTCATTGCAGGTATGCCTGTTATTCTCTTCTCAAGTATTTTTATCTTGATTGCCTTTGTACCAAACTCATGGGGCTTTAAATGGTCTGATGAAGTTGTAGCCTTTCTGATGAAACCTTATAGCTATTCTATGGGTATTCTGGCTCTCTTGGTAGCTGGTACAACAGCTAAGTCATTGACCGACTCAGTCAATCGAAGCATGGAGAAAACCAATCAAATCAACTATATGTCAACCCTGTTAGCAGCGATTGTTGGTTTGTTGATGTTGGCAGCTGATCCTATCGAAAATGGTCTTGCTACTGGATTCTTGGGGACAAAAGGTTTGCTTTCAGCCTTCCTTGCTGCCTTTGTTACTGTAGCAATCTATAAGGTTTGTGTTAAGAACAACGTCACTATTCGTATGCCTGACGAAGTTCCACCAAATATCTCACAAGTCTTTAAAGATGTGATTCCATTCACTCTCTCAGTTGTTTCACTTTATGCTCTTGATTTACTAGCTCGTCATTTTGTTGGTGCAAGCGTAGCTGAATCAATCGGTAAATTCTTTGCACCATTATTCTCTGCTGCTGATGGTTATCTAGGTATTACGATTATCTTTGGTGCCTTTGCTTTCTTCTGGTTTGTTGGTATCCATGGTCCATCTATCGTTGAACCAGCTATCGCAGCTATTACCTATGCCAATGCCGAAGTCAACTTGAACCTTCTCCAACAAGGTATGCACGCTGACAAGATTCTTACTTCTGGTACACAAATGTTTATCGTTACCATGGGTGGTACTGGTGCGACACTGGTTGTTCCATTCATGTTCATGTGGTTAACAAAATCTAAACGTAACCGTGCAATCGGTCGTGCTTCAGTAGTCCCAACATTCTTTGGTGTAAATGAACCAATCTTGTTTGGTGCACCACTTGTATTAAACCCAATCTTCTTCATTCCATTTATCTTTGCTCCAATCGCAAACGTTTGGATCTTTAAATTCTTCATTGAAACTCTTGGAATGAATTCATTTACTGCTAATCTACCATGGACAACCCCAGCTCCACTAGGTCTAGTTCTTGGTACGAACTTCCAAGTTCTATCATTCATTCTTGCTGCTCTTCTAATCGTGGTTGACGTAGTCATTTACTATCCATTCCTTAAAGTCTATGATGAACAAATTCTTGAAGAAGAGCGTTCAGGTAAATCTAATGATGAATTGAAAGAAAAAGTTGCCGCAAACTTCAACACTGCAAAAGCAGATGCTATTCTTGAAAAAGCTGGTGTAGAAGCAGCACAAAATACAATCACTGAAGAAACAAATGTCCTCGTTCTCTGTGCAGGTGGAGGGACAAGTGGACTTCTTGCGAATGCTTTGAATAAGGCAGCTGCAGAATACAATGTTCCTGTGAAAGCAGCAGCAGGTGGCTATGGTGCTCACCGTGAAATGTTGCCAGAGTTTGATCTTGTTATCCTTGCCCCTCAAGTTGCTTCAAACTTTGAAGACATGAAAGCAGAAACAGATAAGCTCGGTATTAAACTAGCGAAAACAGAAGGCGCTCAATACATCAAATTAACTCGTGATGGAAAAGGTGCTCTTGCATTCGTACAAGCTCAATTCGATTAACGATAGGGACTGTGAAACAGTCTCCTATCGTTACGGCAATCGCTATGGCGAATTTCCTAATCGCCTTGTTAATTCGTCGGTAAAAAGCTATCGTTTTTACCTCCTCATGTCACAATTCGATTAATAATAGGGACTATGAAATAGTCTCCTATCGTTACGGCAATCGCTATGGCGAATTTCCTAATCGCCTTATTAATTCGTCGGTAAAAAGATATCGTTTTTACCTTCTCATGTCACAATTCGATTAACGATAGGGACTATGAAATAGTCTCCTATCGTTACGGCAATCGCTATGGCAAATTTCCTAATCGCCTTATTAATTCGTCGGTAAAAAGCTATCGTTTTTACCTCCTCATGTTACAATTCGGTGACTTGGTACAAGAAGTGAGATGGAGAAGGATGGCTCACTGACTCCTCTCCTCTCACTTTTACTTTATTTAAATCAAGAAATAGGTGAAAAAAATGACAAAAACATTACCAAAAGACTTTATTTTCGGTGGCGCAACAGCTGCCTATCAAGCAGAAGGTGCTACACATACTGATGGTAAAGGACCAGTTGCGTGGGATAAGTATCTTGAAGATAACTACTGGTACACTGCCGAACCAGCCAGTGATTTTTACAATCGATACCCAGTTGACCTCAAGCTAGCAGAAGAGTATGGTGTCAATGGTATTCGAATTTCTATTGCCTGGTCACGTATTTTCCCGACTGGTTACGGTCAAGTAAATGCTAAAGGTGTTGAATTTTATCATAATCTATTTGCAGAGTGTCACAAACGTCATGTTGAACCATTTGTAACTCTTCATCACTTTGACACACCAGAAGCTCTACATTCAAATGGAGACTTCTTAAACCGTGAAAATATCGAACACTTTTTAGATTATGCGGCTTTCTGTTTTGAAGAATTTCCAGAAGTAAACTATTGGACAACATTCAATGAAATTGGACCAATCGGTGATGGTCAATATTTAGTTGGTAAATTCCCTCCAGGTATTCAGTACGACCTTGCCAAAGTATTCCAATCACACCACAATATGATGGTTTCTCATGCACGCGCGGTAAAATTGTACAAAGATAAAGGCTATAAAGGCGAAATCGGTGTCGTGCACGCTCTCCCAACCAAGTACCCACTTGATCCTGAAAATCCTGCAGATGTTCGTGCAGCTGAGTTGGAAGATATCATCCACAATAAATTTATCTTGGATGCAACTTATCTAGGTCACTATTCAGCTGAAACGATGGAAGGCGTCAACCATATCTTATCAGTCAATGGTGGTAGCTTGGATCTTCGTGAAGAAGATTTCACAGCATTAGAAGCTGCGAAAGACTTGAATGATTTTCTAGGCATCAACTATTATATGAGTGACTGGATGGAAGCCTTTGATGGAGAAACTGAAATTATCCATAATGGTAAGGGTGAGAAAGGAAGCTCTAAATACCAAATCAAAGGTGTTGGTCGTCGTGTAGCTCCTGACTATGTACCACGTACGGATTGGGATTGGATTATCTACCCTCAAGGTTTGTATGACCAAATCATGCGCGTGAAGAAAGATTATCCGAACTATAAGAAGATTTACATCACTGAAAATGGACTTGGTTATAAAGATGAGTTTGTAGACAATACTGTTTATGATGATGGCCGTATTGATTATGTCAAACAACACTTAGAGGTCTTATCTGATGCGATTGCTGATGGTGCAAACGTCAAAGGATACTTCATCTGGTCATTGATGGACGTCTTCTCATGGTCAAACGGTTATGAAAAACGTTACGGTCTCTTCTATGTAGACTTTGAAACTCAAGAACGTTATCCTAAGAAATCAGCTCACTGGTACAAGAAAGTAGCAGAAAGTCAGATTATAGACTAGTAGAATGAGTAATTAGATATAGAATTCTAGTGAGGCAAAAGATGTTCAAAGATTTTATCCAATCTATTTATGAAAAAGTTTATATTATCAATTTTGATAAATGTTTTCAAATACCTTGTTTGACTAATGAGGAGCTGAAAAATTTTGGGAAATGGTATGTCTCTACCGGTAAAGAATGGATTTGCCATTCAGACTATGAGCTGGAAGAATTTAAAAATATCTTTTTAAATTTTATCAGTCCTGAAGAACGGGATAATATCTCCTTTGATTCAGATTTTATGCCGTTTCAACAATCATAAATAATCTAGGAAACTCCTTGTAAAAATCTTCATCCAAAAATGCGTCATATCAAGATTCTTATTTTCTTGATATGACGCATTTTATTTTTTATCAATCCTCAGTTTTATGGTTTAGAAAGAATAATTTTTGTTTGTTTTGAAAGTTGTTCAAACGTTTCTTTGCTCAGTTTAGAATCTGAAACGATGATATCAATATCAGAGATATTGTAGAAGGTATAGAAATCAAATTTATTGAACTTACTATGGTCAGCTAGTAAGTATTTTTTATTGGAATTATTGAGGGCGATGCGTTGAGATTCACCTTCCTCTTCACTAAAGGTCGCAATCGCATTGTCCTGAATACCATTACAGCTAACGAAAGCTTTAGAAAATTGAAGATTGGCTAAGTTTTGCAAGGTTAGTGTTCCCACAAAGGCTCCAGTGATAGAGCGGTAGTTTCCACCGATTAAAATCAAATCTGTTAGTTTTCGTTCGTTTAAGATGAGAAAGACTGGTAAACTGTTTGTTACAACACGAATATTATCAATTGGAAGTTCACGGGCAAAAGATTCTAAGGTCGTACCAGGGCCGATAAAAATAGTTTCACCCTCATCAATCAAATGGCCTGTAAAACGGCTAATTTCTTGTTTTTCTGCGATTTGTAAGCTTTGTTTTTCAATATTGGAACGTTCATTATTTAAAATGGAACCTGTGCGAATTTTTTCAGCTCCACCGTGCACCCGAACAAGTAAATCCTTGTCGGCTAACTCTTGTAAGTAGCGTCTAGCAGTCATATCTGACACATCCAAGCGAGTCATGATTTCTTTTACAGTAATAGTTCCCTTTGTATTTACCGTTTCTAGAATATTATCTAGTTTTTCCTGCTTTAACATCGTTATCACCTCTATTTCTATTACTATTTTATCATAAAGTATTCAATCAATCAATTTAAAAAACAAAAGAAAACAAAAACAAAAATATCATGGTTGTTTTAAACAAACCATGATATTTGTTATCAGTTCTGGGATAATTGAATTAGTCCAAACCGTAATTGTAGTCATCGTCTTGCATGGCTTCAACTTCACCAAGGAGGTAACCATTTCCGACTTGAGAGAAGAAGTCGTGGTTGGAAGTTCCTGTTGAAATACCGTTCATAACGATTGGGTTGACATCATCAGCTGAATCTGGGAAGAGTGGATCTTGTCCCAGGTTCATGAGTGCCTTGTTGGCATTGTAGCGGAGGAAGGTCTTGACTTCTTCAGTCCAGCCAACACCGTCATAGAGGCTCTCTGTATAACCTTCTTCGTTCTCGTAGAGAGTGTAGAGCAGGTCGTACATCCATTCTTTGAGTTTTTCTTGCTCTTCTTCAGGCAATTCATTGAAACCAAGTTGGAATTTATATCCGATGTAGGTTCCGTGAACAGACTCATCACGAATAATTAATTTGATGATTTCCGCAACGTTGGCTAGTTTGTTGTTACCGAGATAGTAGAGGGGAGTGAAGAAACCAGAGTAGAAGAGGAAGGTTTCAAGGAAGACGCTGGCAACTTTCTTTTCAAGTGGGCTACCGTTTAGGTAGATTTCGTTGACAATCTCAGCCTTCTTTTGTAGGTACGGATTGGTATTGGTCCATTCGAAAATTTCTTCAATCTCAGCCTTAGTATTCAAGGTAGAAAAGATTGATGAGTAAGATTTAGCGTGGACAGATTCCATAAATTGGATGTTATTGAAAACAGCTTCCTCATGTGGTGTACGGATGTCCGAGCGAAGGGCTTGAACTCCAGTTTCAGATTGCATAGTGTCGAGAAGGGTTAGACCACCAAAGACTTTTCCAACCAAGTCTTTTTCTACATTTGATAGCTTTCTCCAGTCATCCAAGTCATTTGACAAAGGAATACGTGTATCAAGCCAGAATTGCTCCGTCAGTTTTTCCCAAGTTGATTTGTCGATGACATCTTCGATGGCATTCCAGTTAATGGCTTTGTAGTAAGTTTCCATTTTGAAATCTCTTTCTGTGTTTAGTATTGCGAACTCACAATTATCTCTATTTTATCATAATTCTAGAGGAGTATCGCACAAAAAGTCGGAAGCCCGACTTTTTGTTATTTCATAGTATAGATGCTTATTCCAGTTTAGTTTAGCAGGGTGAATGAATACTTATCTGAGAAAATGTAGTTTTCTCAAGCAAAGATTAGATCACACAGCTTTCACATTGGTTAGCACCGACTTCTCCACCATCATCTGTAAAGGTACGGACGTAGTAGATAGACTTGATACCCTTGTTAAAGGCATAGTTACGAAGGATTGACAAGTCACGTGTCGTTTGTTTGTTTTCTTTCTTCCATTCGTAAAGTCCTTTTGGAATGTCACTACGCATGAAGAGTGTGAGTGAAAGTCCTTGGTCCACGTGCTCAGTTGCAGCAGCATAGACATCAATCACTTTACGCATATCCATGTCGTAAGCAGAAGTGTAGTAAGGAATGGTTTCTGTTGACAAGCCAGCAGCAGGGTAGTAGATTTTACCGATTTTCTTTTCTTGACGTTCTTCGATACGTTGCGTAATCGGGTGGATAGAAGCAGAAACATCATTGATGTAACTGATAGAACCATTTGGCGCTACAGCAAGGCGGTTTTGGTGGTAAAGACCATCTGCTTGAACCTTGTCGCGAAGTTCAGCCCAGTCAGTAGCACTTGGGATAAAGACATCTTTGAAGAGTTCTTTAACACGGTCTGATTTTGGAACAAATTCGCCTGTCACATACTTGTCGAAGTAGCTTCCGTTAGCATAGTCTGATTTTTCAAAGTTGTGGAAGGTGATGCCACGTTCACGCGCGATATTGTTTGATTCTACCAAGGTCCAGTAGTTCATAAGCATAAAGTAGATGCTTGTAAACTCAACAGACTCAGGCGATCCATATTCAATCAATTGTTGGGCAAGGTAGCTGTGAAGCCCCATGGCACCAAGACCAAAGGTATGAGCTTGGCTATTTCCGTGGTCGATGGTAGGAACAGCTACGATGTGTGAACTATCTGTAACGAAAGTAAGGGCACGAACCATAGCACGGATAGAACGACCAAAATCAGGTGAAGTCATCATGTTAACCACGTTGGTTGAACCAAGGTTACATGAAACGTCCGTTCCCATTTGAAGGAATTCTTGAGCATCGTTGATCAGGCTTGGTTCTTGGACTTGAAGAATCTCAGAACACAAGTTACTCATGATAATCTTACCATCAACAGGGTTTGCACGGTTAGCCGTATCAATGTTGACTACATAAGGGTAGCCAGATTCTTGTTGCAATTTAGAGATTTCCGTTTCCAAATCACGCGCCTTGATTTTTGTCTTGCGGATATTTGGATTTGCGACCAATTCATCGTATTTTTCAGTGATGTCAATGTAGTTGAATGGAACACCGTATTCAAGTTCTACTGAGTAAGGGCTGAAGAGGTACATTTCTTCATTTTTACGTGCTAATTCGTAGAATTTATCGGGCACCACAACACCAAGTGAAAGAGTCTTTACACGAACTTTTTCATCGGCGTTTTCTTTCTTAGTTGAAAGGAAAGCGATGATATCTGGATGAAAGACATTGAGGTAAACAACACCAGCACCTTGACGTTGCCCCAATTGGTTGGAGTAAGAGAAACTATCTTCGAAGAGCTTCATGACTGGTACGACACCAGAAGCTGCTCCTTCGTAGCCCTTGATAGGTGCACCAGCTTCACGAAGGTTGCTGAGGGTAATTCCCACACCACCACCGATACGTGACAGTTGAAGGGCAGAGTTGATAGAACGGCCTATAGAGTTCATATCATCCGTAACTTGAATCAAGAAACAGGATACCAATTCTCCACGACGAGCACGTCCAGCATTCAAGAAGGAAGGAGTAGCAGGTTGGTAGCGTTGGTGGATGATTTCATTGGCAATATCGATTGCAACAGCTTCATTGCCATCAGCGAAATAAAGGGCGTTAAAGAAGACACGGTCTTCCATGCTTTCAAGATAATATTCACCGTCGTTTGTCTTCAAGGCATATTGATTGTAAAACTTATAGGCAGCCATGAAAGACTTGAATTGGAAGTTTTGTTCTTTAATAAATTGAGACAATTCTTCCAAGAATTCTGGACGGTATTTCTTGATAAAGGCTGTTTCGATATAGTTGTGTTCAATGAGGTAGTTGATTTTATCTTTGATTGAATCAAAAATCATAGTGTTTGGAACTACATTTTCTTTAAAGAAGGCATCCAAGGCTTCCTTATCTTTATGAAGCATGATTTGTCCATTGACAGGACGGTTGATTTCGTTATTGAGACGGAAGTAAGTCACGTCCTCAAGATGTTTTAATCCCATAAAATTTCCCTTATCTAATTACAAAAGAAAGGCTTCTAAGTTAGCCCTAGAAGCAGTTTCTTCTGGATGATGTACTAAGATTATGCTAATTGTTTCAGTTTTCCTGGTTGGAAACCTGAAAAGACTTCAGTTGGTGTTTGGATAACAGGAGCTGCGCTGAAACCGAGCTCTTTAACTTGATCGATGTACTCAGGTTGCTCATCGAGATTGATTTCGCGATAAGCGACATTATTACTGTCCAAGAAACGTTTGGTCATTTTACATTGGACACAGTTGTTTTTAGAATAAACGGTTACCATTGTGTAACTCCTCTTTCAAAATAGATTACTTTCCTAGTATATCAGAAAATAAATTTTTGTCAATGATTTGAAACTAAATATAGTGGTCTATTTTTCTGCTTAAGCTCACAAAACACAATATGTAGTGTTTGCTTTGTGAAATAGTGATGATAATCCTACAAGTAGTTTTTTGGAAAACTATATCCTGTGTTTTGTTATCTAAAATAGAAGATTTTCAGCAAGTTATCTGAAAGGAAATCGAATAAATCCCATAAAATGCTTGAAAAAAATCCTAGAAGATGATATAATACCAAATTGTAAGGGTTATCACATATAACTCAAAAAAGAAAGAACAAAAGGAGAGTCAAACTATGGCTTCTAAAGATTTCCACGTAGTGGCAGAAACAGGTATTCACGCACGTCCAGCAACATTGTTGGTACAAACTGCTAGCAAATTTGCTTCAGATATCACTCTTGAGTACAAAGGTAAATCAGTTAACCTTAAATCAATCATGGGTGTTATGAGTCTTGGTGTTGGCCAAGGTGCTGATGTAACTATCTCAGCTGAAGGTGCAGATGCAGATGACGCTATCGCTGCAATCTCAGAAACAATGGAAAAAGAAGGATTGGCATAAGGAAAATGACAGAAATGCTTAAAGGAATCGCAGCATCTGATGGTGTTGCAGTTGCAAAAGCATATCTACTCGTTCAACCGGATTTGTCATTCGAGACTGTTTCAGTCGAAGATACAAACGCAGAAGAGGCTCGTTTGGATGTAGCTCTTGAAGCTTCTCAAAACGAGCTTTCTCTTATCCGTGAGAAAGCTGTAGGTACGCTAGGTGAAGAAGCAGCTCAAGTTTTTGACGCTCATTTGATGGTTCTTGCTGACCCAGAATTGATTGGTCAGATTAAAGAAACAATTCGCGCTAAGAAAGTCAATGCTGAAGCAGGTCTTAAAGAAGTGACTGACATGTTCATCACTATCTTTGAAGGTATGGAAGACAATCCATATATGCAAGAACGTGCAGCGGATATCCGTGACGTGACAAAACGTGTATTGGCAAATCTTCTTGGTAAAAAATTGCCAAACCCAGCTTCTATCAACGAAGAAGTAATCGTGATTGCGCATGACTTGACACCATCTGATACAGCTCAATTGGACAAAAACTTTGTAAAAGCTTTTGTAACTAACATCGGTGGACGTACAAGCCACTCAGCTATCATGGCACGTACACTTGAAATTGCAGCTGTATTGGGAACAAATAACATCACTGAAGTGGTGAAAGACGGTGATATCCTTGCCGTTAACGGAATTACTGGTGAAGTGATTATCAACCCAACAGATGAACAAGCGGCTGAATTTAAAGCAGCTGGTGAAGCTTATGCTAAACAAAAAGCTGAATGGGCACTTTTGAAAGATGCTCAAACAGTGACTGCTGACGGTAAACACTTCGAGTTGGCTGCTAACATCGGTACTCCAAAAGACGTTGAAGGTGTTAACAACAACGGTGCAGAAGCTGTTGGACTTTACCGTACAGAGTTCTTGTACATGGATTCTCAAGACTTCCCAACAGAAGACGAGCAGTATGAAGCATACAAGGCTGTTCTTGAGGGAATGAATGGTAAACCGGTCGTTGTTCGTACAATGGATATCGGTGGAGATAAGGAACTTCCTTACTTCGATATGCCACACGAAATGAACCCATTCCTAGGATTCCGTGCCCTTCGTATCTCTATTTCTGAAACTGGAGATGCAATGTTCCGCACGCAAATTCGTGCCCTTCTTCGTGCTTCTGTTCATGGTCAATTGCGTATCATGTTCCCAATGGTTGCCCTCTTGAAAGAATTCCGTGCAGCTAAAGCCGTTTATGAAGAAGAAAAAGCAAACCTTCTTGCTGAAGGTGTTGCAGTTGCGGATGACATCCAAGTTGGTATCATGATTGAAATCCCTGCAGCAGCAATGCTTGCAGACCAATTTGCAAAAGAAGTAGACTTCATGTCAATTGGAACAAACGACTTGATCCAATACTCAATGGCAGCGGACCGTATGAACGAGCAAGTTTCATACCTTTACCAACCATATAACCCATCAATCCTTCGCTTGATCAACAACGTTATCAAGGCAGCACACGCTGAAGGTAAATGGGCTGGTATGTGTGGTGAGATGGCTGGTGACCAAAAAGCTGTTCCACTTCTTGTCGGAATGGGCTTGGATGAGTTCTCTATGTCAGCAACATCTGTACTTCGTACACGTAGCTTGATGAAGAAATTGGATACTGCTAAGATGGAAGAGTATGCTAACCGTGCCCTTACAGAGTGTTCAACAATGGAAGAAGTTCTTGAACTTCAAAAAGAATACGTTAATTTTGATTAATCGAAAAGTCCTTGCAACTAAGTTGCAAGGTTTTTTATAGTTTAAAATCAGAAAATCTATTAACTAGTTCATAAAATGCTTGACAATAAAAAAAATAAGAGTAAACTATTAACTAGTTAAATAACTAGTTAAGGAGTTTTTATGAAGAAACAAAATTTGTTTTTAGTGTTGTTAAGTGTCTTTCTTTTGTGTTTAGCTGCTTGTGGTCAAAAAGAAAGCCAGACAGGGAAAGGGATGAAAATCGTGACCAGTTTTTATCCTATCTATGCCATGGTTAAGGAAGTATCTGGTGACTTGAATGATGTTCGGATGATTCAGTCAAGTAGTGGGATTCATTCTTTTGAACCTTCAGCAAATGATATCGCAGCCATCTATGATGCAGATGTATTTGTCTACCATTCTCATACGCTCGAATCTTGGGCAGGAAGTCTGGACCCCAATCTAAAAAAATCCAAAGTTAAGGTTTTAGAGGCTTCTGAAGGAATGACATTGGATCGTGTCCCTGGTCTAGAAGATGTGGAAGCAGGTGATGGAGTTGATGAAAAAACGCTTTATGACCCTCATACTTGGCTAGATCCTGAAAAAGCTGGCGAAGAAGCTCAGATTATCGCTGATAAACTTTCAGAGGTTGATAGTGAGCATAAAGAAACTTATCAAAAAAATGCGCAAGCCTTTATCAAAAAAGCTCAAGAATTGACTAAGAAATTCCAGCCTAAATTTGAAAAAGCGAGTCAGAAAACATTTGTAACACAACATACAGCCTTTTCTTATCTGGCTAAGCGATTTGGACTCAATCAACTTGGAATCGCAGGTATCTCTCCAGAACAAGAACCAAGTCCAAGACAACTAACAGAAATTCAGGAATTTGTTAAAACCTATAAGGTCAAAACGATTTTTACAGAAAGTAATGCTTCTTCAAAAGTAGCTGAAACTCTTGTCAAATCAACAGGTGTGGGTCTTAAAACTCTGAATCCTTTAGAGGCAGACCCACAAAATGACAAAACTTACTTAGAAAATCTAGAAGAAAATATGAGTGTTTTAGCAGAAGAATTAAAGTGAGGAAAGAATGAAAATCAATAAAAAATATCTAGCTGGGTCAGCAGCTGCACTTGCTTTAAGTGTCTGTGCTTATGAACTAGGTTTGCATCAAGGCCAAACTGTAAAAGAAAGTAACCGTGTTTCATATATAGACGGTAAACAACCAAGCCAAAAGGCAGAAAATTTGACACCTGATGAAGTCAGTAAAAAAGAAGGTATTAATGCCGAGCAAATCGTTATCAAGATTACGGATCAAGGTTATGTGACTTCACACGGTGATCATTTCCATTATTACAATGGGAAAGTTCCTTTTGATGCGATTTTCAGTGAAGAACTTCTGATGAAAGATCCAAATTATCAGTTGAAGGATTCAGACATTATCAATGAAATCAAGGGTGGCTATGTGATTAAGGTAGATGGTAAGTATTATGTCTATCTTAAGGATGCAGCGCATGCTGATAATGTTCGCTCAAAAGAAGAAATTACTCGTCAGAAGCAAGAACACAGTAGTAATCACGGAGGTGGTTCTAGCGATAAAGCAGTAGTCGCTGCTAGAGCTCAGGGCCGCTATACAACGGATGATGGTTATATCTTTAATGCATCTGATATCATTGAGGACACGGGTGATGCCTATATCGTTCCTCATGGCAACCATTTCCACTATATTCCTAAGAGTGACTTGTCTGCCAGTGAATTAGCTGCAGCTCGAGCCTTCCTAGCTGGAAAAGGTAATCAACCAAGCTCAGTTGGCTATCGTCCTTCAACAAATTCTTCTAGCAGTAGCGCATCAGAGGCATCGAATAGTAGTTCATATGGACAAACGAATCAAAGCAATGTTGAGGCAAATACTAGAAGATGGACTCCAAGTGTTAGCCCACAAGTAGATAATAGTTATCAAGCTAGTCCGAGTGAAGACGTATCTAGTCTCCTGAAACAGCTTTATGCCTTGCCGCTTAGCCAACGACACGTGGAATCAGATGGACTTGTCTTTGATCCAGCGCAGATTACAAGAAAAACTGCGAATGGTGTTGCAGTGCCACACGGAGATCATTATCACTTTATCCCTTATTCTCAAATGTCTCACTTAGAGCAGAAGATTGCAAGAATGATTTCTGAAAATTATCAAGGAAATCATACTACTGCAGGTGGTAAAGAATTAAAACCAATTCCGACTCCAAGTCTTCCAAATTTAATTCCATCTCCTGTTTTGCCAGCTCTTACCTTAAAACCTTTGAAACCTATGGTAAAACCGGCTCCTACTCCAAATCCTAAAATAGACTCAAATTCTTCTTTGGTTAGTCAGCTGGTACGAAAAGTTGGAGAAGGATATGTTTTCGAAGAAAAAGGAATCTCACGCTATGTTTTTGCGAAAGATTTACCATCTGAAACTGTTAAAAATCTTGAAAGCAAGTTATCAAAACAAGAGAGTGTGTCACACGCTTTAACTACTAAAAAAGAAAAAGTTGCTCCTCGTGACCAAGAATTTTATGATAAAGCATATAATCTGTTGGCTGAGGCTCATAAAGCCTTGTCTGAAAATAAGGGTCGCGTTTCTGATTTCCAAGCCTTAGACAAATTAGCAGAACGCTTGAATGATGAATCTTCTAATAAAGGAAAATTGGTAGATGATTTATTGGCATTCCTAGCACCAATTACCCATCCTGAGCGACTTGGAAAACAAAATTCTCAAATTGAATATACCGAAAACGAAGTTCGTATTGCTCAATTAGCTGATAAGTATACAACGTCAGATGGTTACATTTTTGACGAACATGATATTATCAGTGATGAGGGGGATGCCTATGTAACGCCTCATATGGGCCATAGTCACTGGATTGGAAAAGACAGCCTTTCTGATAAGGAAAAAGCTGCGGCTCAATATTATACTAAAGAAAAAAGAATTCTACCTCCGTCCGCAGACGCAGATGCTCAAGCAAATCCAACTGGAGATAGTGCAGCGGCTATTTACAATCGTGTGAAAGGAGAGAAACGAATTCCACTCGTTCGACTTCCATACATGGTCGAGCATACAGTAGAAGTTAAAAATGGTAATTTGATTATTCCTCACAAGGATCATTACCATAACATTAAATTTGCTTGGTTTGATGATCATTCATACAAGGCTCCAAATGGCTATACCTTGGAAGACTTATTTGCGACGATTAAGTACTATGTTGAACATCCTGATGAACGTCCACATTCTAATGACGGATGGGGAAATGCCAGCGAGCATGTCTTAGGTAAGAAAGACCACAGTGAAGATCCCAAAAAGAACTTCAAAGCGGATGAAGAACCAGTAGAGGAAACACCTGCTGAGCCAGAAGTTCCTCAAGTAGAGACTGAAAAAGTAGAAGCCAAGCTTAAAGAAGCAGAAGTTTTACTTGCAAAAGTAACGGATGCTAGTTTGAAAGCTAATGCGACAGAAACCCTAGCTGGTTTACGAAATAATTTGAGCCTGCAAACCATGGATAATAATGGTATCATGGCAGAAGCAGAAAAATTACTTGCTTTGCTAAAAGGAAGTAATCCTTCACCTGTGAATAAGGAAAAAACAAACTAATGAAAAATGGGAGTCTCGATAAAGAGACTTTCATTTTTATTATGTATATACGAAAAATTCTTGACAAGCAGTACTAAAAATAGTAAACTATTAACTAGTTAATTAACCGGTTTATTATTTTATAGTGAATCAAATAGAGTTAAGAAAAGAGGAAAGAATGAAAATCAATAAAAAATATCTAGCTGGGTCAGCAGCTGCACTTGTTTTAAGTGTCTGCGCTTATGAACTAGGTTTGCATCAAGCCCAAACTGTAAAAGAAAATAATCGTGTTTCATACATTGATGGTAAACAACCAAGCCAAAAGGCAGAGACTTTGACACCTGATGAAGTCAGTAAAAAAGAAGGTATAAATGCCGAGCAAATCGTTATCAAGATTACGGATCAAGGTTATGTGACTTCTCATGGAGACCATTATCATTATTATAATGGCAAGGTTCCTTATGATGCTATCATTAGTGAAGAACTGCTGATGAAAGATCCGAATTATCAGTTAAAAGATTCAGATATTGTCAATGAAATCAAGGGTGGTTATGTCATTAAGGTAGACGGGAAGTATTATGTCTATCTTAAGGATGCAGCGCATGCTGATAATGTTCGATCAAAAGAAGAAATCACTCGTCAGAAGCAGGAACACGGTAGTAATCACGGAGGAGGTTCTAACGATCAAGCGGTTGTTGCTGCCAGAGCCCAAGGACGCTATACAACGGATGATGGTTATATCTTTAATGCTTCTGATATCATTGAAGATACAGGCGATGCCTATATCGTTCCTCATGGAAATCACTTCCACTATATTCCTAAGAGTGATTTGTCTGCCAGTGAATTAGCAGCAGCACGAGCCTTCTTATCTGGAAAAGGTAATCAACCAAGCTCAGTTGGATATCGTCCTTCAACAAATTCTTCTAGCAGTAGCGCATCAGAGGCATCGAATAATAGTTCATATGGACAAACGAATCAAAGCAATGTTGAAGCAAATACCAGAAGATGGGCTCCAAGTGTTAGCCCACAGGTGGATAATAGCTATCAAGCTAGTCCGAGTGAAGACGTATCCAGTCTCTTGAAACAGCTTTATGCCTTGCCGCTTAGCCAACGACATGTGGAATCAGATGGGCTTGTCTTTGATCCAGCGCAGATTACAAGAAAAACTGCGAATGGTGTTGCAGTGCCACATGGAGATCACTATCACTTTATCCCTTATTCTCAAATGTCTGATTTAGAGCAGAAGATTGCAAGAATGATTTCTGAAAATTATCAAGGGAATCATACTACTGCAGGTGGTAAAGAATTAAAACCAATTCCGACTCCAAGCCTTCCAAAACCAATTCCTGCTCCAGAGCCTACCCCAATACCAAGTCCACAACCTGTACCAAATCCTCAACCAACTCCAAGCAATCCAATTGATGGAAAATTGGTAAAACAGGTGATTCGAAAGGTGGTTGATGGTTATGTCTTTGAAGAGAATGGAACTTCGCGTTATATTTCTGCCAAGGAACTTTCAGCAGAAACTGTTGCAGCCATTGATGATAAACTTGCTAAACAAGAAAGTTTGTCTCATGAGTTAGGAGCTAAGAAAACCAATCTTGCATCTGGTGATCAAAAATTTTACAACAAAGTTTATGATTTACTAGCAACAGTTCATCAAGATTTGGTTTCCAATAAAGGGCGCCAAGCTGATTTTGACGCTTTGGATAGACTATTGGAACGTCTCAACGATGAGTCAAGTGATAAAGTCAAGTTAGTTGATGATATCCTTGCTTTTCTAGCGCCGATTCGTCATCCAGAACGTTTAGGAAAACCAAATGCACAAATAGCTTACACAGATGATGAGATTCAAGTAGCCAAGTTGGCAGGCAAGTATACAACAGAAGATGGCTATATCTTTGATCCTCGTGATATCACCAGTGATGAGGGGGATGCCTATGTAACTCCGCATATGAGCCACAGTCATTGGATTAAGAAAGAAAGTTTGTCTGAAGCTGAAAGAGTAGCAGGTCAAGCTTATGCTAAAGAGAAAGGTTTGACGCCTCCTTCAACAAATCATCAAAGTTCAGGAAATACTGAGGCTAAGGGAGCAGAAGCGATTTACAATAGAATAAAAGCAGCTAAGAAGGTACCACTTGACCGTATGCCTTACAATCTCCAACATACTGTGGAAGTTAAAAATGGAAGTTTGATTATACCTCATTATGACCATTACCATAACATCAAATTTGAGTGGTTTGACGAAGGACTTTATGAGGCACCTAAGGGGTATAGTTTAGAAGAGCTATTTGAAACTGTGAAGTATTATGTCGAACATCCAAATGAACGTCCGCATTCAGATAGTGGTTGGGGCAATGCGAGCGATCATGTTCAAAGAAACCACAATAGTCAAGCTGCTAACAATCAAACAGAGAAACCAACAGAGGAGAAACCTCAGACAGAAAAAATTGAGGAGGAAAAACCTCGCGAAGAAAAACCGAAAAATGAGAAAGCAGAATCTCCAAAACCAAAAGAACCAGAGGAATCAGAAGAAGAATCACCATCGGAACCAGAGGAACATCAGGTTGAAACTGAAAAGGTTGAAGAAAAACTGAGAGAAGCGGAAGAGTTACTTAAAAAGATTAAGGATCCAATTCTTAAGTCCAATGCCAACGAAACTCTCACAGGATTAAAAAATAATCTGTTATTTGGTTCTCAGGACAACAATACTATTATGGCAGAAGCTGAAAAGCTATTAGTCTTGTTAAAGGAGAGTAAGTAACTATACAACTATTATAGAAGATAAAAAGGGAGCAGAATATGGATTCTGTTCTCTTTTTTATGAAATTGTGTAAAAATTCTTGACATATTTTCTAAATAAAGATAAACTATTTACTAGTTAATTAAATGGTTAAACACTAGTTAAGGAGTTATAGTGAAAAAGAGGACGATTTTAGTATTGATGACCAGTGTATTAGCTCTGGTATTAGCTGCTTGTGGCCAAAAGGAGAGTCAGTCAGGTAAAGGGATAAAAATTGTGACCAGTTTTTATCCTATCTATGCCATGGTCAAGGAAGTATCTGGTGACTTGAATGATGTTCGAATGATTCAGTCAAGTAGCGGTATTCACTCCTTTGAACCTTCGGCAAATGATATCGCAGCCATCTATGATGCAGATGTCTTTGTTTACCATTCGCATACGCTCGAATCTTGGGCAGGAAGTCTGGATCCAAATCTAAAAAAATCCAAGGTTAAGGTTTTAGAGGCTTCAGAAGGAATGACATTGGATCGTGTACCTGGTCTAGAAGATGTGGAAGCAGGGGATGGAGTTGATGAAAAAACGCTTTATGATCCTCACACATGGCTAGATCCTGAAAAAGCTGGCGAAGAAGCTCAGATTATCGCTGATAAACTTTCAGAGGTTGATAGTGAACACAAAGAAACTTACCAGAAAAATGCGCAAGCCTTTATCAAAAAAGCTCAAGAATTGACTAAGAAATTCCAGCCTAAATTTGAAAAAGCGAGTCAGAAAACATTTGTAACACAACATACAGCCTTTTCTTATCTAGCGAAGAGGTTTGGACTCAATCAACTTGGAATCGCTGGTATCTCTCCAGAACAAGAACCAAGTCCAAGACAACTAACAGAAATTCAGGAATTTGTTAAAACCTATAAGGTTAAAACGATTTTTACAGAAAGTAATGCTTCTTCGAAAGTAGCTGAAACTCTTGTCAAATCAACAGGTGTAGGTCTTAAAACTCTGAATCCTTTAGAGGCAGACCCACAAAATGACAAGACTTACCTAGAAAACCTAGAAGACAATATGAGTATTTTAGCAGAAGAATTGAAATGAGGAGATTATGAAAATAAATAAGAAGAAACTTGCTGCTGGTGCAGCTGTCGTCCTTTCTTTAAGTCTTTGTATTTATGCATTGAATCAACATCAGACAGGAGAGAATAAAGATACGAATCGTGTATCTTATGTCGATGGGAAACAAGACACTCAAAAAACAGAGACACAAACACCAGATCAAGTTAGCAAAAAAGAAGATATTCAGGCTGAACAGATTGTTGTGAAAATCACTGATCAAGGTTATGTGACTTCACACGGTGATCATTTCCATTATTATAATGGGAAAGTTCCTTTTGATGCGATTTTCAGTGAAGAACTTTTGATGAAAGATGCCAATTATCAATTGAAAGACGCTGATATTGTCAACGAAGTCAAAGGTGGTTACATTATCAAGGTGGATGGTAAATATTATGTTTACCTTAAGGATGTGGCACATGCGGATAACGTTCGTTCGAAGGACGAAATTGAACGCCAAAAACAAGGTCATACTCACGATGCACCAACATCTAATAGTGCAGTGGCGCTTGCTCAATCTCAAGGTCGCTATACTACTGATGATGGCTACATCTTTAATGCATCTGATATTATAGAGGATACTGGTGATGCTTATATCGTCCCTCACGGTGGACATTACCACTACATTCCAAAGAGTTCCTTGTCTGCTAGTGAATTGGCTGCAGCACAAGCTTACCTCTCTGGAACTAGAAATCAGCCTAGTGTGACTGACTATCGTCCAAGTACAAATGGGACTGGTCAAAATACCAAGCCTATTCAACAGGCTGAAATACCAAGTAATAAATCCGAGAGTCTTCAAAGTCTATTACAGCAGCTTTATGCTCTTCCAAGTACTCAACGATATGCTGAATCGGATGGTTTGACTTTTGACCCTGCTAAGATTTCAAGCAGAACACCGAGTGGTGTAGCGATTCCTCACGGAAATCACTATCATTTCATCCCCTATACAAAGCTTTCTGCATTAGAAGAAAAGATTGCGAGAATGATTCCTCTAACTAGTGACAGTGTGAAACCAACACCATTGGAGAATCCAAGCAAACCAGCAGAAAAACCTACTCAGCAAAACCATCATCATGAGAAAGACGGTGACCATGGAAGTCAGGCACATAAGCATGAAGAACATGGACATGACGCTCATCATGATGAAGACCATGATCACGGTTTTGATGCTAATCGTGTCATCAGTGAGGATGAACAAGGCTTTGTCATGTCACACGGTGACCACAATCATTATTTCTTCAAGAAGGACTTGACAGCGGAGCAAATTAAGGCAGCGCAAGATCACTTGAAAGGGGCAAATACAGCAACACCAAATCCAGCTCACGATGACGATCATCATGGCCACAAACATGATGAAGACCATGATCACGGTTTTGATGTCAATCGAATTATCAGTGAAGATGCGGCAGGCTTTGTCATGAGTCACGGAGACCATAATCATTACTTCTTCAAGAAAGATTTGACAGCTGAGCAAATTAAGGCGGCGCAGGATCATTTGAGAGGTAAAACGACAGTAACACCAAGCCCAGCCCATGATGATGAACACGATAACGATAATCATGGCCATAAACATGATGAAGACCATGATCACGGTTTTGATGCTAATCGTGTCATTAGTGAGGATGATCAAGGCTTTGTCATGAGTCACGGTGACCATAATCATTACTTCTTCAAGAAGGACTTGACAGCTGAGCAAATTAAGGCCGCACAGGATCATCTGAAAACACATCATGATGCAGAACCTGTAAAACCTCTTGCTAAAACGGTAGAGTCTTTCTCAAGAGATGCTAGTGATGAAGAAAAGATTGCTTATATCTCTAAAACTTATGGCGTTCCACTTGAAGCGATTAGAATTTCAAACGGCTTCTTTGTCTTTGGTAATCCAGACCAAGCTTACGATCCAACTCATATCCACCCATATGCTGTTCGTAAGGAACATGTTCGTTTGCCACTCCAAACTGGCAATCCAGAACTTGATTTCCTAAACGAACTCTACACGACTGCTTTGCGAGATGGTGTGTCTCCTTATAGTTTACAGGTAGAAAATGGTAGTTTTGTGATTCCTCATGGCGACCATAATCACTACATCAAGGTTCAAACTAAGGGCTATGAAGTAGCTTTGAAAAACAAAATTCCAGCTCTCCAATCCAACTATCAACCTGGAGCTTTTGATGAGAAGGAAGTTTTGGCAAAAGTAGATCAACTTCTCGCTGATAGCAGAAGTATCTATAAAGACAAGCCTATCGAACAAAGACAGATTGAGTTAGCCTTAGGTCAGTTTACTGAAAACATGAAGAAACTGGCAACTAACTCTACAGCAGGTTATCTTGCGACACTGAATCTCTTTGATAAGCAATATATCCATATTGATGAAAGTGTCAAACCAGTTGAAACAAGTGCTTTAGATAAGAAATATCAGGCCTTGATTGATAAAATCAATACCCTGGATACAGACTCTTATGGCCTTCCTAAGAAAGATCTTCTCGTTCGACTTCAAGAGGCTAAGTTGGCTAAAGATGAGGCCGGTTTAGCAGCGGTTGAATCACAACTTCAAGCCTTGCAAGACTTTAATGACCGAACAGGTGTTACAACTGTAGAATACATCAAGTATTTCTACGAACACGTAAATGACGGTCGTTTGAGTGATGAACTGCGAAACAAAGTAGCTCAGTTGACTTGGACCTTGTATCAATCTCAATCCTTCCTAAAAGCAGCAGAATTGAACAAATTATTCCCAAGCATCTATCAAGCAAAACAAGAAGTGGAAGAAGCTTTGAAAGCTCAGCCAACTACTGCGAAATCAAGTCAAACAGTTCTAGATACTGAAAAAGTTGATAATCAAAGTGCCAAGACAGCTATTTATGGCTTCTTGAAAGAACTGTACGGAGACTTTATGCCTGAAGAACATGTCAATCATGTTAGCAAGGAACAAGTAGAAAGTCTCTTGAGCAAGGCAACTCAACTCTTAGAGCAAATCCAAGAAGAAGGAATCAGACAATCCTTGGCAGAAGAAGTAGAAAATCTCAAAGCTGCTACAAACAAGGCTGATGCGGACTTGGATGAAGTAAACAGTCAGGTAAAAGATGTCTTGACTCGTATCGCTAGCGCCCTTCAACAAGAAAAGGAAAATGCTGAGCAAGACCCTCAGACACTAGTACTCTATCAAAAACTCTACGATATTCTCATGTCGCTTCACTCTTATTTAGAAAACAACAAGGGTTCTGATGCGGACTTTGATAAGGTAGATGCTTTACTAGATCAACTTTCTGCTAAGAGTAAAGATAAAGCTGCTTTACTTGAATTGACAAAAGCTATTCTAGTCTTGAATCAAGAAATCAAGTCAAAATCAAGCTCAAGTGAAGAAGCAACTCCAGCGACAAATGCCGAGTCAAATGGTGAGAACACAAGTTCCGAAACTGAAACATCAGTGGCTGCAGAATCTAACAGTGAAACTGCAAGGGACGAAAACAAACCAAGCAATACAACAGATTCTAAACCTGCTGAACCAGCTTCAGAAAAGGAAACAACAGAATCTACAACAAGTACTGGAAATCAAGAAAAACCAGCAGAATAAAAAGAAAGGCGAAGTAGCTAAGCTACCTCGTCTTTTTAGTCTTCATAAGCTACGATACCAATGATGGTATCAACTGCACGTTCCATAGTCTGAAGGCTGACGTATTCAAAACGTCCATGCATATTTTCTCCTCCCGCAAAGATATTAGGAGTTGGGATTCCCATAAAGGAAATCTTAGAGCCGTCTGTCCCTCCACGAATTGGTTCGATAATAGGAGTAATACCCAAATCTTCCATAACGGCTTTGGCAATGGTAATTGGAGTCATATCTTTCTCAATGACTTCTTTCATATTGTAGTACTGGTCTGTCAAGTTTAGGGTGACACGGTCGCTACCAAGTTCTTGATTCATCTTATCAGCGATAGACTGCATTGCTGCTTTACGCGCTTCAAAGGCATCTTTTTCAAAATCACGAATGATGTAGCTTGCACGTGCCTCTTCGACACTACCTATCACATCCATTAGGTGGTAGAAGCCTTGGTAACCTTCTGTTAACTCGGGTCGGTCATTCTCTGGAAGTTGATTATGAAAATCAATTGCTAGCTGAAGGGCATTGACCATCTGCCCTTTGGCAGTACCAGGGTGGACATTGCGTCCTTGGAAATGCAATTCAGCACTAGCGGCTGAGAAGGTCTCGTACTGAAGTTCTCCGAGAGGTCCGCCATCTACAGTATAGGCAAAATCTACATCGAAATCTTCTGCATCAAATTTATTGGCACCAACACCGATTTCTTCATCTGGACCAAAACCAACACGAATCTCACAGTGCTTGATTTCAGGATGGGCAGTCAGATATTCAATAGCAGTCATAATTTCAGCAATCCCTGACTTGTCATCAGCACCTAGTAAGGTTGTTCCATCGGTTGTGATGAGCGTTTGTCCTGGATATTTCTCTAGACTCTTAAAGTCAGCTGGATCGAGTTTGAAACCAGAATTTCCAAGTTCAATCACACCACCATCGTAGTTTTCAATTACCTGTGGCTTGACTCCTTCGGCATTAAAATCAGCAGTATCCATGTGGGAGATGAAGCCAATCTTACGTGTTAAAGATGGATCATTGGCTGGCAAGGTTCCAATTGCAAAACCATTTGGTAGATAATAAACATTTTGTAATCCAACACGTTTCATTTCAGGGATAAGAACATTGGTTGCGAAGTCAACCTGACTCTGTGTACTTGGAGTAGTAGTAGAGTGTTCATCAGAGCGCGTGTTGACCTTAACGTAGGTCAAGAAGCGGTCCAAGAGATTGGGGTAAGTCATAAAAAACTCCTTTTGAATTCATTTTTTCCATTGTATCATAGAAAGAAAAGAAAAACAAAAGACAGAAGTTAGAGAAATTCGCTATGTTGGCGTTTACTTATTAATGGATAAATGATAAAATAAACTTGATAAAAATATCACAAGGAAGCGATTATGAAAAAAGCAATTTTAATGATGACTTTCGGTTCACCAGAAGAGATTACCTTTGAAGGTGTGGCTGATTTTTTCACAAATATTCGTCGTGGAGTGAGACCTCAAGACCATGAGATTCAAACTCTCTATGATAATTATGTACGAATTGGAGGCACGCCTCTGCAAAGAATTACGCGTGAAGAGGTTGCCTTGGTAGAAGCTAGGCTAGGAAATGAATATAGTGTCTATTTTGCCAATAAGTTTTCTAGACCCTTTATCCCAGACGTGATTGGTCAGATGGAAGCAGACGGAATCGAGCAATGTATTTGTTTGATTTTGGAGCCTCATTATTCTTTTTACTCTGTCATGGGTTATGAGAAATTTTTAGAAAGCAAGCAAATTCAGTTTTTGGTCATTAAGGACTGGTATCAAGAAGAGGCCTTGCTAAACTATTGGGCAGATGAAATTGCTAAGATTTTAAAAGATGAAGTGAAGCAGGATAGCTTTAAAGTCATCTTTTCAGCCCATAGTGTACCCATTTTTGCCTTGGATTTTGGCGATCCTTATATCGATCAAATTTTTGAAAATAGCAAGCTAGTCGCTGAAAAACTAGGTTTGAGTTCCGAGCAATATACCAACACTTGGCAGAGTGAAAGTGATATTGGTATTCCATGGATTAAGCCAGATGTTTTGGAGTATCTCAGAGAACAGACAGAACATCCAGACCATTATATTTTTGTACCTATTAGTTTCATCAGTGAGCATATTGAGGTCTTGTTTGACAACGATGTGGAATGTTATGACTTGTGTCAAGAATTGGGTGTGAACTACCATCGACCACCAATGCCAAATACGGATTCTCGCTTGATTGATGCCTTGATCAATACAGTCAGAGCCAATGAACATCAAGAGTTTAAGGAATTTCTCCCAGAAGAAGAAACCTTTGATGAGTTAGTTCCTTCAGACGAGACTAAAAATATCTTGGCCGAATCTCAAGATTTACAAATGCCGGAGTTTGTGAAAAAACTGATTGAGAAAAAAGGTCGGGAAAATGTTAAGATGCCTTATCTTATTAAGAAAATGCTTGAGAAAGCAGGTAAGTTACCGAAAGAGTAAAGAAAAAAGGATTTAGCTTTGTGCTAAATCCTTTTAATCGATTATTTTTTCTCAAGAAGGGCTTTGATTTCTTGAAGTACTTCCAACTCAGTTGGACCAGCTGGAGCTTCCTCAGCAGCTTCTTTCTTAGTAAGACTTTGAGCTTTTTCAATACCTTTGATTACAAAGAAGAGAACAGTACCGATAACTAGGAAGTTGATAACAGCGCTCAAGAATTTACCATATGTAACACCATTCCAAGCAAGCTCAGCGATGTTTTGTACTTTCGCAGCTTCCAAGGCTGGATTCAAAATAAGTGGAGTGATGATATCGTTAACAAGTGATGTAACGATTGCACCAAAAGCAGTGGCAATGATCACACCGACAGCAAGGTCAACAACATTACCACGAAGCAAGAATGCTTTAAGATCTTTTAACATTTTCATAATTTCCTTTCAAAAAATTTTTACACTTAATTATATATTAATTAAGAAGTTCTTGCAAGCTATATGTTTAAAATTTTTCTTATTTTTTAAAAATAAATACCTTACTAAAAATGTAATTGAGGATAATTATTAAGAATTGTGCAATAACTGTTTCAATACTATTCACCTTATTAATATTATAATTTACAAATTGCCCGATAATATTAGGAAACTGAGTTACAAAGAGAAAAGCTAAAAACAAGTCTAAAAGAAAAGTAGAAAGACGTGCTATAGTAAATTTTACTAAACGAATTGACCAATTATCTCTAGCTTGCTTAAAGACAAGCCTATCATTTGTAATAAATGCAAATAGGATACCGATACTATTTGCTAGTCCAGTAGCAAGGAGTTCTCTATGAGTTAGTTGATAAATGACTAATCTAGATAGAATGGAGACAAGAGTAGTAGCTATACCAAAAAAAAGATAGGCTAAGAGCTCATTCACGAAGAGACTTTGAATGCGTTTTTTCATGCTTTTAGTATAGCATAAAGCAGGCTATTGTGCTATACTAGTAAGGTTGATTCAAGCAACCCTTGGTGCTTAGCTTCTTTCACCAAGCATATTATACGCGGGAAACCGCCAAAGGAGAAAAGATGAAAAAATTAACCATTCGTGATGTAGCAGATATTGCAATCGTTGCTGCTATCTATGTCGTTTTAACTGTCACACCACCCCTAAATGCCATCAGCTATGGTGCTTATCAGTTTCGTATTTCAGAAATGATGAACTTTATGGCTTTTTACAATCCTAAGTACATCATCGCAGTTACTATCGGTTGTATGATTGCTAATTTCTTTAGCTTCGGACCGCTAGATGTCTTTGTTGGTGGTGGATCAACCTTAGTATTCCTCAGTCTAGGTGTTTGGCTTTTTGCAAAATACAGCAAGGATTATCTTTTTAACGGTTTGATTCGAAAAGATCATTTCTTCTTCTCAATCCTCTTTTCAATTTCTATGTTTACTATCGCTGCCGAGTTGAATATCGTAGCGCAATTACCATTTTTCCTTACTTGGTTTACAACAGGGATTGGTGAATTTGCCTCATTGATTATTGGAGCGATTATTATCGGTAAAATTGGTCGTCGAATCGATTTAAGCAAATAGAATTAGATAAGCTAGGTAGCTCTTACCTGGCTTTTTCTTATGGAAAATTTCTAGGGAAACTTGACAAGATTTTCTAACTATAGTATACTTTTTAAGTAAGCTGATTTAGCTCAGTTGGCAGAGCGCATCCATGGTAAGGATGAGGTCGCCGGTTCAATCCCGGCAATTAGCATGAAATTTACAGGGAAACTCTTGAACACAAGAGTTTTTTCTTATGCTCTCGAGAAAAAAATCTGACTTTTGTATAATAAAAGTCATCCTGCAAAAATTTCTTATTGACAAAACTACTTATTTCTAGTAATATAATAGACGCGATGAGTCGATAGGTAGTCCTCGGACTACTATTGAGCATAAGGAGGTCATAACGCAGGAGCGGACCTTGATGAGTTGTGTGAACCTGCTCATCACATGAAGATGCCTCTTAGTCCCTAGTCTAGTGACTGGGGATTTTTATTTTCCAAAAAATGATGAAAAAGCTTTGCAATTCATGGAAAAAGTAGTATAATACATCTATTATAGAAATTTTTAGAAAATTCCGAAAGAGGTTATTTATGGGATATACAGTTGCTGTAGTCGGCGCGACAGGTGCTGTCGGAGCTCAGATGATAAAAATGTTGGAAGAATCAACACTTCCAATCGATAAAATTCGTTTACTTGCTTCTGCACGTTCAGCAGGCAAGACTTTGAAATTTAAAGATCAAGATATTACGATTGAAGAAACAACTGAAACAGCTTTTGAGGGAGTTGACATTGCTCTCTTTTCAGCAGGTGGTTCTACATCAGCTAAATATGCACCATACGCAGTTAAAGCTGGTGCGGTAGTTGTAGATAATACATCTTACTTCCGTCAAAATCCAGATGTTCCTTTGGTTGTTCCAGAGGTCAATGCTCATGCACTTGATGCCCACAACGGTATCATTGCCTGCCCTAACTGTTCAACAATTCAAATGATGGTGGCTCTTGAGCCAGTTCGCCAAAAATGGGGATTGGACCGTATCATTGTTTCAACTTACCAAGCAGTTTCAGGTGCTGGTATGGGAGCAATTCTTGAGACACAACGTGAACTTCGTGAAGTCTTGAATGATGGTGTAACCCCACGTGATTTGCATGCGGAAATCTTACCTTCAGGCGGTGACAAGAAACATTATCCTATCGCCTTTAACGCTCTTCCACAAATCGATGTCTTCACTGACAATGATTACACTTACGAAGAGATGAAGATGACTAAGGAAACTAAGAAAATTATGGAAGATGATAGCATTGCAGTATCTGCAACATGTGTCCGTATTCCAGTCTTGTCAGCTCACTCTGAGTCTGTTTACATCGAAACAAAAGAAGTGGCTCCAATCGAAGAAGTAAAAGCAGCTATCGCAGCTTTCCCAGGTGCTGTCCTTGAAGATGATGTGGCTCATCAAATTTATCCTCAAGCCATTAATGCAGTGGGTTCACGTGATACCTTTGTTGGTCGTATCCGTAAAGACTTGGATACTGAAAAAGGAATCCACATGTGGGTTGTTTCAGACAACCTGCTCAAAGGTGCTGCTTGGAACTCAGTTCAGATTGCAGAAACTCTTCACGAACGTGGATTGGTTCGTCCAACAGCTGAATTGAAATTTGAATTAAAATAGTCATATTGTTTAGGAGTTCAGATGAACTCCTTCTTTGAAATAGAGAGGTGTTTCTCATGTCTTATCAAGATTTAAAAGAGTGTAAAATCATCACAGCCTTTATTACTCCTTTCCACGAGGATGGTTCCATCAACTTCGATGCTATTCCAGCCTTGATTGAACATTTATTGGCTCATCATACGGATGGAATTCTTCTCGCAGGGACCACTGCTGAGAGTCCAACCTTGACCCACGATGAAGAGTTGGAACTGTTTGCAGCTGTACAGAAAGTTGTCAATGGGCGTGTTCCTTTGATTGCGGGTGTGGGTACCAATGATACGCGTGACTCGATCGAGTTTGTCAAAGAAGTAGCAGAATTTGGTGGTTTCGCAGCAGGGCTTGCTATTGTTCCTTACTACAACAAACCTTCTCAAGAAGGAATGTATCAGCACTTTAAAGCTATTGCAGACGCTTCTGACTTACCTATTATCATTTATAACATTCCAGGGCGTGTCGTTGTCGAATTAACTCCAGAAACCATGCTTCGTTTGGCTGACCATCCAAATATCATTGGTGTTAAAGAATGTACCAGCTTGGCTAATATGGCTTACTTGATTGAGCATAAGCCAGAAGAGTTCTTGATTTATACAGGTGAAGATGGAGATGCTTTCCATGCCATGAACCTTGGTGCGGATGGGGTTATTTCTGTTGCCTCTCATACAAATGGGGATGAGATGCACAAGATGTTTACTGCCATTGCAGAAAGCGATATGAAGAAAGCCGCAGCTATTCAACGTAAATTCATTCCTAAGGTTAATGCCCTCTTCTCATATCCAAGTCCTGCTCCTGTCAAGGCTGTTCTCAACTATATGGGATTTGAAGCTGGTCCAACTCGTCTACCTCTTGTTCCAGCACCAGAAGAAGATGCCAAACGTATTATCAAGGTTGTCGTAGATGGCGACTACGAAGCAACTAAGGCAACTGTAACAGGGGTCTTAAGACCAGATTACTAATAAAGACAATAAAATCCATGACCGCAAGAACGATCATGGATTTTTCTTATTTTCCTAAACAGAATTGGCTAAAGAGTTGGGTGATGAGTTCATCAGGAGCAGCATCACCTGTGATTTCTCCGAGGATTTCCCAAGTACGAGTCAAGTCAACTTGAAGCAAGTCAACTGGCATCCCTAGTTCCAGCCCTTCATTAACAGCTTGTAGGCTTTCAACTGCTTTTTCAATCAAGGAAATATGACGGGCATTTGACAAGTAAGTGGCATCTTGCTCAACCAAACCAGCATTTTCAAAGAAGAGGTTGTTGATTCTCTCTTCAATCTTATCGATGTTTTGGTTTTTAAGGACTGAAATGCGGATGACGTCTTCAGGTAGTTCCGAAGTTTCAATCGCTTCAGGCAGGTCGGTTTTATTAAGAAGAATAATACGGTTTGTATCTTGGCTAATCTCAAGAAGTTGTCGGTCTTGGGCAGTCAGTGGTTCACTGGCATTTAGCACTAGTAGAACTAAGTCGGCTTCCTTAAGGGCTTTTTTCGAACGCTCAACTCCAATTTGTTCGACGATATCATCCGTTTCACGAATACCAGCTGTGTCAATCAATTTTAGGGGAACACCGTTGATGTTGACGTATTCTTCAATGACATCACGTGTCGTACCAGCAATATCTGTGACGATAGCCTTGTCTTCACGTAAGAGGTTGTTGAGAAGGCTTGATTTCCCAACATTGGGGCGGCCGATGATAGCTGTTGAAATTCCCTCACGGAGGATTTTGCCGCGACGGGCTGTTCTAAGGAGATTGGTTAGCAATTGCTCAAACTCCATAGTCTTTTCACGGACAACAGCAGTAGTGGCTTCCTCAACATCGTCATACTCAGGATAATCAATATTAACCTCGACTTGGGCAAGTGTATTGAGGATTTCTTGACGGGTGTTATTGATAAGATCAGAAAGGGAACCATCTAATTGTTTGACAGCAATGTTCATGGCCTTGTCTGTCTTTGCGCGGATGATATCCATCACGGCCTCGGCCTGTGTCAAATCTACACGACCATTTAGAAAGGCACGTTTGGTAAATTCACCAGGTTCTGCTAACCGAGCTCCTTCACGGATAGCTAGCTGGAGAATCTCATTGGTCACCGCAATTCCACCGTGGGTGTTAATCTCGATAATATCCTCACGAGTGAAGGTCTTTGGAGACTTCATAGCTCCAACCATAACCTCGTCCATGACTTTTCCTGTCTGAGGGTCAATGATGTGACCGTAGTTAAGGGTATGGCTAGCAACCTGACTCAAGTCTTTTCCTTTAAAAATCTTTTGTGCAATAGCAAAACTTTCTGTTCCGCTCAGGCGGACAATACCAATAGCCCCTTCACCTAGTGGAGTAGATATAGCAGCGATGGTATCAAATTCACGTGTAATCATAATGTTTCCTTTAATAAATAGCTCTTTTCTTGGAAAATTCTCCAAGTCTCTTTTCAAATTGTAACAAATTTGAACTATTTCTTCAATGGATGCTACTTGGAGATTGAAAAAGCCTAAGCAATTCTGCTTAAGCTAGCTTATTTGGTGCGCATTTCCCCTTGTGGGAAGTAAGTCCCTTCTGGCATGTCGTTGATGATGACATGGACAGCAGATTGAGGTGCTCCAGTGTTGCGAACAACAGCTTCCGTTACTTCCTTAGCAAGAGCCTTCTTTTGTTCGAGCGTGCGTCCTTCAAATAAATCGATGCGTACAAATGGCATAATAGCTTCCTCCACTAGTTTTTGATTTCTTCTATTTTACCACATTTTGCCGTTTAAAGCTTAAGAAAATTATGATATACTAGAATGTAGCAAAAATTTAGAAATGGACGTGAAGCAAGAAACATGGCACAGTTGTATTATCGTTATGGGACCATGAACTCTGGTAAGACGATTGAGATTCTCAAGGTGGCCTATAACTATGAGGAGCAAGGAAAAGGTGTTGTGATTATGACCTCAGCTCTTGATACTCGTGACGGTGTTGGCTATGTGTCGAGTCGTATTGGCATGAAACGCCCTGCCATTGCGATTGAGGAAACAACTGATATCTTCGGCTATATCCGAGACTTATCAGAAAAACCTTACTGTGTTTTGGTCGATGAAGCCCAGTTTCTCAAACGTCATCATGTTTATGACCTAGCTCGTGTTGTGGACGAGTTAGATATACCCGTCATGGCTTTTGGTTTGAAAAATGATTTTCGCAATGAACTGTTCGAAGGTTCCAAGTATCTCTTGCTCTTAGCAGACAAGATTGACGAAATCAAGACCATTTGTCAGTATTGTAAGAAAAAGGCGACTATGGTTTTGCGTACACAGGATGGACTGCCCGTTTATGATGGTGAGCAGATTCAGATTGGTGGCAATGAAACCTATATCTCGGTTTGCCGTAAACATTATTTCGCACCTGAAATCAATAAGGAGAATGAAGAAAAATGAACATCTATGATCAACTACAAGCTGTAGAAGACCGTTATGAAGAATTAGGAGAATTGCTCAGTGACCCTGATGTCGTTTCAGACACCAAACGTTTTATGGAGCTTTCAAAAGAAGAGGCTTCTACTCGTGATACTGTAACAGCCTACCGTGAGTACAAACAAGTCCTTCAAAATATCGTCGATGCTGAAGAGATGATTAAGGAATCAGGCGGAGATGCGGATTTGGAAGAAATGGCCAAGCAAGAGCTCAAAGATGCCAAGGCTGAAAAAGAAGAATACGAAGAAAAGCTGAAAATCTTGCTTCTTCCAAAGGATCCAAATGATGACAAGAATATCATCCTTGAAATCCGAGGAGCAGCTGGTGGAGACGAAGCGGCACTTTTCGCTGGAGACCTTCTAATCATGTACCAAAAGTATGCGGAAGCCCAAGGTTGGCGCTTTGAAGTTATGGAAGCCTCTATGAATGGTGTAGGTGGTTTTAAAGAAGTGGTTGCCATGGTTTCAGGTCAGTCAGTTTACTCTAAACTCAAGTACGAATCTGGTGCCCACCGTGTGCAACGTGTCCCTGTGACAGAAAGCCAAGGTCGCGTACATACTTCGACAGCGACAGTCCTTGTCATGCCTGAAGTGGAAGAAGTAGAATACGATATTGATCCAAAAGACCTTCGTGTTGACATCTATCACGCCTCTGGTGCTGGTGGACAGAACGTCAATAAGGTTGCGACTGCTGTTCGTATCGTTCACTTGCCAACCAATATCAAGGTTGAAATGCAGGAAGAACGTACCCAGCAGAAAAACCGTGAGAAGGCAATGAAAATCATCCGTGCGCGTGTGGCTGACCACTTTGCTCAGATTGCCCAAGATGAACAAGACGCTGAGCGTAAGTCGACAATCGGTACTGGAGATCGTTCAGAACGTATACGCACTTATAACTTCCCACAAAACCGTGTAACAGATCACCGTATCGGCTTAACCCTCCAAAAACTAGACACAATTTTATCTGGTAAATTGGATGAAGTTGTGGATGCCTTGGTGCTCTATGACCAAACACAAAAATTAGAAGAATTAAACAAATAATGAAATTAGCTCAATTATTTTCAGATTTTGAAGAAGAGTTGATAAGACAAGGAGAGGAAGCTGAAAGCCTCTCTTTTGTCTATCGTAGCCTGAAAAATCTATCTTTTACGGACTTTGTTTTTGCCCTCCAGCAGGAAGTGACGGAAGAGGAAGAAGTATTTGTAAAAAGAATTTTCCAACAGTTAGTAGATCATAAACCGGCACAGTATATCATTGGACAGGCAGATTTTTATGGAATGCAGTTAAATGTTGATGAGCGAGTATTGATCCCTCGTCCAGAAACAGAGGAGTTGGTGGAGCTTATCCTGGCTGAAAATCCTGAGACGAATCTTTCAGTTCTGGATATTGGAACAGGTAGTGGAGCTATTGCTCTCGCCTTAGCAAAAAATAGACCAGATTGGTCAGTGACAGCAGCAGATATTTCTCAAGATGCTTTAGATGTAGCCAGCGAAAATGTTAAAAATCAAAATCTTCAAATATTTTTTAAAAAATCTGACTGTTTTACAGAAATTTCTGAAAAATATGATATAATTGTTTCCAATCCACCCTATATCTCTCGTGAAGATGAGTCAGAGGTCGGCTTGAATGTCTTGCATTCGGAGCCTCATCTAGCTCTCTTTGTAGACGAGGATGGCCTAGCTATTTACCGTAGAATTGCGGAAGATGCAAAAGACTATCTCAAAGATGGTGGTAAGATTTACCTTGAAATTGGATACAAGCAAGGTCAAAGTGTTCCTGAACTTTTTAGGAAGCATTTTCCTGAAAAACGTGTAAGAACACTTAAGGACCAATTTGGTCAAGATAGGATGGTCGTGGTTGATGATGGGCAGGATTAAACAAGAGTTGGAAAATGGTGGAGCTGTTGTTCTGCCTACAGAGACAGTTTACGGTCTTTTTGCTAAGGCCTTAGATGAAAAAGCAGTTGACCATGTTTACCAGCTCAAACGTCGTCCAAGAGACAAGGCGCTTAATCTCAATATCGCCTCTCTAGAGGACATCTTGCATTTTTCTAAGAATCAGCCAACTTATCTTCAAAAACTTGTAGAGACCTTTTTACCAGGTCCCTTAACCATCATTCTAGAAGCCAATGACCGAGTTCCCTATTGGGTCAATTCTGGTCTTGCAACTGTTGGATTTCGGATGCCTAGTCATCCCATTACCCTTGATTTGATTCGAGAGACAGGTCCCTTGATTGGGCCGTCTGCCAATATTTCAGGTCAGGCAAGTGGA